>NZ_BAABGM010000025.1:0-149323 GCF_039541575.1 Fodinibacter luteus | reverse complement strand
CGCCTACGTGGGAGGCACGCGCTCACTCAGGTCCGTCGTACACCACTCTGCCGGACTCCACTCGTTCGACTCGCCGATTGCCCTGGACAGAACTGGTTCAGCCCTCAGCGAGTTTGCTGGCCGTCGACGAGCCCCTCGCCTGTCGGCAACGCCGATCGACCAGTCGACTCCTGACGCAAGGAATCCTCCAATGCGTCATAGATGGTGCGTCGTTTTGCCGCCTGTCCACCCTTTTCGACCGGCGGCAACAGTCACGCGTGCTCGAAGGCCGCCTGACGCGGCCCCACTTACCACGTCGTAAGGTGGCTGCCGAGAGGAGGCGGCGATGGCGGATCCTGTGGGCGACATCATCGGGGACTATCGCGCGTTCGCCGGGCAGCAGGCTGAACGCCTCCTCGCCCGAGGCATCGACATCCGCCCGTACCTGCTCAGCCACCTCGCTGTCCGCGTGCCGGAGTGGGACCAGTACGTGCACGTCCGGAACCTGCTCGAACGCCACGCGGTCGGCAATCGGGAGAACGTGTGGAACGGCCGCCCGATCTCCTTGATCGTCCCCGCCGCGCCACTCGAGGTCCTTGACGGCAAAGCCGTCCCGCTCATCGAGCTCATCCCGCCCGTGCACCAGCGCGTCTACAAGATGGGTCTGGAGCACCTCGGCGTGGTGATCGGCGACACTTTCGACGCGTTCGTGGAAGCCCACAAGCCCGTCCTGACGGGACAGCAGTTCCAGGGCCCGAACAGCACGCCCGACCCCGCCTACATCTTGTTCGAGGACTTCACCCACGTGAAGTTCTACCGACTGTCGCTCAGAGCGTCCGTCGAGCTCGATGCCGGCCCGTTCGACGACGGGTTCCATCACGTCAATGACTGGGTGCCCCAGCGACTCGTCACCGCGACCGGCCCCAACCCTCTACCGCGCTGAGCGACGCCAAGAACTCGGCGCGGCCAGGCCGGTGGGACATTCCCTTCTTGAGCATGGGCGCGAACATCGACGTGCGTCCTCTGCGCGACAGGCTCGGGGGGAACATCACCGAATAGTCGCTGGAGCGGTACACAGGGAGCGTCCAGTCGATCTCGTCATCGCCGGGGTCACGGAACCAGTCGTTGACCAGACCGCTGAGAAAGAGGACCTGGGCTGCCGCATCGGCCGGCGAGGACTCCAGCATCACGGCGGCGGTCGCCTGGGGATCGAGGGGTCCGTCGATGACCAGTGCGTAGGGCAACGCCTCGTAGCCCTCGTGGGTCGCCAGCCAGAGCAGCCCCCGCGAAGAGGACACCGCCCACCCAGGCCAGACGCGGTGACCGCAGGCGACCCAGCAAGACGTGGACCACGACTCCGCCGACCATGAACGGGACGAACAGCACGTCCAGGACCTTGGACAGCTGCGCCGACTCTGGGTTCTCGGCGACCCAGGTCAACCACGCCGTGGGGTCGCTGTCGTCCGGGACGGCAAATGACGACAGAGGCAAGGTGCAGGCCGAAGCCCAGGACCCGGGTCGCCGCCGCGGCGCCCCGGGCAGCCATGCTGAGCGACGAGGCGCGGTGCCGGCCGACGCCGAGACCATCGCTCGTGGTGGTTGTGGTCACGGGTCATCCTTCGGGGGTGTCTCCCGCCGGCGACGCTAGGTCGCGCCGGACGGATCTGTCGTCAGCCTCAAGAAGGACTCCCACTCCACCCCCCGGCATAGCTCCGCACCACTACATCCACCGAGTTCGGGCCGAGCCCGAACGCGACCATCCCTTGCAGCAGGTGAAGCCACCGCGCGACAGGGTCGGTGCCCGCGAAGCCCGGTGGAGAGTGGATGCCGCGGCGGGCCGCGACTTCTGTGAGGTCGGACTCTGACGTCAGATGGGCCCGCCCGGCACGCGGGACACTGTGAGGAGGCCATCGGTGGCCGGGTGGCCGACTTCCTACTCGCTGGATCGGGATGACCGCCCTATGAACACCACGACTCACTACCGCGACCCGTGGATCAACCCCCGCATCAAGATCGCCGCGCTCTGGGCGTCCATGATGCTCGTCTTTGCCTACGTCGACCTGTTCAGCCTGTACCGGGCCGACATTCGCGCCGACCTCGAGGCCGGCACGATGTCCGCGTTCACGATCGGGCAAGCCTTCCTGCTCGGCGTGACCCTGTACATCGCCCTCCCGAGCCTGATGGTGTTCCTCAGCTTGGTCCTGCCGGTCAAGATCACGCGCATCGCGAACATCGCCTTGCCGGTGATCTACGGCCTGACGATCGTGGGCGGCGCCGTCGGCGAGTGGAACTACTACATCCTGGGCAGCGCCATTGAGGTGGCCCTGCTCGCCGGCATCGCCTACTACGCCTGGACTTGGCCGACGGCGACCGACACCGCGGCCAACGCCCTCCCCGGGGAGAGCGCAGCGCACCTGGCCCGTTGACCCACGCCTGCCCACGGAGGAGGAACCCACCATGCCCTTCCCGCGTTAGCTGGCCCATGTCACAAGCGGGTGTTCAACCTCATCGAGGAGCGTCGCGGCGCCCGACCGGTGCTGATCCACACCGGCCGAATCTCGGGGAAGACCTACCGAACCCCCCTGGACGCCCACCGGCTGCCAGACGGTACCTGTTCATCCCGATGTACGGCCCACGCACCGACTGAACTGCGGGCCCCGCGCCTGATCAGGAAGGACGACATCTGGCCCCTGCTGCCCGCCACCACCAGAGTCCCTCCGAGTATCACGGGCGACTCCCAACTGCTGCGCATGGACATCCACGAACCAGCCTCACAACCCTGAACCGGGCGATCTCGCCAGTTCGCGCCACGAGTAGAAGAGCCCACGAACCCATCCACGCCCTCGAGGACCCGAGGGTGCGTCCAATCGTCCAATCGCCGCCTGTTCGCCTTGAGCGTGTTGCGAAAATGACAGGTGGGGTTTGAGGGTGTAGATCAGAATCGACCGATCCGCAGACCGGCGGTTCCGGACGTCGACAGTCTCTGCGCCGCGCGATGGTCGAGCCCTCTGGGAGCGCAGGTGCCGGACCCTTCTCCTCAGCCGTGACACTTCGTTGCAGCCGCTCGGGGCCTGGTGCTGGCCGCCACGATCGAGCGGGGGTATGCATGCCTGGCTGGCTCCGTGAGAATGACTGCGTGACACCCCGTCCCGATTCGAGGTCGCTCGACCTGGGTCGCCAGCTTCAGGAAGCGCAGAGCGCCCTGCTCGCTCACTACGCACCCACCGTGCGCGTACGAAGGGTTCGTTGGTCCCACGGCGAAACGCAGGTGCTCGAACTGGGCGAGGGTCCGCCGGTGCTCCTCGTTCACGGCGGAGGCGACACGGCGCTCGTGTGGGCACCGATCCTCACCTCCTTGGCGCGCACCCATCGTGTGTTCGCCGTCGACCGTCCAGGTCACGGCCTGGCTACCCCGTTCGACTACCACGGCATTGACCTGCTCGAGCATGCCCGCACCTTCCTCGCCGAGGTCCTCGATGCCCTGGAGACGGACACGGCCGCTATCGTGGCCAACTCGATGGGCGCCCTGTGGTCGTTCGAATTTGCGCACGCAGCTCCCCACCGAGTGTCACGGTTCGTCATCGCGGGAGCCCCGCCTGGCGTCATCCGATCTGCGCCCCTGCCGATTCGACTGGTGAGCCTGCCCGGCCTGGGATGGGCTGTCGGCAAGCGGTCGATGGCCAATGCGACCCGCGCGGACAGCCGCAAGTTCTGGGCCGATCTCCTCGTTGCCCACCCCGAACGCCTCGACCACCTCCTCCTTGATGCCGACGCAGCGCACACCCGGCGCAACTATCGCGACATCATCGGGCTTCTCGGTAACGCACTCAACGCTCGTGGCGTACGCCCTCACCTGATCCTCGCCGACCAGTGGCGCAACCTGTCCGTGCCCACGATGTTCATCTCCGGCGAGAACGACCCATTCATGTCGACAAAGCGGAAGAAGGCGTGGGCGACTCTGGCGGCGCAGAATCCCAGCATCCGCATCGTATGGATCCCGGACGCCGGGCACCTCGCTTGGGTCGACGAGCCCCAACACACCGTCAGAGAGATACAAGAGTTCCTCGCAGGATGACCGACGGGTCCTTCACGGCCCCCGGAATCCGCTGAGCCACAGCCCTCGCCAGCGGCGACCACCTCGCCTCACCCACGGCTCGAGGATGTACTTGCTGGCCCATTCCCACGAGTCGACACCACTCAGCCGGCGACCGGCCGGGCCGGCGCTCCGGGAGTGCCTCTCACCGCCGCGTCAGAGGCGAAACAGCCGCAGGGCGGGAGCGATGCATCCAAACGGGTTAGCTGAAGTCAGCCCAGACCCTTTGGCTGGCACCGTCGACGGTGACCGTCCCGCCGTAGGGGAGGATCCACTGTGGTCGGGTGTGCCCGAAGGGCACCCCGACGCAGACCACCGCGGCAGCGTTGTACCGCTGAACGATCTCGATGGCGGTCTCCCGCTGGGCCTGCCGGTGCGCGGCCCGCCCGGCCGGGTCCGGCATCCGCGTGAAGTTGGATGCCGGGGGGCGGGCGACCATCACGGCGTCCACGGCTTCGAGCAGTCCGCGCTCGCCCAGCGAGCGCAGGATGAACCCGAACTCGCGCGCCGGGATCAGGTCCTCGCTGCTTTCCAGGAGCAGGACGCCGCCATCGAGCACGGACGGGTCCTGGGGGAAGCGGCCCGCGGTGAGAATCCACGAGATGACGTCGATGCACCCACCCCAGGTGCGGCCGGTGACCGGTCGCGCCGGGCCGGCCCAGGCCCACGGTTCGGTGGGTTCCCGGGTGCCGTACTCGGTCAGTGCGGCTGGGTCGGCCCAGTCCTTGCCGAAGTCCTCGGACTGGCCCGGGTCGGTCACCTCGAGCCGTTCGCCGGTGATCAGCGCGGCCCGCAGGGCCATCGCATGGCAGGTGTCGACAGCGGGTCCGGGTCCGAGCTGAACCTGGGTTGATCCGCCGTAGAACCCCGCGACGCCGTGCGTCCACAGCCACGACAAGATGTTGGTGTTGTCGCTGTACCCCAGGAACGGCTTCGGATCCGCCCAGGCTGCGTCGGCATCCAGATGTGGAACGACCGTGATCTGGTCCTCACCGCCGATCGTCGCGAGGACGGCGCGGATCCCGGGATCGCCGAACGCGGCGTTCAGGTCGGCCGCCCGTTCCCGTGCCGACGCCCCGACCTTGCGGGTGGTGGGGTACTCCACGGGCACCAGACCGGTGAGCTCGCTCAGGCGGCGCATCGCCTGCTCGTGCACGGACGGCGCCTGCCCGGGCGCAGCAAACGAGGGGGACACGACCGCGACCTTGTCCCCGGGCCGGGCCTTGGCCGGGCGCCTGAACTCCATACACAATCCGACCACGCGCGTACCCCCTCAACAAGTCCGGCTTCCCCTTGCGTCCACGCTCGGCGCCGAGCCGTACCCATCGGATACCAGTACGTCTCATCCGCTTGCCGGGCGTCTCTGCTCTCACGGATCTGCGGAGAACGCGTGAGCGTCGGCTCAGCGTCCCCCGCTGTGGCGTCAGCCGGTCACCCACCGGAACAGGAGCACGAGGGTCAACACGCCCATCGCGACGGTGGCCAGGAGCGGGAGCACGGTGAGCGCCAGCGCGGCGACGACGTAACCCACGGTGGGCGGGCTGGGGTTGGGATTCGCGGCTACCGCCTTCTCCAGCAGGCGGTAGTTGCGCACGTTCGCGCGGTGGGCGACGTCCACGACGTCACCAACGAGGGGTACCAGCCCCAGGGCCGCGTCGAGGAGCAGGTTCCAGGCCATCTGGGCCAGTACCGGGACGGGCACCCGAGCGCGAACGGCGTCGAACATGATTGCCCCCGAGATCCCCGACCCGATCAGGTCGCCGAAACCCGGGACGAGGCCCAGCAAGGCATCGAGGCCGACGCCCTGCTTCGTCCCCGGGATCCGCACCAGGTCATCGAGCAGCACTGCCAGCCGGTGGCTAGCTCGCAGGTTGGATCTGGATGGAGGAATGGGCTGGCCCACCAGAGCATCATGCCCAATGTCCGAGCGGTACCTCTCGACCAGGGCCTACCTGACGTCATGGCCTGGTCGATGGCGAGCGATCACGTCGTCCCCCGAGCCGCCTGCCAGCGGCCGCTGTCACGTCTGACTTTCCGGAGTGCAAGTCGCTCTTCGGCTCCTGACACCGTTACGCCCCGCGAGTCTGCCAACCGGGCGCAACAGCACCGCTCCAGCGGCCGGACAAGCCGTCCGAACCAGAGGGCATCCAACGTTGGCGATGGCCAAACTGAGAACGGAGCGGCGCCGGGGGGTGCGTGTCTGCGCGCCACCCGTCGCCCCGGCTCCTGGCTTGCCCTCGGGCCAGCAGCCGCGGCCCTCGGCGAGGTGAGCGCTGGGTCGTCCTCTGCTGTGGACAACGGTCGCGGGGTCGTGCGATCGGTGACGAGGGGGTGGACCCGCCTGGCGCAATGACTCACTTGGACTATGGACGGGCCGCTCGCCCAGTGCCTCACTGGATGGATGCCGCTGCTGCTCGGCAGTCGGGCCGCGCCGATAGTCACCGCGGGCGTCGCAGCGAGCGGTGCTTCGTCGCAGGGGCGCTGATGATCATCACCCGTCTGGTGATCCTCTTCACCGCGCCGACCGAGATCGGACCGCTCAATGCGTACGTCCTCACCACCACCCACGCCGTCAACGGCATCGTGTCGATCCTGGCCTTCGCGGTCCTCGTGATCGCCTTGGTGGTCCTGTACGAGCGCGAGGCGCCCCGCGCCGGCGCGTTCGGAGCGCTCGCGTTCGGAGTGGCGGTGGTCGGGACGATGTTCATGACCGGGGACTGGTGGTACGAGGCCTTCGCGGTGCCGCGTTTGGCGGAGATCGCACCCGACGCGATCGACACGTTCGTCGGGGGCAGGTTGCTCGCCGGAGGGCTGACCAGCTTCCTGCTGTTCGGTATCGGTTGGACCTTGTACGGGGCGGCGAGCACACGGGCGCAGGTCATTCCGAGAAGCATCTCGATCACCATCCTCGTGGCCGGCCTCATGTCCGGCGTGCCGACCTGGATCTTCTACCTCACCGGCGGCGTGGTGCACGGGATGGCGTTCGCCTGGCTCGGCGTATGGATGCTGAGAGCAGCGAGCGTCGTTCGGAAATCGGATGCCGCAGCGGGGAGGTGAGCGCCCCGGCCACCCCCACGGGCCAGCTCGCCAGGAGGCGGCGGTTCGCCCCCGACCGCTGTCCGTGGCCGGCGGGTCCCGGCCGCCGGCACGAACCAGTCTCGTGGACATCACGAGCACGGTCAGCAGAACGGTATGAACGTCTTTGCGATCCCCTCTTGCGATCGCGTACAGAGGGGACCAGGAAGGAGGCTTGGTGGCGGGGCGCCGGGGCTTCGGTCGCGACCCGCCGGCACGCGGGTGCCCGAAGCCCCCAGCTGGGCCCTGCACTCTTCGCCGCGATGGGTCGGCTGACGGTCTCACCCGCTGCGATGATCGGCCCATGAGCCCGGAGAGCGAGCCCATCGACCCGGCGGCAGTTCGTCGCCGCCAGGCACGGGAGAACGCCGAGTACCACCACGCGGCCGCAGCGCGGGCGGCGCAGGCCGACGCGCGGCGGACGGCCCCGATGGTGGCGGACTTCGCCGAGGCGATGCGGTCGGCGGGCGTGGAACCGACCCGGCTGCGGGCACGCCCCTACAGCGGCGGTGGGAGTCTGCGCACCGACGTCGTCGGCTGGTACGTGCGGCGGGACCGTCGGGCTGGCGTCGGCACGGACGGCCGCTGGTACGTCCTCGTCGTGGCGCCCAGCCGGCGAGGACGGTGGGCCGGCATCCACGTCGAGCCCACCGACGCCCCGCTCCAGGTCGGAGCCGGTGGCCGGGACGGTGACTCGGTGGCCCTGGACGCCCTGCTCCGGCTGCGGCTGGAGGCCGGGCCGGACTTCCCGTCCTGACGACCAGCACCCGCTGTCGAGCGGGCTTCGGGGGTGAGGCAGCGGCGAGTGGCGATGCTCGCACCGAGGGAGTCCCGTGCCCGTGTGGAGGGAGCGCTGACGACGAGGGAGCCTTCACGGTGGACCAGCGGGACCGTCCGTAGAGGTCACTCCCGCCGACGAAGTCTCAGGGCGGAGAAGTGCGTTGCATCGCCGCGAAGCGGTACGTCACTGCGCTGGTCAGTCGACACCACGGTCACGCGAGCTGGTCGGCTCGCCGCAAACGCAGTACCGGCTGCCCTCGACAGCGGAGCGAAGGCAGCCGTCGCGCGTCCCAGACTGCCGCGAGGGGAGGGCATCTCAGGTGACCTCGGTGTCGGCGTACTCGTCGAGGGCGGCCTTCCACATGCCCCGAAAGACTCGCCGCATGGGACGCACGTGGATCAGGAACAGCAGCGGCTTCTGTGTCCACGGCGCGCCGGTGTTCTCCCATTCGGCGTGCACACGGCTGCCGCCCCCGGGGGCGGGTGAGGCGCGCGCGAATCCCTCCCCGCCCCCGCGGTAGCTGCTCTCGGTGATCGTCCACCTCACGACGTCTGGATCGGACCAGTCGTAGCGACACACGACCCAGAACGGCGAGCGGGCGCTGCTCTCCTTGGCCACCGCCCAGGTGTCCCCAGAGTCGAGAACCCGGTAGGTCCTCGGGTCCATCGAGCGGTGCCAGGTCTTCAGCCGCCGCTCGCTGAAGTCAGTCAACGCGCGACGAACCTGCTCCGGCGAGGCCTTGGTCTCGAAATCCAGCCGCATCTGCACCATTGGAGCACCGCATGCGGAGGCGCGTCCATGCCCACCTGAGCGACCGGTCCCCGACCGGAGCGGCGTGGTGGACTCCAGGGCCGACCCAGACCATCCGGGCCTGGGGTGGTGAGCCGTCAGAACGTGCCGATGTGATGTCGAGCGTGATCCGCCGCTTCGGTCACGTCGACACCGTAGGCCGCGCGTCCGGTCGACGCATATGCGCTGAGTCTGTCCCCGGCCCGCTCGAAGAGTCGCTCCGCCCCGACCTGGTTCCCTCGGGCAGCATGGGTGAGCGCAACGCAGACCTGCGCCAGCCCCTGCCACAGATCCGCCTCCTCGGCCGGTCCAGCCTTCCAGCGCGCTTCGAGGACCTCGTGCGCGGCGAAGGGGCGGCCGGCGTCGACGAGCTCTCTGGCCGTCCTGAGCGCCTCGTGCGGCGGTAGGGGTTCCTCCGACACCGGCTCGACACCCTCAGCGCCATAGGCCAGTGGCCGGCCCAACGCGTCTCGAGGCCGTGCCTGACGAGCACGACCCTCGGTGTCCCGATCACGCTCTGCTCCAGTCACACGACCAGCGTCCCAGAGAAGCCGAGACCGAACGGTCTACCGCGCGGGTCGCTCCGGCGATCAAGGTGAGTCCAAGCGCCGCCTCCTGTCCACCCTTCCAGTCGGCGGAGGGCCTGATAGGTCAGCGGCGCCACGGCCGGGCCAGCCTCGGTGCAGGCAGTGAACGACCACACGACAGCGAGCCTTCGTCACCCGGGAGGACAGGTGCGTCTCACCCCGGCGGATGCGCTGGTCGGTCGACGTCGCCAGCCACAGCCGGCGGCGGAGTCGCAGCGCTTCGTCCACCTGGGCCGTCGGCTGCTCCGGAACGACACCGAGAGGAGGACCGATGCGTTCGACCGAGACCGAACGCAGCCGTCGACGAGGCGGATCTGAGAGCGCAGCATCGATCCGCCCGTCGAGGTCGGGCCGCAGGGGTGACGGGTTTCGGGCGTCAGGGATCGGCCGGTCCGTCCGGCTCCTTCACGTCGGGGTTCCTGAGGTGCTGTGATCGGCGAGTACCCACTTGGGGTCCCTTCCATTGACGGCTGTCGGCGCCCGGTGGTTCAGTGAGCACCGAGCCGTTCTCGTCCGCTCGACCTCTGGGGGTCACCATGAGTCGCACCCGCGCCGCTTCCCTGGCACGACTGACCGGTGGGGGGGCAGCGGTAGCGCTCGCAGCGGCCTTGCTCTCTACCGCCCCGACGGCGGGGGCGTCGCCGGCACCCTCAGTGGTGCCCCGTTCGGTCGGCGCCGAGGCAGCGGCGCCGTGCGATCCGTTCACCTCGCCAGCCCTGGATCCGGGCGTCCCCACGGCGCGGGACGTCATCGGCATCGATCTCGGGGATCGCGACGTCACGACGGAGGAGTCCGACACCTACCTCACCGCCGTCGCCGCGGCGAGCCCGAACGTCGTCGACGGGGTGCTCGCGACCTCTGTCCAGGGCCGCGCACTGCGCTACGCGGTGGTGGGGCAGGAGAAGTGGGTGACCCCGGCCGGGCTGAACCAGATCGGGCGCGACCTCGCGCGGCTGCGCGACCACCGCACCCCCGAGGCGCAGGCCCGCCAGATCATCCGCTCGATGCCGTCGATCCTGTGGGTCGCGGGGAACGTCCACGGCGGTGAGGAGAGTGGCACCGACGCCTCCCTGCGGGTGCTCTACGAGCTCGCCGCCCGCACCGACTGCGCCGCCGAGGAGATCCTCGACGACGCGGTCGTCGTCGTCCTCCCGACGCAGAACCCGGACGGGCGAGAGGCCGACACCAGGCGCAACGCCTACGGCTTCGACATGAACCGCGACTGGTTCGCCCGGACCCAGCCCGAGACGGACGGCAAGCTGGAGATGCTCCGGCAGCTGCCGCCGCAGGTCTTCGTCGATGCCCACGAGATGGGCCGGGACACGTACTTCTTCCCACCCAACGCCGACCCGGTCTACCACGACATCGGTGAGACCCCGCTCGAGTGGATCTATGACGAGATCGGCCCGTCGATCCAGTCCTCGTTCCAGCGCTTCTCCATCCCCTACTTCAACGGCGACGTCTACGACCTCTTCTACATGGGCTACGGCGACACCGTCCCCACCACCGGCTTCAATGCGGCAGGAATGACGTTCGAGAAGGCCAACGGCGACCCGACGTCGCAGCGCGTGCAGGAGCAGTACGTCGCCATCTGGTCGACGCTGAGCACCATGGGCGCCAAGGACGACGCCCTCCTCACCGAGTGGCGCGCGGAGCACGTCAAGGCGTACGAGCAGGGGGTGGAGGGCACGCTGGAGCTCAACCAGCTCTACTGGGAAGGGTCCGGGATCGAGAACCCGGTGCCCGACAACTCGGTCAAGCACTACTTCCTCGAGACGACAGACCCCGCCAAAGCGGACGAGGTCCAGCGCGTCGCCCGGCGGCTGCAGCGCATGGACGTCGAGGTGTACCGGCTGGTCCGGCCGCTGACGGTGCCGGACTACACGCCGTACGGGCGCGCGGCCGGCTCGCGCACCCTGCCCGTCGGCACCCTGTGGGTCCCGATGGCCCAGGGCCAGAAGCACTGGGTGCAGGCCATGCTCAACGAGGACACCTACGTGCCGTTCCCCTACTTCTACGACGTGACGGCCTGGAGTGCCCCGCTGCTCGAGAACGTCCCCGGCGGTCGCTCCGGTGTCAACCTGCGGCCTCAGGCGGTGCTCCTCTCCGACCAGGAGGAGCCGGCTTCGAGCGTGGCCGGGGACGCCCCCCGCGTGGCGCTGTGGCAGATCTCCACGGGGTCCACCGGCTCCATCGAGTCCTCGGGGTGGCTGCGCTGGTGGCTGGACCAGCGGGTGGGCCTGGACTACTCGGACATCTCGGCGGCGCAGATCGCCGCGGGGGCCCTCGCCGACGTGGACGTCCTCGTCGTGCCGACGGGGTCGGATACGACCGCCAGCAACGCACTGGGTGCGCCCGGCCGTGCGGCGCTGACCCAATGGGTGCGCGACGGCGGGCGGCTGGTCATGCTTCGCGACAGCTCGCGGCTGGCCACCCGGCTCGGCCTGACCTCCGCCACCTACACGTCACCCACGTCGGACATCCCCGGATCGCTCCTGCGAGTCGAGGTCGACCCCGACAGCCCGCTGGCCAAGGGCGTCGGTGACACCGCGTGGGCGATGTACGAGTACGACTTCGTGTGGACGGCGCCGGAGTCCTCATCCCCGGTGCGGTACCCGGCCGCGGGTGACCCGGACTGGTTCGTCTCCGGCTTCGCGACCGGCGAGGAGCAGCTGTTCGGAACGTCCGCCGTCGTGGACGAGCGGGCAGGCGACGGCAGGGTCGTGCTGTTCGGCTTCGACCCCAACTACCGGGCCTTCACCGGTGGCACCCAGCAGATCCTGCTCAACGCCATCACCGGAGCGGACCCCTCCGCGACTGCACAGGCACCGTTGGCTGCCCCCACCGCGACCGCGGTGTCGGCGGCATCGGACCGGATGGTGATCAGCGTCCGCCCAGGTGCTGCGGCCCGAGTGCAGGCCCTGCTCGACGCCAGGGGCGCCTCCGCCGACGTGGTCCGCTCCCCGGGAGTGGTCAGCTTCCGCGTCGACCTCGGCGGCAAGACGGCCGACGAGCACCCGTGGGCTCAGGACCTCGCTGCGGATGCCGTGGCCCTCGGCCGTCAGGTTGTCGCGATCCGGCTTCCGTAGTCCTCAGGTCGGACGGTGCGGCCCCACACCCCAGGGGTGTGGCCGCACCGTCCGTGTCAGAGGCCCCACTGACACGGATCGTGCTGGAACGTTGAGCGTACGGATCGTGCTGGAACGTTGCGCGGCTGGCAGCAGCACGCGTCACCCTCCCGGACACACGGCATCCAGTCGTGCTGCGGTTGGCTGGAAGGCGTCCTGCGCCGCCTGCGGGGTGGGCGCGACGTCGAGGAGCGTCGGCCCCTGCGATCCCAGCCGGTACGGTCGAGGCCATGGGACGCTTCGCCGCCCTCCTGCGCGGAATCGCGCCGAGCGGCGCGAACATGACGAATGACAGGCTTCGCTCGGTGTTCGAAGGGCTCGGGCTCGAGGATGTCGCGTCGGTGCTCTCCAGCGGCAACATCGTGTTCCGAACTGACACCACGGACGCCTTCGAGCTCGAGCAACGGATCGAGGACGCACTCGCCCTCGAGCTCGGCCTCTCGAGTCGCACCTTGGTGCGCCCCCACTCGGAACTGCGCGCGTTGGTGGACAGCGATCCCTTCCCGGGGGTGAGGCACGACTCCCGGACCTATCTCACCGCCACCTTCATCAGGACCCCGCGCCCGCGTACGTCGTCCCGGACCTGGTGAACCGCTGACGGCACCCGCTCGGTCGCTGCGTCGTCGCCCGCCTCTTCAGCGCCGCGGTGACGCGGAAGGACTACTGCCGGTCGACGAGGACGATGTCGTACTCCGTCGCGGGGGTCGGCGTCGTGCCGAACCGCGCATTGACGGCATACAGCCGTGAGCCCTGCATGGCAAGCGTCGTCGGGACGTCGAAGTCGGGGTTGGTGTGGGTGCCGACGAACGTTGCGGACAGGAAGTCCGGCGACATCCGCAGCTCGACGACCACGTTCGCACGGTTGCGGACGACGTACAGGGTCTTGCCGCGCAGCAGGATGCCGTCGCCCTGGGTCAGCAGCGTGCCGCCGGTGTCGACCGCGACCGCCTCACCCGTGTCAGGATCGACGTTGTACAAGGTGCCGGTCGTGCTGTTGATGACGAGCAGGGTCCCACCGTCGGGTGTGGCCGCGATGCCATTGGCGTTGAAGCCGGACACCTGTTGCCAGTCCCCGGTCAGCTGGATCGTCTCGACGTCACCGGTCGGCACGCCGCCCGGGCCGAGCGCGACCCGGTAGAACTCGGCAGCCTGCGAGTTGGTGAAGTAGGCCGCGTCCCGGGTGACGGTGACATCGTTGATGAAGGCGGGGTCGTCGGCGAGGTCGAACGTGACGACCTGGTCGCCCGTCCTGGCCTCGTACACGGTGGCTTCGCCGGCCGGACCGCGCGCGACGAACAGCAGCCCCCGGTCGACCTTGAGGCCGACGGCCGGGCTGCCGTCGCCGTCGACGAGGGGCCCGCCCTCACCCGTGCGCAGGTCGCCCTTCCAGATCGAGCCGTCGGCGAGCGAGCCGGCGTAGATCGTCGTGCCGGTTCCGGTGGCGATGCCCTCGGGCTGCCAGCCCCCGGGCAGCGGGATCGTGTCGGGGAACTGGTCAGCGGAGGCCGTGCCCATCGGTGCGACGGCGAACACAGCGGCCAGGGCGGTGGCAACGGCAACGGATCGGGTGCGCATTCGCCCACGCTACGTCGATCCCGTTGAATCGTCTACGGTTCTCACGCCTGCTGCGGGGTGTGACGGGGCTCGCTGTCGAGGCTTGTTGCCGTGGTCGCCGGTGCTGCGACGCTGCGGGGCCAGGCCCAGGCGGAGCGCAGGATGAAGGCCAGGATGAGCACCTCGACTCCGATGTGGAGGCCGTAGTAGAACGCCCAGTCCGAGGACGCCCCCGCCGCGTTGAACACCATGACAGGGATGTAGAGCGATGCCACGACGAGGTTCGTGGCCCGGTTGAACCGGGCGGGCAGCGCCATGGAGAGCATGACCATGAGGGCCGGGATCCCTATGACCACGAGGAAGACGGTCATCAACGTCGGGGTGATGTCGAACTCGAAGATGCCGCCACCCCGGATCTGGTCGATGGCGCCGGGCTGGTAGAGGTGGAAGTAGTCGACGTAGATGACGAAGAACATCAGGCTGGTCCAGGCCGCCGCGAGCTTGGCCTGCACGGGGACCGGAGGGTTGTCGAGCGGGTTCGGGGTGTTCGTTCGAATGGTCATGGTTCTTCCTTCGAGAGGAGCGGTCCGTCCGCCGGAAGTGGCGGCAGGTCTGGGGGTGCTGACGCACCGGTTGGGTCGACCCCGTCGGTCCGGTCGTCAGAGTGACGACGACCTTCCCTCGGGTGTGGCCGGGCCCGACGCTTGCTCGTACACCGTACGTCGTACGCCGTACTATGGGCGTACGCTGTACGATTGTCAAGCCGGTCGAGAGAGCAAGGAGGCCCGTGTCCGTGAGGAAGCAACGCCACGTCGCGTCGGGCACGGGGCTGAGCAGGCAGCGGGTGGTGGTCGAGGCGATCCGGCTCGCGGACCGTGAGGGGGTCGACGGGCTGAGCATGCGCCGGCTGGCTGGTGTGCTCGGCGCGGGCGCCATGTCGATCTACCACTACGTGGCGAACAAGGAGGAGCTGCTCGACGCCATGATCGACGTCGTCTTCGAGGAGATCGAGCTCCCGCCCGAGGAGACCGACTGGCAGTCGGCGATGCGACGGCGGTCGGTCTCCGCCCGACAGGTTCTCGCACGCCACCCGTGGGCGATCGGCCTGATGGAGTCGCGGACATCGCCGGGGCCCGCGCACCTGCGCCATCGCGAAGCGGTCACCGCCTGCCTGCGCCGGGCTGGCTTCTCGGTCCTGATGGCGACGCACGCCAACTGGTTGCTCGACGTCTACGTCTACGGGTTCGCCCTGCAGGAGGCCAGCCTGCCGTTCGACACCGCTGGCGAGTTCGCGGACATGGCCGAGGACGTCTTCCTGCCCCAGCTTCCTCCGGACGAGTTCCCCTACCTCAACGAGTCCGCCGCGGCGCTCGTCGCTGCTGGCTACGACCCGGCAGAGGAGTTCATCTTCGGCCTCGACCTCGTGCTGGCCGCCCTCGAGCCCCTGAGAGCCTCCGCATAGCAACTCTCACGGGTGGTCCCGTCGGGCGTCAGGGGTTCGGCGCCCCTGGTTGGATGACCGTCTGCAGGAGCATTCGGGTCAGCCAGGACTCGTAGCGTTCCGCGGACCAGCCGTGGTCGAGGATGAGCATGTCGGCGACCTGGGGGCTGTACAGCACGTAGAGGGTCGCGGCGGCCTCTTCGGCGTCGACGCGCAGCCCGTCGGGACCGGCGAGGATGCCGGCCGAGGCGGTCATCTCGCGCCGGCGGGCCGCCTTGACGTCCTCCATCACGGCGGCGAGCTCGGGGTCGGAGGCGGACGCCTCGGCGACGACCCGCACGATCGGCGCCACGCGCTCGATGATGGACCGGCTGAGGGCGGCGTCGAGCTCGGCTCGGCGTCGGGCGTCGGGTTCGGCGGCGATCGCCTGGGACTCGGGGCGCTGGGTGATCGGCAGGGGGTTCTCGTCGGCGGCGATGCTGCTCTCGATGAGCTGCCGGAGGAGCTCGCGCTTGGTGCCGAACACCGCGTAGACGGTCGGGGCCGCGACGCCGGCGTGTTCGGCGATCGAGGTGATGGTCGTGGCGGTGTAGCCGTGCTCGACGAAGAGCGTGCCCGCCGCGGCGAGGATCGCGCGGCGGGTCTCCCGAGCCTGGGCCTGACGGCGGGTGGACGAGTAGGACCTCTTGACAGACACGGAGGAAGAGTATCAATGTATTCAATACAGTAAAACTCTATCGAAGGGGACGGTCATGGCCTACGCGACGCTCACGGAGTACGACGTCGACCTCGACACGCACATGGCGATGGGCCAGGCCGTCGGGGACGCCCCGGTGAAGGGGCTGATCCTGCACCTGGCGGGCCCGAGTGAGCGTGGCGTGCACAGTCTCGACGTCTGGGAGAGCAGGGAGGACTCGGAGCGCTTCTGGACCGAGCTGATGGTCCCCGCACTGCAGCACATGGGTGTCCAGGGTGGTCCGCCGCTGAGCTACCAGGAGTTCGAGATGCCGTACGTCCTCCGGGGATGACCACCGCGGGGAAACTCGGCTGGCCCCCGTCGTCGGCCTCGGTCTCCGCAGCCGAGGCTGGCCGTGACCCCCCTCATTGTGGCTATGGACCGAGTCGCCGCCGGGGCGGACACTGAAAGATGCCCCATCCCCCTTGATCCGGGCATCCAGTAGGAGGCCCACATATGAAGCGGGCATCGGTCGTCGTCGTGGCTCTGGTGTGTGCCGTGTTCGGGCTCCCACCGGCGGCGTTCGCCGCAGGCAGCTATGGGGCGGTCGTGGAGAGGGGGTTGCGGGGCTGCACGACCGACGACGAGACGGGGATCGTCATCTGCTTCGAGGCGCCCAGCGTGAACGCCGAGTCCCGAGACGTCTTCCTCGAGGTCTGGCCGGCTGCCACCGCGTACTTCGGCTGGGGTCGCCCCGCCACGGCCACGATGCGGGTGCGCTCCGTGTCCGTCACCGTGGCGACCCCACGAGCGGGCAGGACGGTGATGACGTACCTCGCACGCGCGGACCGGGTCCTGTCCCTCCTTGAATGCAGTGACCGCCTTCGATTCCACTCGTCCAACGGCACCATTCGGCTGCAGAGCCTGGTGAGCGACTGCGAGGCCCGTTGACCGGGCTCACGCGGAGGGAGTCAGGAGCGCCATCGCGATCTTGCGACCCGATCCTCGCCTGGTGAGGGCCGATGGAGGGGTACGTCGTGAGGATGACGTCCTGCCGCGCGGCGTCCGATCCGGCTCGCCCAGCCCCTCGACCGTTCACTCGGGTCGGCGCCACACCGAAGGCGGGCGGTGGGCCCGACGCACGCTTCTCGGGTCGACCCTCCGCGCGTCCGTTCCCCGCGGGGGCTGCCTACGCGACGATGGGGTCCATGGACGAGCCCACGTTTCGCACGATCTTCGAGCCGTTTCGGATCCACTCGGTGGAGCCGCTGCGGATGAGCACCCGCGCGGAGCGTCGCGGATACCTGCGAGACGCCGCCTTCAACCTCTTCCAGGTGCGCGCCGAGCACGTCCTGGTCGACCTGCTGACCGACTCGGGCACCGGCGCCATGAGCAGGGACCAGTGGGCCGCGATCCAGCACGGTGACGAGTCGTATGCCGGGTCTCCGTCGTACTACATCTTCACCGACGCGGTCCGCGAGCTGTTCCCGTTCGAGCACGTCATCCCGGTGCACCAGGGTCGCGCCGCGGAGAAGATCCTCTTCTCTGTCATCGGTGGTCCGGGAAAGGTCGTTCCGAACAACACCCACTTCGACACGACGCGCGCGAACGTCGAGGCGACCGGTGCCCTGGCCATCGACCTCCCGGTCGTCGAGGGCCGGGACCTCTCCTCGCAGCACCCGTTCAAGGGGAACATGGACCTGGCGGCCCTGGAGGACCTGCTGGCGCGCCGGGCAGCAGACGTTCCGTGCGTCTTCGTCACGATCACGAACAACAGCGGCGGCGGGCAGCCCGTCTCACTGGCCAACCTGCGGGGCGTCCGCGGGATCTGTGACCGTTACGGCAAGCCGTTGTTCCTCGACGCGTGCCGGTTCGCCGAGAACGCCTGGTTCATCCGCGAACGCGAGGAGGGCCAGGCGGAGCGGGAGGTCGCCGACATCGTGCGCGACATGGCCGCCCTGGCGGACGGGATGACGATGAGCGCCAAGAAGGACCCCATGGGCAACATCGGGGGGTGGCTCGCCATGAACGACGACGACCTCGCCACGGCCTGTCGCAACACCCTGATCCTCACCGAGGGCTTCCCGACCTACGGCGGTCTGGCCGGGCGCGACCTGGAGGCGCTGGCGCAGGGGCTCACGGAGGTGGTGCAGCACGACTACCTCAGGTACCGGATCCGGTCGACCGCCTACCTGGGCACCGCACTGCAGGAGCGGGGCATCCCCGTGCTCAGCCCGTTCGGCGGACACGCCGTCTACATCGACGCGCGGGCGCTGGCACGCCACCTCGACCCGCTGGAGTACCCGGGCCAAGCGGTGGCCGTGGCTCTCTACGAGACGGGCGGCATCCGCTCGTGCGAGATCGGCACGGTGATGTTCGGCAGGCAGCCGGATGGAACCGAGGCACCGGCATCCATGGACCTCGTCCGGCTGGCCATTCCTCGGCGCACCTACACGCAGAGCCACATCGACTACGTCATCGAGGTCTGCGAAGAGGTGGCCGCGAACGCCGACGCGCTCCGGGGATACCGGATCGTGGCGGAGCCCAAGACGCTGAGGCACTTCACCTCGTCCTTCGAACCACGGCCCTAGCGATCCGGGGGCCACACCCGGCACTGATTCCGCTCCGGTCAGGTGCGGCCCGTGGGGGTGGTCCGGAGCCCGACGAGCTCCGCGGAGACGTCCCACAGCCGTGCTGCCGCCACGGCATCCTGTGAGGCCCTCGACGAGGCCCTGGGCCTGCTGTTCGCGAAGTACCGGCTGGTGACGCCCTCCACGTCGGGGGACGAGGCGAGGTGGACCGAGGTCGCCGCGCCGCGCTCGGGGCTCTTCATGAAGGGCCGGACGACCGGCAGCATGAGCCGCATCCAGCCCTTGGAGTCCTCACGCCCGAAGTTGGTGCGGACCACGCCGGGGTGCAGGGCGTTGGCCGTGACGCCCGACCCGGCGAGCCTGCGGGCGAGCTCGTAGGTGAACATGACGTTGGCGAGCTTGGACTGGTTGTACGCGCGCTGGCCGCTGTAGTCCCGCTCGCCCTGCAGATCGGCGAAGTCGATGCTCCCCATGGCCTGGGCCCCGGAGGACACGGTGACGACCCGGGCCGGTGCGCTGGCTCGCAGCCGCTCCAGCAGCAGGTTGGTCAGGAGGAACGGGGCCAGGTGGTTCACCGCGAAAGTGTGCTCGAGGCCGTCGACGGTGACGTGCCGGGTGGCCCAGTACCCGCCGACGTTGTTGACGAGCACGTCCAGGCGCGGGTACGCGTCGAGCACCTCGTCCGCGAGCCGGCGCACCTGGTGCTGGGCGGACATGTCGGCGACGAAGACGTCGACCTGGCCGCCGGATTCGCGGACCTGGTTCGCAGCGGCCTCGGACCGGGCGGCGTCGCGGCCGACGATCCCGACCCGGGCCCCGAGCCCGGCGAGACCGGCGGCCGTGGCCAGGCCGATCCCGCCGGTCGCGCCGGTGACCAGGACGGTCCTGCCGGTCATGGTGCTCATCTCAGCGGACGATCTTGACGTTGAACGCCGCGGTGCCCAACGCGCCCATGAGGCGCAGCCAGATCGGAAGGTACATCTCGGTGCCGCGGGCGGTGCTGATGTCGCCGAGGTCGATGACGTCGGTGTGGCCGAAGCTCTCGAGCAGCCCGGTGACCGTGGCCTTCGCCGCCGCGTCGTCGCCGGAGACGAACACGGACGACTCCGCTCCCAGCGAGGCGGGGTCGACCATGAGGTCGGCGTTGAGCGTGTTGAGCGTCTTGACCACGCGAGCCTGCGGGAAGGCACGCTGGATCTGCTCACCGAGGGAGTCGGTGTCCTTGACGAACAGGGTCGGAGGGAAGCCCTGGGAGAAGTCGAGCGGGTTGGAGATGTCGACGAGCACCTTGCCGGCGAGGTGCTCGGCGCCGACCTGCTCCAGGGCCGGCAGGGCGCCGGAACCGTTCGTCGCGTTGACGACGAGCTCGGCGCCGGCAGCCGCCTCGGCCAGGGGTACGAGCGGCACGTCGGGGTGGGATGCCGACCACGACGAGAACGGCGGGCTGCCCATGCCGTCAGGTGTGGTGCGGGCCAGGGTCGCCTGCGGGTCGCGGGTGCCGATGGTGACGTCGTGGCCGAGGCCGGACAGGCGCCCGGCGAGGGCCCGGCCGACCATGCCGGTGCCGAGGACGGCGATCTTCATGGGGTTCTCCTCATGTGAGTCACGCAGGTAGACAGGTTTGTCTACCACTGTCGGCACGCTAGCAGACAGGTCTGTCTACCTGCAAGGGCTCCGGGCCCCTCCGGGACGGGTACTGGCGCGCTCTACCCCGTCTGCGACTCGACGAACCGCAGCCAGTTCCGGAGCTCCACCTGACGGATCTGCGGATCGATGAGGTCGTCCCCGACGCCGAGCTCGGCCCGCAGCTCGGCCGAATCGGGCTGCCCCGCAAGGGCCTTCATCGCGTCGGCGTGCCGGATGACGGCCTCCTCGTCGGGGAAGAATCCCTCCCGAACCAGCGCCGTGGCGCGGGCCCCGACGAGGCGGCCCATCTCGTGCAGGTCGTACTCGGGGTGGTACTGGGCGGCCCAGAACGTGCCGATGGTCGCGGCTTGCACGTGGGTGTGTTCGTTCGTCGCCAGCAGCGGTGTGACGCCGGGGAGCCGGGTGACCTCGTCGAGATGCATGACGAACGCATCGAAGGACGACGGCTTGCCCACGAACATCGGCGACGAGACGGCATCCGAAGTCAGGCGGATGCCGCGGGCGACGCCCCACTCCCGTCCGTGGGGGTTGACCGCCACCTCGCCCCCGGCGACGAGAGTGGCGAGCTGGATGCCCCAGCAGCTGCCCCAGCACGGCCTGCGGGCATCGAGCAGATCTCGCGCGAGGGCGAGCTGAGGCGCCACCCGGGGGTCGTCGACGTGGTAGGCGGTCAGGTCGGAGCCGGTCCACATGAACGCGTCGAAGTCGTCGGTCGTGGTGCCCTCGGGGAGAGCGAAGTCGGGGTCGGCGATGTACGCGACCTCGGTCGTGGCGTGGGGTGCCTCGCGCGCGAGGAAGGCCCGGAACAGGTCGTGCGGGTGGCCGACGTCGGAGCGGTCGAAGTTCTCGCGGCTGGCACGGGGGTAGCAGCTGACGATGAGGATGCGCAGCGCCGCGGCGGTCGTGGGTGAGGTCATGGGCGGGCTCCGTGCTGGGGGAAGTCGGTGATGATGCCGGTGACACCGAGGGCCGTCAGCTCGGCGATCAGCCCGGGCTCGTTGGGGGTGTACACGTTGACCCGGATGCCGCGGGCCAGCACCGCGCGCAGCTCGTCGAGCGAGACCCGCGTGACCCGGACGTTGAACGTGTCGAAGGCGGGGTCGGCGAAGTCGACGGGGTCAGGGGGGAAGAGTCCGAGGATGGCCTGGAGCTCGAACTCCGGCCGGACCGCCGCGAGCGCCCTGAGCCACTCGTGCCGCGCCGACGAGAACACGAGGTGCTCAGGTCCGATGCCCACCTCGTCGACCACGGCGAGGGCCGCCCCCACCACCTCGAACCGGTCCTGCGGCGCCGGCTGGGTCTTGAGCTCGAGGTTCATCCGCCAGCCGAGCTCGACCGTCAGCTCGAGGGCCTCGCGCAGGGTCGGCACCTTCTCGCCGCGGTAGGAGCCCAGCTCAGCCGCCGTCACCGCGCCGGCCGCGACCTGACCGAACGGGTCGGCGCGCTCGAACCACGAACCGGCGTCGAGGGTGCGGATCTCAGCCAGCGTGTACGTCGAGAACGGCGCCGGCACCCGGTCGGGGAACTTCTCGGCCACGTCCGTCGTGCGCATCATCGCGTCGTCGTGCATGAGCACGACCTGGCCGTCCGCCGTGATGGCGGCGTCGGTCTCCCAGACGTCGGCCCCGATCGCACACGCCTTGCGAGCCGCAGCCAAGGTGTTCTCCGGCGCGAGGCTCTGCGCGCCCCCGTGGGCGATGATGGTGACCAACGCTGCTGCCTCGGTAACCCCACCAGCGCCGGCGACCTCGGCTGGTCGCACGCGGGGACGAAGGTGGCCTGACCTGCGCCCGGCACACCGGGCGCGGACTCACTCTACGACCCGCCAAGTCCGACCGTGCGAAGACCCTAGGTGCAGACCAGGGTGCAGGAGCCGAGCTGCGGCGAGCTGACGTCCACCTCGAGCCCGGGTCGCAGGTCGACCGGTGCGGTGATTCCGCCGGTGAGCACGATCATCCCTGCCTCGAGGCGGGTGCCACGGTGGGTCAGCTCGGCGAGCAGGTAGGCAACGGCCTCGGCGGGCGAGCCCATGGCGGCGCGGCCGTCACCGGAGCGCCGCCCGCCGCCGGAGCGGCGCTCGCCGCCCCAGGTCATCGTCAGGGACAGGTCCTCCGGTGCGACGTCGACCTCGACGAACGGCCCGAGCGCGTAGGCGGCCGCGGACGAGCCGTCAGCGGTGTTGTCCAGCCAGGTGAAGTCGTACGACTCCCATCGGGGGTCGACCACCTCGAGCGCCACGGCCCATCGGCCCGAACGCATCACGTCGGCTGCACCGATCCCGGCACCGGAGAGGGCCTGGTCGGCGCGGAACGCGAACTCGGGCTCCGCCTTCGGGTGCCGCAGCGTGGACAGGGCCAGCGTGCCGGTGGTCGCCATGTCGTCCCACAACGACCCGAAGTTGGGCGTGTCGATTCCCAACGCCTCACGCATCGCCGCCGACGTCCAGCCCAGCTTGTACCCCGTGCGCTGCCGTCCGCGGCTCAGCAGGCGACGGTCGACCTCGGCAGCGATCGCCCAGGCCTCCTCATCCGTCAACCCGGTCGCGTCCCGGGAGAACAGCGGAAGCCCCTCGAGCGTGCTTCGCGCCCGCTCGAGACGGTCCGCGCCGCTGCTGACGTCCATGATCGCTCCCGTCTCACCCGGCTGACGCCCCCCGCTCAGGGGCGAGGCCGCGAGTCCCACACCTCGGAGGTGGTCGGATCCAGGGAGCGGTGCCAGGTGTGCCGCCGACGCTCGCTGACGTCCGTCAGCGCTCGACGGACCTGTGCCGGCGACGCCCTCGTCTCGAAGTCGAGCCGCATCGCCCCATTGGAGCACCGGGAGGTCGACCGAGTCCACACCCACATCGAGTCGCGCCCGCACGGCACGGCACGGCGCTGGAGTTCTACCCGGTGGGCACCGAGATGTACGCGCCCACCGGGCCGGAGCAGGCGGCTTTCCGGCACAACGAGGCGGCCACCGGACACACCGCGACCCACGCCGCCATCTCGTCGAGCTCGAGGTGAACGAGTGATGGCCGTCGCCGAGCGCGAGGGATGGCGTGCGCTCGTGCTCCCGCGCGGCGGGTTCGACGTGATCGAGCTCTGGATCGACAACACCGTGATGCTCGAGCGCTCACCCCGCGAATGGTCGCCGACTACCTCACCGTGGCCCCTCGACCGCGGCGCGCCAGCTGACCTGATCGCGGCCGACGCACCCGCACACGCGCGTCCGCCGGTCGTTACCGTGGAGTGGTGAGCACGACGCGGCGCCGCAGGATGCTGGTGTGGTCGGGTGTCCTCTCGCTCCTCGTCGCGGGCGTCAGTGTCGCCGGCCTGGCTGACCCCGACGTGTACGCGCAGGAGACGCGGAACTGGGCCACCCAGGCCCAGGGCCAGGACCTGGGCAACCTCCTTGCGGTCGTCGTCCTCCTGGTGTCGGCGCTCCGGTACCACCAGGGGTCGCAGCGTGCGGGGCTCGTCTGGCTCGGCACGTTGCTGTACCTGGTCTACGCGTTCGTGGTGTACGCGGTGGCTGTGCACCTGAACCAGCTGTTCCTCGGGTACGTCGTGGTGCTGGGGCCCAGCGCCTGGGGGCTGATCTTCCATGCCGGCGAGGTGCGCGCGGGGGGTCGGCCGACCCCCCGGGCACGCGCACGGACCGTCGCGGCCTGGGTGCTCATCGCCACCGGGGTGATGTTCGCCGCCCTGTGGCTCAGCGAGCTGGTGCCGGCGCTGCTCACCGGGACGGTGCCGGCCAGCCTCACGGACGCCGGGCTGTGGGTGAACCCGATCCACGTCATCGACCTCTCGATGGTCCTCCCGGGCTTCGTCATCTGCGGTGTCGCCGCGCTGCAGGGCCGTGACCACGGCCTGTTCTGGATGGCGCCATGGCTGGTGTTCTCGGTGCTCATGGGAAGCAGCATCGTCGCGGCGATGGTGCTGATGACGGTCGACGGCGCCGTCGGCACCGCACCCGCGACGGTCATCGTCTCCGTCGTGGTCGTGGCGAGCCTCCTCGCCGCGCGGGCCTACCTCACACCGGCGGTCGGCCCCGACCCCTGAGCTCTTCGCGACTGCCACAGGTCCATGGCCGCGGCGGCACACGCAGCAGCCGTGGCCGGGAGGGCGAGGAAGAGCCCGAGCTCGGCGGACTCGCCACCGGCGACGACACTGGCCACCACTGCCGCCAGGCCGATCGCGACGATGCCCAGCCGCAACCAGTCCCGCCCGGGATGCCGCCTCGTCCCCGTCAGGTCCCGCACCGCCGCGACGACGGGCTCGGCCAGGAACGCCACGACCGCCAGGGCCGCGATGACGACGAGCTCCCACGGTCCCTCGTCCTCCGGGAACAGGCCCGGCAGCCGGCGCAGGACGGAGACGAGCGCGATGATGGCCATCCCGATGAGCGCGCTGCCGACCACGGCTCCGACGACGGCAGCGACCAGGACGCGCCACCCGAACGTCCGACCGGAGGCGCGCCAGGCGAGCAGTGGGCCGCCGATGGCCGCGACCGGCATCGCCAACGCGCCGACGAGCTCGAGCCAGACCGGTGGCGTCACGAGGGTTCCCGGTTCTCCGCCCGAGACCAGGTACGCAAGCAGCTCCTGCACCCCGATCGCGACGAGGAAGATGCAGGCTGCGTACAGGAACGCGTCCGCAGCGAAGTGGTGGCGATCACGGCCCACCATGGCGGGCCGGGTCGGTGTCACGGTCATGTCGAACACCTCCACGCAACCGTCGACCCGGGCGGCTGCTGGTTCCATCCTCCCGCTCGACGACCGGGCCGCCCCACGAGTGTGTGCCAGGAGACGCAGCTCGGCCCGCCGGTGGACACGAGCTCGTCGAGCTCAGCGCGGACGTCACCGCTGACGCGCCCCGGTCCGGTGGGCACCGGACGCGAGTCGTGCCACACTCCCGGAGATGGAGCAGCGCCCGGGTGAGGTCGAGCTGTCGATGGACGAGCTGCAGGCAGTCGCCGGGTACGCCGTCGCCTGCGCCGAGCCTGCGCTCGTCATCTTCCGCACGGCCTGCCCCCAGGACCCCCGTCCGGCGGCGGCGCTGGCCGCCGGGCGGGCCTTCGCCGAGGGCGCGCCCCGTTCCCGCCTGCAACGGACCGCCTCCGTCGAGGCACACCGCGCCGCCCGGGACGCACCGACCGAGGCCGCGAGCCACGCAGCCCGCGCGGCCGGGGATGCCGCTGCGGCCGCGTACCTCCACCCGCTGGCGAAGGCCACCCAGGTGCGCCACATCCTTGGCCCGGCCGCGCATGCCGCCCGGGCGGCTGAGCTCGCGCGCGGCGATGACCCCGTGGTGGCGGAGTACGTCCTCACGGCCGCCGCGCGGCGAGCCCGACCCGTCGTCGTCGACGTGCTGACCCGCTACCCGCGCGCGCCGGCCGGGCGCGCCCGCGTGGCGGTCCTCGTGCACCGGCTGGACAGCCTGCTTCGGGACCCCCCGCCCACGCCGCGCGTCGTCGACGACCCTGGACCGTTCTTCCACGGCACGAGGGCCGAGCTGCGGGCGGGCGACCTGCTCACGCCCGGCTGGAGCTCGAACTACGGCTCGGGGCGCCGGGCCGGGCACGTCTACCTCACGGCCAGCGCCGAGGGCGCGCCTCTGGCCGCCGAGCTCGCTCGTGGCGACGGCCCCCCTCGGGTCTACCGGGTCGAGCCGACGGGCACCATCGAGGACGACCCGAACGTCACCGACAAGCGCTTCCCCGGCAACCCGACCCGCTCCTACCGGACGACCGCACCCGTGCGCGTCATCGAGGAGGTCACGGGGTGGCAGCCTCCTGCGCCGGAGCTGGTCCGGCACCTGCGTGAGCGCCTGGTCGAGCTGGCCGACCTCGGAATCGAGGCCATGGACGACTGACCCGGCATTCATCACGGCGTCAGCGGCGACGACGACCGCCAGCACGAGGGCCTCGTCCTCACCGGCAGCGATCTCGACCCCGCTCGACGTCGACCTCGGACTCGTGGCCGGCACCGCGCCGGTGGCGAGTCGTCGGGGATTCCCGTCGGCGCCGTCGCAGGCGAGGATGGGACCGTGAGCGTCGACATCGAGGCCGTCCTCGACCGGCCCATGGTCGAGGTGTCGGCCAAGGACCTCGCGAGGCTCACGCGCGTGCTCGAGGCGCAGGATGACGAGGAGTGAGCAGGCAGCACCGCACGGGGCTGGGGCGTGGTCTCCTCGTGGTGCTGCTGCTCGGAGGGACGGTGGTGGCGATGCTCTGGGCGCTGCAGCGTCAGCTGGTGTACTTCCCCGACCGCACGCGGGTCCCTCCGGCCGGTGAGGTCGTCGCCGGGGCGCGCGACGTCACGCTCCGCACCGCCGACGGCCTCGAGCTGGGTGCGTGGTTCGTCCCGGCGACCGGCCCCGTCGACACCGGGATGGCTGTCCTCCTCGCACCGGGCAACGGCGGCAACCGGGCCGGTCGGGCCGGGTTCGCCGAGGAGCTGGGTCGTCGAGGACTCGCCGTCCTGCTCATGGACTACCGCGGGTACGGGGGCAACCCGGGCCGTCCCAGCGAGGACGGCCTCGCGGCCGACGCGGACGCCGCTGCCCGCGCGCTGGTGGAGCTCGGGTACCCACCGCACCGGACCATCCTCTTCGGTGAGTCGCTGGGGACCGGGGTCGTCGCGGCGCTGCAGGCCCGGCATCCGCCGGCAGGAGTCGTGCTGCGCTCGCCGTTCACCGACCTCGCGGACGTGGGGTCGCACCACTACCCGTGGATGCCGGTGCGCGCACTGCTGCGTGACCGGTTCCCCGTCGTCGCGCACCTCGCCACGAGCGAGGTCCCGGTCACGGTCGTCTACGGCGACCGGGACTCGGTGGTGCCGACGGCGCTCAGTGCCCGGGTCGCCGACGAGGCACCGTCGCTGGTCGAGCGGGTGGTGGTCGGTGGTGCCGACCACAACGACGACGTCATGTTCGGCGCGCCGGTCGCCGACGCGGTCGCCCGGCTCGCGCACCGCGTGGGGTGACGACCCACGGCATCCCCGCGGGTCGTCAGAAGGGCGTCGGTACGTGACGGAGCGCGAGGTCGGGCTCGACGTAGCCGTGGGGCTTCTGCCTCCTGGGCAGCTCGACGTCCTGAAGGGGGAGCGGCCGGTAGGGGACGTGGTCGAGGAGGTGGGTGATGATGTTGAGCCTGGCTCGGCGCTTGTCGTTCGAGTCGGCCACGAACCACGGCGCCCAGGACGAGTCGGACGCCCGGAACATGGCGTCGCGCGCACGCGAGTAGTCGTACCAGCGGCTGTAGGACTTCAGGTCCATCCCCGAGAGCTTCCACACCTTGCGCGGGTCGTCGATCCGGCTCTGCAGCCGCCGTGTCTGCTCCTCCTGGCTCACCTCGAGCCAGTACTTGACGAGCACGATCCCGGAGTCGACCATCGCGCGCTCGACGGCGGGCACCCATTCGAGGAAGCGCTCGGACTCCTCCTCGGTGCAGAAGCCCATGACGCGCTCGACGCCCGCGCGGTTGTACCAGCTGCGGTCGAAGATGGCCACCTCGCCGGCAGCCGGCAGGTGCGGGAAGTACCGCTGGATGTACATCTGCGACCTCTCCCGCTCGGTGGGAGCGGGGAGGGCGACGACCCGGAACACGCGTGGGCTGACCCGCTCGGTGATCGCCTTGATCGTGCCGCCCTTGCCCGCCGTGTCGCGGCCCTCGAAGACGACACAGATCTTGGCCCCCGTGTCCTTGACCCACTCCTGCATCGCCACGAGCTCGCCGTGCAGCCTGCGCAGCTCGTGCTCGTACTCTTTCCGCTTCATCCTCGCGCCTGCATCGCTCACCGCGGTCCTCCTGTCACGACCCTTGACGGGCCACCGTCGCTCACTGCACCGTGGCGCTGGCCGGTGCGAGGGGTCGCGCCGGCCGGGCCGTGGTCATGGCGCCGATTCTGCACCCGGACCCGGTTCGCGACCAGGGACGGCCCGACCCGCCGGCGCGACGCCGGGGCCGGCATCCACGTCGGCGCCCTGTGCAGCCGTCGCCGTGCTCGACGGACGGGTGCGAGGATGCGGTCGTGACGACCTCGACGCTGCTCGACCGCCTGGGACGCCTCTCGACGACCAGCCTCGTCGACGCGTCGCCCACCCTGCGCATCCTGCCGCCCACCCTGCGGCCGATCGTGTCCGGCCGCCACCTCGTCGGGCGCGTCGTCACGGCCCGGGCGAACCGGGACCTCATGTCCGTCATCCACGCCCTGCGCGAGTCCGGGCCCGGGGACGTCCTCGTCGTGGATCCGGGCGGGGACGACCGTGCGGTCGCTGGAGAGCTGTTCGGCACCGAGGCCCAGCGACGTGGCCTCGCCGGGCTCGTCATCCACGGCCGCTCCCGCGACACGGCCACCCTCGCAGCGTTGGCGATGCCGGTCTGGTCGACGGGGGTGGCTCCCCACGCGTACCCGGCGAGGGCGATCCCGGAGACCGGCGTCACCCTGTCGCTCGGCGGCGTCCGGGTCGCCCCGGGCGACCTGCTCGTCGGGGACGACGACGGGCTCGTCGTCGGTGCCGAGGACGAGCTCGCGGCCGCCGTCGGGGGAGCCGAGGCGATCGAGGACCGGGAGAAGGGGCTCCAGGCGCGCATGCTCGACGGTGCGTCGCTCTTCGACGTCATGAACTACGACGAGCACCTCGCCGCCCTGCGTGAGGGACGCCCCAGCGGCCTGTCCTTCGGCTGACCACAGGAGGTTCGACATGACGACGTTCGCCCGGCGAGCCGAGCGCGTGCAGCCCTCGGCGATCCGCGAGTTCCTCGCTCTCGCAGGCGATCCACGGATCACCTCCTTCGCTGGTGGCTATCCGGACCCGACCCTGTTCCCCATCGACGAGCTGCACAAGATCTACGACGACCTGCTCGCGAAGGAGAACGCGTCCGCACTGCAGTACACGGCATCCGAGGGACTGCCCGAGCTGCGGTCGCTCGTCGCGGCCCGGCTCACCGCGGACGGGATGCCGTGCACCGGCGACGACGTCCTCATCACCCAGGGCGGGCAGCAGGGACTGGACCTCACGGCGAAGCTGTTCGTCGACCCGGGCGACGTCATCGTCACCGAGCGCCCGACCTTCCTCGGTGCCCTCATCGCCTTCAACCCCTGCGAGCCGGACTACCGCTCGGTGCGCATGGACGACGAGGGCATGGACACCGACGCCCTCGAGGAGGTGCTGCGCGGCACCGACCGGGTCAAGCTCGTCTACACGGTGCCGGACCACCAGAACCCGACGGGCCGCACGATGAGCCTGGCGAGGCGGCAGCGGCTCGTCGAGCTCGCCGAGGAGCACGACGTCGTCGTCCTCGAGGACACGCCCTACCGCGAGCTGCGCTACGAGGGCGAGCGGCTCCCGACGATCAAGAGCCTGGACCCCCACGGCCGGGTGGTGCACCTGGGCAGCTTCTCCAAGATCCTCGCCCCCGGGCTCCGGCTCGGCTGGGCGCTGGCCACCCCCGAGGTCCGGGAGAAGCTCGCCCTCCTCAAGCTCGCCGCGGACACCCAGAACGGCACGCTCAACATGCGGGCGGTCGCGGCCTACCTCGAGGGCTTCGACATCGAGGCGCACATCGAAGACATGCTCCCGACCTACCGGCACAAGCGGGACCTCATGCTCGCGACGATGGAGGAGCACTTCCCTCCGGGGATCACCTGGACCCGCGCCCGGGGCGGGCTCTTCACGTGGGCCACCTTCCCGCCGCGGCTCGATGTCGCGGCGTTCCAGCGTGACGTCCTCATCCCGCGCTCCGGGGTCATCGTCGTGCCGGGGGCACCCTTCTTCGCCGACCGACCGGAGTCCCACCACGCCCGGATGAGCTTCTCGGGCGTGCCCGACGAGCGCCTCGTCGCCGGCGTCCGGTCGATGGGCGCCCTGCTGGCGGAGGCCCTGGCCTGAGAGCGGTGGGCGCGCTCCCGGCATCCGATGGTGCCGTCCGCAGCGGACGGTGGCGAGTCCACCGACAGGCAGGAGGGCGCCCGTGCGCCGTCGCTGAGCGGGGGGCCAGGGCTCCCAGCTCGCCACTGCCTGTTGCCGGGTGCACCCCACGGCGGCGTCGCGGCCGGGACCGGTGGCGAGCCCGCCCTCACCCTCGCCGGGTGACGCGCCGCGGGCGGGGGGATCGGTAGAACGGGCCTGGAGCGAGGCATCGTGTGCGCCCGTGCCCGCGACCCTCGCCGGAAGGACGGTCAGCATGACCCTTCACGACCGCAGGCTCGACTCGCGGGGCCGCCCCCTGCACCCCGACCGGAGCGTGCGCCGGGCGCAGTCGACGTCCTTCGCCGCCGTGCTGCTCGTGGTCGTCGGTGCCTTCCACGTCGTGCACGGGCTCACGGCGCTGCTGAGCGAGGAGTTCGTCGCGCCGCCGAGGGGCTACTTCCTCGGCGAGGACATGATCACCACGTGGGGCTGGGCCCACCTGCTGCTCGGTGTCGCGGCCGTGGCGGCCGGGTGGTCCCTGCGGCGGCGGGTGATGTGGGCGCGTGGGGTGACGGTCGCCGTGGTCACGGTGAGCATGATGGCGAGCTTCCTGTGGATCCCGTTCTACCCGATCGCGGCGGTCCTCATCATCGTCCTGGACGTGTTCGTCATGTGGGCCGCCTTCGCGGACTACGACCCCAAGGCTGAGTGATCCCGGCCCCGAGGCGGGGCGGATGCCGGGGTGCTAGACCGGCCGGGCGGTCACCGAGCGCAGCTCGTCGGCCCCCGCGCCGGTGAGCTGCTCGAGACCGGCCGGCCGGCCGGTGAGCATCAGGAGCAGCGCACCGACCGGTCCGGCGACCTCCGGCCCCTGCCCGCGGCTCCATGCGGTGTCGGTGGCGGTGAGGTGGTAGCCCTCGAGGGCCAGCCTCCGGTTGACGGTGGCGAGCCACGTCCCGCGGGTGTCCCACCGGCGGGTCGCCGCCATGGCACCCGCCGCCGGCCGCAGGTCGAGTCCGAGGCGCAGGGGGTGGGCGATGTCCTGGCTGTGGACGAGGATGTCGGTGAGCGTCTCGAGCGGCGTGACGAAGGCGTTGTGCCGGCGTGAGCCGATCATGCCCCTGATGGTGGCGACGATCTCCCGCTCGGACAGCACGCCGGCCTGCACGACGGCGGAGTCGTGGATCGTCGCGTTCAGGGACCCGCCGCGCAGGATCCGGGGGTGGCGCACGACGAAGGCCACGGCGTCCCGGATGCGTTCCCGCTGCGTCGTGAGGTGGGCGGCGACGTGCCGGACCGTCCAGCCCTCACACAGCGACGGGTGGTCCCACTGCGCTGCGGTGAGCTGCTCGAGGAGGGCGGCGGTGCGCTCCCGCTGGTCGTCGATGGCGGACCACACGGCATCCGCCTCGTCCGGGGTCATCGTGGTCATCGCGTCCTCCCGTCAGGTGAACACCGGTGGGCGCACCCGGGTGCGCTTGAGCTCGAAGAACTGTGGGTAGCCGGCGAGGAGCCGGGTGCCGTCGAAGACCCGGACGGCGTCGTCGCCACGCGGGATGGCGTTGAGCACCGGGCCGTAGACGGCCACGCCGTCGAGGTGGGTGATCGGCGTGCCGACGTCACCGGCGATGGGGGCGATGCCGGTCTCGTGGCTGCGCCGGAGGGCCTCGTCGTGCTCGTCGGACTCCATGGCGTCCTCGAGGTCGGGCGGCAGGCCGGCCCGGGGCAGGGCCACACGGACCGCCACGTGGTACTCGGCGCTGCTTGGGTGCCTCCAGTGGTCGAACACGACCTCGCCGAAGGCGGTGTAGAACGCCCCGAGGACGTCGTCGCCGAACCTCGTCACTGCTGCGGTGGCGACCCTGGAGGGCCCTCGGGAGTCGTCGAGGACGCGTCGGTAGTCGGCCGCGACGTCGGTGCGGTGCGCGTTGAGCAGGTACAGGCTCATGACGTGGTGGCGCACCCGGAGCCGGCGGCGTTGCCCGACCTCGAGGAGCCAGCGGGATGCCGTCCACGAGTACGGGCACACCGGGTCGAACCAGAAGTCGACGACCGTCGGATCGGGCGTGGCGTCCATCGGCCTCCCCTCCTTCCCACTACAATGGTCCTACGATCGAACCATTGTAGTTCGACTGTAGGACCATGTGAAGGGGGTCAGGTGGAACGGGAGCTGCCGACCAGCCTGTTGATGTTCATCGCCTCCCGGGCCGCCGCGGATCGCGTCTTCCGGGCCGAGGCACCGGATGCCGGGTGCGCCGGCGGGGCGATGGCGCGGGCGGGACCGGTGAGGCGGGCGGGATGCCGGGTGCGCCGGCGGTGGCGTGCCGGGTCAGCGAGCGCTCTGGGCGTACCAGGACTCCTGGATGCTGCGCTCCATGACCAGGCGCTGGCGGGTCTGGACCACGATGCCGACGAGGGCGAGCACGACGAGCAGGGCGTACCAGCCCCAGCCGTCCTGGATCGTCTCGGTGACCGTGCCCTGCGTGAAGTCGGCGGACTCGAGCGAGCCCACGACGAGCATGATCCCCGCGACGACGCTGACCGCTCCGGCGATGGCGCTGACCACAGAGAGCACGACCATCGGCATGTTGCCGAGGACCGCCACGAGCCCGAGGATGGCACCGAACACCAGGCCGACGAGGACGGCCACCCAGCTCCAGTCGATCCCGAGGGCGACGACGAGGCCCGAGCCGATCGCGAACCCGAAGGCGGCCATCGCGAGCACGACCGCCACCGCGAAGTAGAGGTACGCGAGCAGCGCGAAGACGATGGCGAGGACGAACCCCGACACCCAGCCGAGCAGCGTGCCGAGGAAGCGCTCGTCGGCAAGCTCGGCGAACAGCCCTGCCCCGAAGGCGAACCCCGCGAAGAAGCCCCAGATCGGAAGGATGAACCGCAGCACGAACTGCCCGCTGAAGACCATGACGCCTCCGGCGAGGATCGCGAACAGGCCCAGCACGATGTCTGCCATGCCTGCAATGTAGGACCCGCGACGCCCGTCCGGTGCGACGACACACGGCTTCCGGGCCACCGGTCCACCGGGCGACCCGGCGCGTACCGTCGCGCCATGGGTGAGATGACGACGGTCGGCGACCTCCCGGCATACCGAGCGGTGCCCTCCGGTGTCGGGCCGTGGCCGGGGGTGGTGCTCGTCCACGAGGCGTTCGGCCTCGACGACGTCATGCGCCGCTCGGCCGACCGGGTCGCGGCGATGGGGTTCGTCGTGCTCGCCCCCGACCTGCTGGCCCGCGGGCGCAGGCCGGTCTGCCTCGCGCGGACGTTCGCGGCGATCGGCCGCGGGCGGGGCCGGGCGTTCGAGGACCTCGAGGCCACCCGCACCGCCCTGCTCGACGACGCGCCGTGCTCGGGCGCGGTCGGAGTCATCGGGTTCTGCATGGGCGGGTCGTTCGCGCTGCTGCTCGCGGGCCGCCCGGGGTGGGACGCCGCGTCGGTGAACTACGGCATCCTGCCCCGCGACCTGGACGTGCTCGAGGGTGCGTGTCCGGTCGTGGCGAGCTACGGGGGGCGTGACCTCCTACTCCGCGGGGCGGCGCGGCGGCTCGAGGGCGCCCTCGAGGCGCGGCGGGTGCCGCACGACGTCGAGGAGTACCCGGGGGCCGGGCACTCCTTCCTCAACGACGCGGACAACGCCCCGTGGTACGCCGCGCCGGTGTCGCGCCTGCTGCTGCGGGCGGGTCCGCAGCCGGCCTCGGCCGAGCACGCGTGGGGGCGCATCGAGGCCTTCCTCCACGACCACCTCGGGCCGTGACTGCGCCCGCCCGCCCCGGATCGCCCGACTGACTGCACATCACCCACGCCCGGGGACCCTCGGGGCGTGGGTGATGTGCCATGAGTCGAGGTCAGGCGAACCGTCAGGCGAACTGCCAGGAGCGCTTGCTCAGCCCGAACCAGAAGCCCTCGATGACGCTGCGGGCGGCGACCCCACCCGAGGCCGACGCCGCGCCGAGCGCGACGTAGAGCGGCGCCCAGTGCTCGGTACGTGGGTGGGCCTCGCGGGCCGCGGGGGCCTTGGCGAGGAAGTCGAGCACGGCGTCGACGTCACCGGCCCCGACGGCCTCGGCCGCCCAGTGGTCGAACTCGGCCGACGGGGCGGGCGGCGGCGCGTCCGACGGGGCGCCAGGGTCGAACCAGCGCAGGTTGTGCGTCGTGAACCCCGAGCCGACGATGAGCACGCCCTCGTCGCGCAGGGGGGCCAGGCGCCGGCCGAGGTCGAACAGCCGCTGCGGGTCGAGCGTCGGCATCGACAGCTGGAGCACCGGAACGTCGGCCTCGGGGAACATCTCCTTGAGCGGGACGTACGCCCCGTGGTCGAGCCCGCGCGCCGGGTCCTGGTGGAGGGCCTCGCCGGCCCCTGAGAGCAGGCCGGCCACCGACCGTGCCAGGCCGGGCGCGCCGGGGGCGTCGTAGGTCACCTCGTAGTACCGCTGGGGGAAGCCCCAGAAGTCGTAGAGCAGCGGTACCTCGCCCGACGTCGCCGACACCGCGACGGGCGCGAGCTCCCAGTGCGCCGACACCATGAGCACCGACGTCGGGCGCGGGAGGTCGCTCGACCACGCCGCGAGCTCCGCCGTCCAGCGCTCGTCGTCGGCGAGCGGGGGCGCCCCGTGGCTGAGGTAGAGGACGGGCTGGCGATCGGTGGCGCGGGCGGTCGGGCTCATGCGAGGCTCCTCGGTCAAGTTCATTGAAGATTCAACCATGTGCCTCGCCCGGGTGTTCCCTCGACGCGACGCCGCGTCCATGGTCTCCTGTGGCCATGCCATCCGTCACGCTGCGCGAGATCGGTCCCGACATCGAGGATGCCGTCCGCGCGCTGCGGGTCGCCCCCGGCCAGGAGGGTTTCGTCGCCTCGGTCGAGCAGTCCTTCGTCGACGCCGTCGACGAGCCCGAGGGGAACGCCTGGATGCGCGCCGTGCTGGCCGACGGCATCCCCGCCGGTTTCGTCATGGTGGCGTGGGACGTCGTGCCGGTCCCCGGCGAGATGTGGGGTCCTTACTACCTGTGGCGCCTCCTCGTCGACGCCCGGTACCAGGGGCGGGGCATCGGCGCCGCCGCGGTCGCCCTCGTCGCCGAGGCGGTGCGTGCCGACGGGGCCGACACCCTGCTCACGAGCTGCGTCCCGGGCGAGGGCTCACCGCAGCCGTTCTACGAGGGGCTCGGGTTCGTGCCGACCGGCGAGCTCGACCCCGACGGCGAGGTCATCCTCGCCCTCGACCTCGCCACCGGGCCGACGCGGTGAGCACGGCGACCTTCCTCGGCGTCCACACCGGGTCGTTCTCCACCCCCGCGGTCGGCAACCCCACCGTCGCCATGGTCGAGGCCGCGTACCGGCACCACGGCCTGGACGCCAGGTACCTCAACTGCGACGTGGCGCCCGGGTCGCTCGGCGACGCCGTCGCCGGGGCTCGCGCCATGGGCTGGGCGGGCTTCAACTGCTCGCTGCCGCACAAGGTCGCGGTCATCGACCACCTCGACCTGCTCGCGGAGTCGGCCGAGGTCATCGGCGCCGTCAACACCGTCGTGGCGACGGACGGGGACCTCGTGGGACACAACACCGACGGGCAGGGGTTCGTCGAGTCGCTGCGCACCGTCGTCGACCCGACCGGCCTCGAGGTCGTCGTCCTCGGCGCCGGGGGCGCCGCCCGTGCGGTCGCGGTCGAGACGGCGCTCGCCGGAGCCGCCTCGGTGACGGTGGTCAACCGCAACGCTCGTCGGGGCGAGGAGCTCGCCCGGGTCGTGACCGCCGGCACGGCGGTGCCGGCAACGTTCGTCGCCTGGGACCGTACGTACGCCGTGCCGGACACCACCGACGTGCTCGTCAACGCGACGTCGGTCGGGTTCGGCGACGGCGACGCCCTCGTCGACGTCGACCTCGACAGCCTCGGCGACGGGCTCGTCGTCGCGGACGTCGTCGTGTCCCCACCCCGAACCGCCCTGCTCCGGGCCGCCGCGGCCCGGGGGGCCGTGACCCTCGACGGCCTCGGCATGCTCGTCGGCCAGGGCGCGCTCGCCGTGCGGCACTGGACCGGGGTCGAGCCCGACCGGGACGTCATGCGGGCCGCGGTGGAGCGGGCGCTCGGGGTCTGAACCACGACCGGTTTGCACGAAAGCGTCGTGCGGGCGCTACCGTCGGGGCGTCTCCACGTCGGAGCAGCGACGAATCCGCTGCACGTGGGTCGACGGAACGGATCAGGTGCACCCATGTCAGGACGCAAGCTCGTCATCGTCGAGTCACCGGCCAAGGCGCGCACGATCGCCGGCTACCTCGGCGCCGACTGGGACGTCGAGGCGTCCGTCGGCCACATCCGCGACATCCCGACCCCGAGCGAGCTGCCCCCGGAGATGAAGAAGGGCCCGTTCGGCAAGTTCGGGGTCAACATCGACGACGACTTCGACCCCTACTACGTCGTCGACGCCGACAAGAAGAAGAAGGTCCGCGAGCTCAGGGCGCTCCTCAAGGGCGCCGACGAGCTCTACCTCGCCACGGATGAGGACCGCGAGGGCGAGGCGATCGCCTGGCACCTGCTCGAGACCCTCCAGCCCAAGGTCCCGGTCAAGCGGATGGTGTTCCACGAGATCACCAAGGAGGCCATCCAGCGCGCGGCGAACACGACCCGCGAGGTCGACACCCACCTCGTGGACGCCCAGGAGACCCGCCGCATCCTCGACCGCCTCTACGGCTACGAGGTGAGCCCGGTGCTGTGGCGCAAGGTCAAGGCCGGCCTGTCCGCCGGGCGGGTGCAGTCCGTCGCGACCCGGCTCGTCGTCGAGCGCGAGCGCGAGCGGATGGCCTTCCGGGCGGCGAGCTACTGGGACGTCGAGGGCGACTTCACCCCCGACGGCGAGTCCAACGTCTTCACGGCCCGGCTCACCGGCGTCGACGGCCGCAAGGTCGCCACCGGCCGCGACTTCGCCGACGACGGCACCCTCACCACGGCCAAGGCGGTCCAGCTCGACGAGGCCGCCGCGACCGGCATCGCCGCCGCGCTCCCGGCATCCGAGGTGACCGTCACCGACGTGTCCGAGAAGCCCTACACGCGCCGCCCGAGCGCGCCGTTCACGACGAGCACGTTGCAGCAGGAGGCCTCGCGCAAGCTGCGCCTCAACAGCCGCAACGCGATGCGGGTCGCCCAGCGGCTCTACGAGAACGGCTACATCACCTACATGCGCACCGACAGCACGACGTTGTCGGATGCCGCGCTGGCCGCCGCCCGCCAGCAGGCCCGCGACCTCTACGGCGGGGAGTACGTCCCCGACGCCCCCCGCCGCTACGAGAAGAAGGTCAAGAACGCCCAGGAGGCGCACGAGGCGATCCGCCCGGCCGGCGACCGGTTCCGCACGCCGGCCCAGGTCAGCGGCGAGCTGCGGGGGGAGGAGTACGCGCTCTACGAGCTCATCTGGAAGCGCACCGTCGCCTCGCAGATGGCCGACGCCCGGGGCTCCACGGCATCCGTGCGGCTCGGGGCGACGCTCGGCGAGGGCGCGCCGGCGCGAGCCGTCGAGCTGTCGGCGTCCGGCACGGTCATCACCTTCCGCGGCTTCCTCGCGGCCTACGAGGAGGGTCGCGACGAGCGCCAGGCGACCCGTCGCAAGGACGAGGCCCAGGAGGAGCGCCGACTGCCCCGCCTCGGGGTGGGCACCGCGCTGCGCACCGTGCGCGCCGAGGCGCTCGGCCACGAGACCTCCCCGCCGCCGCGCTACACCGAGGCGACCCTCGTCAAGGCGATGGAGGAGCGCGGCATCGGCCGCCCCTCGACGTACGCCTCGACGATCGGGACGATCCAGGACCGCGGCTACGTGTCGAACCGAGGGTCGGCCCTCATCCCGAGCTGGCTCGCGTTCGCCGTGACCCGGCTCATGGAGGAGCACTTCTCGCGGCTCGTCGACTACGGGTTCACCGCCTCGATGGAGGAGGACCTCGACGCCATCGCCCGCGGCGACGAGCAGCGCGCGGCGTGGCTCCGGCGGTTCTACTTCGGCGACGAGGCGACCTCGGCCGAGGGCCTGCGCGACCTCGTCGACGACCTCGGCGACATCGACGCCCGCGCCATCTCGACGATCGACATCGGGGAGGGCATCGTCGTGCGGGTCGGGCGCTACGGCCCCTATGTCGAGGAGACGGTGCCGGCCGGCGTCGACCCCAGCACCGGGGAGGTGACGGATGCCGCGGCGCTGGGTGAGGGCGCCGCCCCGGCCGCGCCTCGGCGGGCCACGATCGGCGACGACATCGCCCCCGACGAGCTGACCCCGGCCCTGGCGCGCGAGCTGCTCGAGACCGCGGCCGACGACGGTCGCGTGCTCGGCACGGACCCGTCGACCGGCCACGAGGTCGTGGCCCGGGCCGGCCGGTACGGCCCGTACGTCACCGAGGTGCTGCCGGAGGCCGACGAGGCGCCGGCCAAGGGGCGGGGCAAGGCGGCCAGGGCCAAGCCGCGCACGGCATCCCTGTTCAAGGACATGGACCTCGCGACGATCGACCTCGACACGGCGCTGAGGCTGCTGTCCCTGCCGCGCGTCGTCGGCGTCGACCCCGACTCGGGGGAGGAGATCACGGCTCAGAACGGCCGGTACGGGCCCTACCTCAAGAAGGGCACCGACTCGCGCTCGATCGAGACCGAGCAGCAGCTGTTCGACATCACCCTCGAGCAGGCCCTCGCGATCTACGCCCAGCCCAAGCAGCGGGGGCGCGCGGCCGCCAAGCCACCGATCGCTGAGCTCGGCACCGACCCCGTGTCGGGGCGTGCGGTCGTCGTCAAGGACGGCCGGTTCGGGCCGTACGTCACCGACGGGGAGACGAACGCGACCCTGCGCAAGGACGACGACCCGGAGAAGATCACTCCTGAGCGCGGCTACGAGCTGCTCGCCGACAAGCGGGCGCGCGGGCCGGTGAAGAAGCGGACGACGAAGAAGGCACCGACGAAGAAGACGGCGACGCGCAAGACGGCGACCCGGAAGACGGCCGCGAGCAAGACCGCGACGAACGCGAGCGCGACGAAGGCGGCTGCCACGAAGGCGACGGCGACGAAGGCGGCCGCAACGAAGTCGAGTGCCGCGAAGGCGACTGCCACGAAGGACGCTGCGACGGGGCCCGCTGCGACGAAGGCGGCCGGCGCGCGGCCCGCGACGCAGGCCTGAGGCCGGCAGGTCCGGGGGAGACCCACGATGTCCCGCTTCCTCTTCGCCACGGTGCCGGTCCCGGCCCACACCCGCTTCCCGCTGCCCGTGGCCGCCCGGCTCGTCGAGCGCGGTCACGAGGTGCTGTGGTTCGCGAGCCGCCGCTTCCACGACGACGTCGCGCGCGTCGGCGCGACCCCGCTGCCCTTCCGCACGACGCGCGACTTCGACGGGGCGCGCCTGCTCGACGAGTTCCCCCAGCTCGCAGGGCTCCGGGGACCACGGGCCATCGGGCGTGCGTACGCCGACGTCTTCGTCGGTGAGGCCCCCCGCCGGGTCGCCGACCTGCGTGCCGTGCTCGACGAGACCCCGGTCGACGCCCTCGTGTCCGACGCGCTGAGCTACGGGGTCGGGCTGCTCGGGGAGGCGCTCGGCGTCCCCTCGGCCACGTTCGGCGACGGCCCCCTCGTGCGGGCCCACGGGCCGACCCCAGCCTTCGGGCCGGGCCTGCGACCACTGCGAGGGCCGCTCCTCGCGCCCGCGTCGCGGCTGCGCAACCACGCGGTCCGCACGGCGTCCCGACGGTGGGTCTTCGCCGAGGCGCAGGAACGCCACGACCGCCTGCGCCGCGAGCTGGGTCTGGCACGCGACGGCAGGGACGTGCTCGAGGCATCGGTGTCGCCGCTGCTGCACCTGCAGGCGTGCGGCCCGTCGTTCGAGTACCCGGTGCCCGACCTGTCGCCGACCGTGCACTGGATCGGTGCCCTGCGCCCTGACCCCCCGCGCTGGGTGCCGCCCGCGTGGTGGGACGAGGTGCGCACGTCGTCCCGCCCCGTCGTGCACGTGACCCAGGGCAGCATCAGGCACGACATGACCGAGCTCGTCGTCCCGGCCCTGCGGGCGCTCGCCGACGAGGACGTCCTCGTCGTCGTGACGACCGGGGGGGTGTCGCCGACTCGGCTCGAGGCCGCCCTCGGCGGCCCGGTGCCCGCCAACGCGCGGGTCTGCGAGTTCGTGCCCTACGACCTGCTGCTCCCGCACGCCGACGTGTGCCTGACGAACGGCGGGTACACCGGTGTGACCACCGCGCTGCACCACGGAGTCCCCCTCGTGCAGGCGGGCTCGACCGAGGAGAAGGCCGAGATCGGGGCGCGCATCCGGTGGAGCGGGGTGGGGGTCCGCATCCGAGCCACCCGACCGCACCCCCGTCGGCTGCGTGCGGCCGTGCGCCGGGTGCTGCGCGACCCCGCGTTCGCGGCCGCCGCCGCAGGCATGGGTCGGGAGCTGCGGGCCCACGACGCCGCCCACGAGGCCGCGGACCTCCTCGAACGCCTCGCCGGGACGGGCGGCCCCGTGACCCGAGCCGTGACGCCGGCCCGGGCGCGCTGACCCGGGCGCCGCTTGCCCCGGTCGGCACCCGCGCCTAGGTTCGTGGGACCGCCGCAGTCGCCGTGGCCGCGGCACCGACCCCGGAGCCGGCATGTACCTGCACCCCGACGTCCTCGAGAACCTCTCCGCAACCGAGTTCGTCGCCCTCATCAAGGGCATGTCGGACCAGCAGATCCGGGACGACCTCGGCGGTGGCCACCGGGTCGAGACGCTCGACGCCATCTTCGCCCGCTTCCCCCACCAGTTCCGCCCCGAGAAGGCGGGTGACCGCAGCGCGCGGATCGACTTCCGCATCACCGGCGGCCCGGGGGACACGAGCGACACCTACGGGGTCGTCGTCGACGCCGGCACGTGCACGATCCACAAGGGGCCGAGCCAGACCCCCGACCTCTCGCTCATGCTCGGCCCGGCCGAGTTCCTCAAGCTCATCACCGGCACCGGCAACCCCGCGATGATGTTCATGATGGGCAAGATCAAGGCGCGCGGCGACCTCGGGCTCGCGAGCGGCCTCTCGAGCTGGTTCGAGACCCCGAAGGCGTGACCCGGCATCCGCGGCGTCCGCCCGGCATCCGGCTTGACCCTGACGCCGCGTGAGGCGGCACGGTGGTGACATGACCGCGACGAGCCAGCACACTGCCGGGGTGGAGCTCACCGTCGGCCAGGTGGCCGAGTCCTTCGGCGTCACGGTGCGCACTCTGCACCACTACGACGCCGAGGGCCTCGTCGTGCCGAGCGCGCGCACCCACGCCGGGTACCGGCTCTACACGGATGCCGACCTGGCCCGGCTCGCGACCGTCGTCACCTACCGGCGGCTCGGCCTGCCCCTCGGCGAGGTGCGCACGCTGCTCGCCGGGCAGGGGACGCCGGCGGAGCACCTGCGGCGCCAGCGCGACGCGGTCATGTCCCGGCTGGGCGAGCTCGAGCGGCTCGTCGCGGCGATCGACCGAGCACTGGAGGCACACATGGAGCACCGACCCGCCACGACCGAGGAGCTCACGGAGCTGTTCGGCGACGGCTTCAGCGAGGAGTACCAGGCCGAGGCCGAGGAGCGGTGGGGCGACACCGACGCCTGGCGCCAGTCGGCCTCGCGCACCAACAGCTACACCCGGGAGCAGTGGACCGAGATCAAGGCCGAGGGGGATGCCGTCAACGCCGCCCTCGTGGCCGCCCTGCGGTCGGGCGAGCCCGCCACGTCGACGCGGGCGATGGATGCCGCGGAGGCGCACCGCGCGCACATCGAGCGGTGGTTCTACGACCTCGACCACGGCTTCCACCGGGGCCTGGCCGACATGTACGTCGCCGACCCGCGGTTCACGAGGACCTACGAGGACCTCGAGCCCGGCCTCGCCGCCTACGTCCACGACGCCATCCACACCAACGCCGACCGGCACGAGCAGGCCTGACCCCGCCCGCCGCCTGCGACCTCGTGCGACCTGGGTGCGGTTCTGGCGCGGGAGAGCGACGAGAACCGTGGGTAGGTCGCACGAGGTCGGGGTCCGGGGGGGTGGTCGATGCGGCGGCGGATGCCGGGACGGTGCGGGCGTGTCACGGGGCTGGCCTAGGCTCGCTCGGGTGACGGGACACGACGGGCTGTTCATCGCCTTCGAGGGCGGCGACGGCGCGGGCAAGTCGACGCAGGTGCGGCTGCTCGCGCAGGCCCTGCGCGAGCGCGGACGCACCGTGGCGGTGACCCGGCAGCCCGGGGGCACCGAGCTCGGGGCCGCGATCCGCGACCTCGTGCTGCACGGCGACCACGTGTCCCCGCGCGCCGAGGCGCTGCTCTTCGCCGCCGACAAGGCGCACCACGTCGACGAGCTCGTCCGCCCGGCCCTGGAGCGCGGTGAGGTCGTCATCACCGACCGCTACACCGACTCGTCGGTGGCCTACCAGGGCGCCGGTCGCGACCTCGGTGCCGCCGAGGTCCACGACCTGCAGATGTGGGCCGTCGACGCACTCGTCCCCGACCTCACGGTCGTCGTCGACGTCCCGGCCGCCGAGGGCCGCCGGCGCCGCGGGGGCACCCACGACCGGCTCGAGTCCGAGGCCGACGCGTTCCACGAGGCCATCCGCCAGCACTTCCTCGCGATGGCCGCCGGCCACCCCGAGCGCTACCTCGTCGTCGACGGCACCGAGCCACCCGACCGCCTCCACGACCGGGCCCTCGACCGGCTCGAGGAGATGGGCCTGGTGCCGCGATGACGGTCTGGCACGACGTCATCGGCCAGGACGCCGCCGTGGCCACCCTCGAGCAGGCGGTGCGCCACCCCGACGCGATGACCCACGCCTGGCTGTTCACCGGCCCCCCCGGCTCGGGCCGCTCCGTCGCCGCGCGGGCCTTCGCCGCGGCCCTGCTGTGCCCCGACGGGGGCTGCGGGCAGTGCCGCGAGTGCCGCACGGCGCTCGAGGGCACCCACGCCGACGTCGACGTCGTCGCGACCGAGGGGCTGTCCATCAAGGTCGAGCTGGCGCGAGACCTCGTCGCCCTCGCCGCCCACCGGCCCTCGGTCGGCCGCTACCGGGTCGTCATCGTCGAGGATGCCGACCGGCTCACCGAACGGGCGGCCGACGCCCTGCTCAAGGCCCTCGAGGAGCCCGCGCCACGCACCGTCTGGATGCTGTGCGCCCCCTCCGTCGAGGACGTCATCATCACGATCCGGTCTCGCTCGCGGCACGTGCGGCTGCGCACCCCCTCGGTCGAGGCCGTCGCCGACCTGCTCACCCGCCGCGACGGCGTCGACCCGGCGATGGCCCGGTACGCCGCGCGAGCCGCCCAGTCGCACGTCGGCATGGCTCGCCGGCTGGCCCGCGACGAGCACGCCCGGATCCGCCGCCACGACGTCATCTCCCTCGCGGCGCGCATCGTCGGCGTCGGGGAGGCGATCGGCGCGGCGAGCGACATCATGACCATCGCCGCCGAGGAGTCCGCCGCGGCATCCGGCGAGCGCGACGCCGCCGAGCGCACCCGGCTCATGGAGGTGCTCGGCGCCGACCCCACGGCGCGCACCCAGCCGCCGCACATCCGCTCCCAGCTCTCCTCCCTCGAGAAGGAGCAGAAGGCGCGGGCCACCCGGTTCACCCGCGACGTCATCGACCGCTCCCTCGTCGACCTGCTCTCCGTCTACCGCGACGCGCTCGTCGTGCGCACCGGCGCCGGCACCTCCCTCGTCAACGAGGACAGCCGCCAGGTCGTCCAGCGGGTCGGCGAGCTGCTCGAGCCCGACGACCTGCTGAGGGCGATGGACGCGATCGGCACCGCCCGGGAGCGGATCGGCGCCAACGTCAACCCGCTCCTCGCGCTCGAGGCGATGGCGCTCGACCTGCGGCTGCCGCGCTGAGCGGTCGTGGGGCCTCGTCCGTGCGGCATGGCCGGATCGTGACCTCGCCGATGCGGTGTCCTCCAGACGGCTCGCCTATCGTGCGCCCATGAACCCCCGCCGCGTCGCCGTCCTCGCGGGTGCCACGGTCACCGTGCTCGCCCTGTCCGGGTGCACCCTCGTCGACGGGATGCGGGGGTCCGCGAGCACCCCGACCGCGGTCGTCACTCCGCAGGGGCCGCCGCCGGGTGCCGAGTCGCTCGAGCGCTTCTACACCCAGCGACTGGAGTGGACCGACTGCGAGGGCGCACAGTGCGCGTCCCTCGAGGTGCCCGTCGACTACGAGAACCCGCAGGGCGACACGATCGAGGTCGCCGTCATCCGGGTGCCGGCCGAGCGCGGCTCGAGGCGACTCGGCTCACTCGTCGTCAACCCGGGCGGGCCGGGCGGCTCGGGCGTCGACTACGCGCGGGCGGCGGACTTCATCGTCGGCCCGGGGGTGCGCGACGCCTACGACGTCGTCGGCTTCGACCCGCGCGGGGTCGGCCGCTCGGCCCCCGTCGACTGCGTGACCGACGCAGAGCTCGACGCGTTCCTCGGAGCAGACCCCACGCCCGACGACGCTGCGGAGGAGCAGGAGTTCGCCCGGACCGCGGCCGACTTCGCCGCGTCGTGCGGGACGACGGCCGGGCCGCTGCTCGCGCACGTCTCGACGAAGGATGCCGCCCGCGACATGGACGTGCTGCGCTCGGCGCTCGGGGAGGAGAAGCTGACCTACCTCGGCAAGTCCTACGGCACCTACCTCGGTGCGACGTACGCCGAGCTCTTCCCGGCGCAGGTCGGGCGGATGGTGCTCGACGGCGCGGTCGCCCCCGACCTCACCCCCGAGGAGGTCAACCTCGGCCAGGCGAAGGGCTTCGAGCGGGCGACCCGCGAGTGGGCGGCCTACTGCGTCGAGGAGGGCGACTGCCCCCTGGGTGACTCGGTCGAGCAGGTCATGGAGGGCCTGCGCACCTTCCTGCTCTCCGTCGACGGCAGCCCCCTGCCGCGCACGGGCGACAACGCCGTGCCGCGGCTCACCGAGGGCTGGGCCTCGCTCGGCATCGCGGCCGCCATGTACGACCAGGGGGCGTGGCAGAGCCTCGTCGACGCCATGGGCGACGCCGTCGGTGGCGACGGCACCTCGCTCATGCAGCTGGCCAACCAGTACGCCGACCGCAACCCGGGCGGCCAGTACGCCGGCAACATCATGGAGGCCATCTACGCGGTCAACTGCCTCGACAAGCCCGACACCGACGACGTCGCGGAGCGCCGGCGGCTCGCCGAGGAGTCCCTGGCCGACGCGCCCACGTGGGGCCCGTTCCTCATGTGGAGCTCGCAGCCGTGCGGCTCGTGGCCGGTCGAGCCCACGGGGGAGCCGCGGACCATCGCGGCGGAGGGGGCCGACCCGATCGTCGTCATCGGCACGACGCGCGACCCGGCGACGCCGTACGAGTGGGCGGTGCGCCTGCGCGACCAGCTCGCCGACGCCTCGCTCATCACCTTCGACGGCGACGGCCACACGGCGTACACGCGCTCCAACTCGTGCGTCGACGACGCGGTCGATGCGTACTACCTCGAGGGGACCGTGCCCGAGGACGGCCTGCGCTGCTGAGCGGGGCGTCGCGCGGGTCGCGGTGGTGTCGGCCGGTCGGCGGGGCGCTCGTGGGTCGACCGCGGCGGTGGCGGCACCGGGATTCGCGGTGGACGCGGCCGGCGGGGCGCTCGTGGGTCGACCGCGGCGGTGGCGGCACCGGGATTCGCGGTGGACGCGGTCGGCTCGTATACTCGTCCGGCGTGCCCGAGCCCGCTCGGGCGCCCGCCGCCTTAGCTCAGTCGGCCAGAGCGATTCACTCGTAATGAATAGGTCAAGGGTTCGATTCCCTTAGGCGGCTCCGCAGCAGCACCGCAGGTCAGGCCCCCGCGACGCCGGTCGAGGGGGCCTTTCCGTCGCCCCCGGGATGGCCGCGTGCCCACGAGTGCCGGCATGGCGCTGCCTGCCTGCCTGCGCTTTCTGTCGGCCCGAGGCACCCGGGCGCCAGCCACGGTCAGGGACCGCTGCGGGAACGGATGGTCCGCCTCCGTCACGGTGGGTCCGGTGATGCACACCGCGCGACAGCCCGCGCCCTCTGCATCACCCGTGGCCAGATCCTGCGTCAGATCCTGCGCCAGATCGGCCGCACGAGTGAGCAGAACATGCCCGGGATCGAGGGCGATGCCGCGCGTGTCCTGCTCACTCGATGGCGAGCGCTCATCAGCAGGCCCTTGCGTCGCCCCCGTCGCGAACGTGGGTGCACTCCTTCGGGAGGCGGCTGTCCAGAACGTCCCTTCACACCCTTGTCCAGAACGTCCCTTCACACCCTTGTCCAGACCGTCCCTTCACATGACATGCGGGGAGGCGGCGATCTTCACCCACGTTCCGCCGTCAGAGGGCGCCGACTCACCCCAGGATGGCCGTCGCGACGACGAAGTAGACGAGGAGCGACAGCAGGTCCTGGACGACGGTCGCGAGCGGACCACTGCCGTAGGCCGGGTCGCGCCCCAGGCGGGACATGAGGGCCGGCAGCGCCATCGCCACGACGGTGGCCACCGCGCACGCCGCGAAGAGCGAGAGTGCGACGACGAGGGCGAGGTCGAAGGACCCGAAGACGGCGACGACCGCGGGCACCGCGGCGACGGCGAGCAGGAGCCCCAGGGCCACGCCGGTCAGGACCTCGAGCCGGAGCACCCGCCGGATGGACACACCGACCGAGAGCCCGCGGATGATGAGCGACTCGGTCTGCGTGCCGATCGCGTCGGCCATGTAGACGACGCCGGGCACGAAGAAGGCCAGCCGGACGTCCTCGGACAGGGTCTCCTCGAAGCCCCCGACGAGCCAGGCGGCGAGGCCGGCGCCGAGGAGCCCGAGCAGCAGCCACGGGGTGCGGTGCCGCAGCCGGGCGCCGAGGGACTCCTCGCTCGCGTGCCGGGCGTTCGCCGCCGAGGCCGTGACCCCGGACAGGCGGAGGACGACGTCCTCGTCGTGCTCCGCGAGCAGCACACCCATGAGCCGGGCGGGCGGCACGAGGCCGTGGAAGGAGCCGTCGGGCCCGACGACGGCCAGGCTCGACTCACCGTGCTGGACCGCCTTCCACGCAGCCTTCTCCTGGTCCTCACCGGGCCGGACGACCGGCGGGTCGGCGTCCATGAGCTCGGCCGCCGAGGTCCCCTCGTCGGCGGCGAGCAGCGCCTCGGCCGGGATGAGGCCGAGCAGCCGGGTGCCCCGGCACACCGCGATGTCCGCGACGGTGTCGAACGTGCGGTCGTGGAGCCCGCGGCGCACCACACCCGCCGTGTCGTCGGGCCCGCACACGGGCACCCGGGTCGCCAGGTAGGCCTCGATGGAGCCGGGCAGCAGGGGCTCGTCGGTCGCGACGGGGGTCGGGGGGGCGGTCATGCTGCCAGTGTCCGCCCGGCGGCCGGATGCCGGTGGGTCGTGTGACCGACCCCGACCCCGCAGCGTGAGGATTCCTTCACGAACGCCTCACGAGCGGCTCACCCCGGCACGCCACGATGGGGGCATGACCCGCACGACCCACCGCGCCACCCCCACCCCGGCCCTCCGCCTCGCCGCGCTCGCCCTCGTCGGCCCCGCGGCCCTCGGCCTCACCGGCTGCGGCAGCGAGCCCGGACCCGAGTCGGTGGGTGCGCCGATCACGCTGTCCAGCACCCCGGTCGGCCCCGGCTCCAGCACCACCGAGCCGACCGCCAAGCCGACCGCGTCCCCCTCCACCGCTGCCTCGACCGCCGCCCCCGGCGGGGCCGCACCGGTGCCCACGCTCGTGCGAGACGACCGGGCGGACGTCGACGCCGAGGACCAGGGCGGTGACGGCAGGTCGGTGCGGGTCTCGGAGGTGCGCCTGTCGGTCGGCACCGGTCACGTCGTCGTCGTCGACCCCCGCACCCGCCAGGTGCTCGGCAGCGCCACCGTGAGCTCGGGCACCACCCGCGGCGTCACCGTGCCGCTCGCCGACCCGGTGACCCGCAGCGGTGAGCTCGTCGTGCTCCTCCACACCGACGACGGCGACGGCCGGTTCGACCCGGCCACCGACGGCCCCGTCGTCGACGACGACGACCTCGAGCCGGTCGACGAGGACTTCGACTACCGGCTCCGCTGACCGCTCGACGACACGAACGCGCGGCGGCGTGACGTACCGCGACAATGGTCCGGTGAGGGCGACGGCATCCGGTGGGGTACCCGGCACGGCATCCGACCCGGCACTCGGCGGGGTGGCCGCGGATGCCGCGCGACCGGCATCCGCGCCGCGCACCGACAGCGCACCCCGGGCCGGGCGCCCGTGGCGCCCCCGGGACTCCGCCCGGGCCCGCCTGCTGCTCGTCCAGGTCGGGCTCGTGGTCCTCGCGCTCCTCGTGACGCTCGTCATCACGCGGCAGTACCTCCTCGAGCGCGTCGACGACCGCATCGACGCCGCCCTGGCCCAAGAGGTCGGCGAGTTCCGCGCCCTCGCGGCGAAGGGCATCGACCCCGTGACCGGCGCGCTGTACGACGACCCGGAGCGGCTCCTGACGCTGCACCTGCAGCGCACCGTCCCGCAGGAGAACGAGACGATCCTCGCCCTCGTCGACGGGGTGCCCGCCGGCCGGCTCGCCCCGGAGCCACCGGTGCGCCTCGACCTCGACCCGGAGGCCGTCGCCACGTTCGCCTCCGCGCAGGACGTCCGCACCGGCGAGCTCGAGACCGCGAGCGGCGTCGTGCGCTACCGGGTCGTCCCGGTGCTCGTCGAGGGCTCGCCGCGCCGTGGGGCCCTCGTCGTCGGCGTCTTCCGCGACCTCGAGCGCCGCGAGGTCGACGTCGTGGTGCTCGTCCTCCTCGGGGCCGGGCTCGTCGGCCTGCTCCTCGCCGGCTCGCTCGCCTGGGTCGCCGCGGGGCGGGTGCTGCGCCCGGTCGACGACGTGCGCCGGGCCGCCGAGGAGATCGGGGCGTCCGACCTGTCGCGGCGGCTCGAGGTCCGCGGCACCGACGAGGTCGCCGATCTCGCGCGGACCTTCAACGGCATGCTCGACCGGCTCGAGCACGCCTTCGCCGACCAGCGGCAGTTCCTGGACGACGCGAGCCACGAGCTGCGCACCCCGATCACGATCGTGCGGGGCAACCTCGAGACGATGAGCGCGGACCCGGCCCAGCGCGCGGCCTCCATGACGGTCGTCCTCGACGAGCTCGACCGGATGGGCCGGCTCGTCGACGACCTGCTCACCCTCGCCCGCTCCGACGGGCCCGACTTCGTCGTCCCCGGCCGGGTCGAGCTGAGCGAGCTCACCCTCGGCGTGCTCGCCCGGGCCCGGGCGCTCGCCGACCGTGACTGGCAGCTCGACGAGGTCGGCGCGGGCTTCTTCCTGGCCGACGAGCAGCGGGTGCTCCAGGCGATGCTCCAGCTCGCCGAGAACGCGGTGGCGCACACCGGACCGGGTGACGTCATCCGGATCGGCAGCGCCGCCGGTCCCGACAGCGTCGACCTGTGGGTGCACGACAGTGGCCCCGGCATCTCGCCCGAGCAGCGCGACCGGGTGCTCGAGCGGTTCGTGCGGGCGGGCACGTCGCGGTCCGACGGGGCCGGCCTTGGCCTCGCCATCGTCTCCACCATCGCGAGGGCGCACGACGGTGAGGTCGTCATCGACGAGCCGGATGCCGGGGCGCGCGTGCGCCTGCACCTGCCGGTGAGAGGGTGACCCGGTGGCGCACATCCTGATCGTCGAGGACGAGACCCGGATCTCCGACTTCCTGGACCGCGGCCTTCGGGCCGCGGGCCACGTGACCTCCGTCGCCGCCGACGGGCACACCGGGCTCCACCTCGCACTGGGGGGCGACGTCGACCTCGTCGTGCTCGACCTCGGCCTGCCCGACCGCGACGGCCTCGACGTGCTCCGGGAGCTGCGCGGGAGCGGCAGCGAGGTGCCCGTCATCGTGCTCACCGCGCGCGGCGGGGTCCGCGACACGGTCGCCGGCTTGACGACCGGGGCGACGGACTACGTCGTCAAGCCGTTCCACTTCGCCGAGCTCGAGGCCCGGGTGACGCTGCGCCTCGCCGAGTCGCGGCGGGCCGCGACCACGTCGGGCCGTCCGGACGAGACCCGCCTCGTCGCCGGCGACGTCGTGCTCGACCTGCTCGAGCGGCGCCTCACCGTCGGTGGCACGGAGCACGACCTCACGGAACGGGAGTTCCACCTCGTCGAGACGCTCCTGCGCCACCCCGGCCAGGTGCTCTCGCGCGAGCAGCTGCTCAACCTCGTCTGGGGCTTCGACTTCGCACCGGGCTCCAACGTCGTCGACGTCTACGTCGCCCAGCTGCGGTCCAAGCTCGGGCGCGAGCGCATCGAGACGGTACGGGGAGCCGGGTACCGCTTCCGCGGCTGACCGTGCCGGGGGCTAGCGTGTCGGCATGGCCGAGCCCGTCGTCGAGGTCGTCGGGGTGTACGACGCCGACGGCGGGGTCGTCGGCGAGCTCACGTACGTCGTCGGCCACCTCCTCGGCCGCACCGAGTGCTCGCTGTGCGACGTCACCCACGGGCCGGTGCGCCGCAAGCCCGACTGGGACGCCATGGCCGCGCGGCTGCCCGTCGTGGTGCGACTCGTGCACCGCAACGAGACGACCGGGTCCGAGCGCGCGGCCCACGACGCGACGGGGCTGCCGGTCGTGCTCGGCGTGCGCGCCGACGGTGGGCACACCGTCCTCCTGGGACCGGCTGCGCTCCGGGCCCTCGAGGGCTCCGTGGCGGCGTTCGAGACCGCCCTGCGCGCCGCCCTCGCCGTCGAAGGCGGAGCGCCCGGATCCCCCCGTCGCTAGGCTGGTGCCCCCCGACCCACCAGGAGCCCACCCATGACCGATCCCGCCGTCCAGCCGGGGTTCACCCGCTTCCTCATGAAGAGCAAGCTCGGCGCCGGTCGCGACTTCCAGGTGCTCGACCCGCAGACCGAGCAGCAGCTCTACCTCGTCGACGGCAAGATCGGCCCGCGGCCGAAGGCCGAGGTGCTCGACGCGGCCGGCACGCTGCTCTACAGCGTGAGGGGACAGCTGCTCGGTATCCCGAAGAAGCTGACGATCGCCGACGCCGCAGGCGCGGAGGTGGCCACCCTGAAGGCGAAGAAGTTCTCCGTCGTCAAGGACCGGATGGACATGGAGATGGCCTCCGGCGAGCCCTGGCACGTCGAGGGCAAGCTCATCGAGAAGAACTACACGGTGACGAGCGGCGGGCGCGACGTCGTGCGGATCAGCCAGAAGTGGATGACCGTGCGCGACAAGTACTCCGTCGAGGTCGCCGACGGCGTCGACGTCGGGCTCGCCCTTGCCGTCGTCTGGGCGATCGACCGCTGGGTCGAGCGGGACTGACGCCACGCCGTGGACGGTCACCGGTGAGGCACCCCGCGCGCGTCGCTCCAGCCCCCGGCCAGGAGTCGGTGTGGGACTACCCGCGGCCGCCCCGCGTCGAGCCGAGCACGGAACGGGTCGAGGTCTGGCTCGGGGGCGTGCTCGTGGCGGCGTCGACTCGGTCGCTCAGGGTGCTCGAGACGAGCCATCCGCCGTCGTACTACCTGCCGCTCGACGACGTCACCCCCGGTGCGCTGCGCCCCGCCGAGGGGTCGACGTGGTGCGAGTTCAAGGGCGCCGCCACGTACTTCGACGTCCTCGGCGGGGATGCCGTCGCACCCCGGGCCGCGTGGGGGTACCCGACGCCGAGCCCGGGGTTCGAGGCGCTCGTCGGCCACGTCGCCGTCATGCCGGGCGCCATGGACCGGTGCCTCGTCGACGGGGAGGAGGTGCTCCCGCAGGAGGGCGGGTTCTACGGCGGGTGGATCACCTCACGCGTCGTCGGGCCGTTCAAGGGCGGGCCGGGGACGCGGGGCTGGTGAGACCTCAAGGCGACGTCGCCGTGACGCGGTCCCACCGCGCCGGGTCTCAGCGTGACCCGGCGTCACCGTGACGCGGCGTCACCGTGACGCGCGGTCACCGTGATGCGCCGTCGGTGACCTGACCGCTCGACGGCTCAGGTGTCGCTGAGCGGGTGGTCCTTCGTCGCGAGCTCGCGCCGGGCCTTCTCGGACGCCGCGGAGAGCTCGTCGGCGGTGCGCTGCGCCGACCCACCGTCCCAGCCGAGGTCGTCGTGCTCCGGCATCCGCCAGCGCGCCGTCGTGATGCCGGCCTCCTTGGCCCGCTCCAGCGCCTCACGGATGCAGTTCTCGGCGTCCTCGCGACCCGCCCAGTGCGCGCCCTCGACCGACTTGCCCGGCTCGAGGTCCTTGTAGGTCTCGAAGAAGTGCTGGATCTCGAGGCGGTCGAACTCGCTGACGTCGTCGATCTCGCGGATGTGGTTCTTGCGCGGGTCGCCCGCGGGGATGCACAGGATCTTGTCGTCGCCGCCGGCCTCGTCGCGCATGTGGAACATGCCGATCGGCCGGGCCCGCACGAGGCAGCCGGGGAAGGTCGGCTCGTCGAGGAGGACGAGCGCGTCGAGCGGGTCGCCGTCCTCGCCGAGGGAGTCCTCGACGTAGCCGTAGTCGGAGGGGTACGCCATCGCGGTGAAGAGCATCCGGTCGAGGCGGATCCGGCCCGTCTCGTGGTCGACCTCGTACTTGTTGCGGTGCCCCTTGGGGATCTCGATGGTGACGTCGAACTCCACGACGGGCTTCTCCCTCTGTGACGGCGGTGACCTAGGCTCGCTGCACAGTGTGGCGCATCGGCCCGCGGAACCACGAAGGGAGACGGGGTGAGACGGGTCATGCTCGCCTCGGCGGGCGTCCTCCTCGCCGTCTCGACGTACGCCGCGGCCGACGTCCTCGACGCGGCGCCCGGCATCCTCACCCTCGACCGCCCGGTCCCGGTGCCCACGCCCACCGTCTCCGGGTCCCCGGCGCCCGTCGTGCTGCCCGAGCCGGCCGTCGTCGACCCGGTGCTCGCCGACACCGGCTCCGACGCCCCGGTGCCGACCGCCGCGGGCCTCGAGCGGGCCCTGACCGCAGCCTCGGGCGACCCCGCCCTCGACGGCGGCGTCGGGATCAGCGTGCGGGACGGCATCACCGGCGAGGAGCTGTGGGCGCTCGACGCCGACCGGCCGCGCGTCCCCGCCTCGACCGCCAAGCTGCTCGCCGCGCTCGCCGTCGTCGACGGCGTCGACCTCGGCGCCACGATGGCCACCCGCGTCGTCGCCCCGGCCGGGTCGACCGACCTCGTGCTCGTCGCGAGCGGGGACACCCTCCTCGCCCCGGGCACGGGCGACCCGGATGCCGTCGCGGGGCGGGCGGGGCTCGCGGACCTCGCCGCCGAGGTGGCCGACGCCCTCGCGCCGAGCGGCGCGAGGACGGCGACGCTGCGCCTCGACCTGAGCTGGGCTCCCGGGCCCCGCTACCCCTCGACGTGGAACCCGAACGACGTGCGCGACGGCTTCACCCAGGCCGTCGTCATGACCGGCCTCGCGACCCAGCTGCCGGCCGCCGGCCGCCCGTCGCCCCGCTTCCCGGAGCGCGAGGTGGCGCGGGTGTTCGCCGAGGCGCTGTCCGACCGGGGGATCCGGGCCACCCTCGCCCCCGAGCGCACGTGGACCGAGCCGGCCCCGGCCGGTGCCCTCGAGCTCGGGTCGGTCGAGTCGGCGACCTACGCCGACGTGCTCGACCTCGCGCTCGACCGGAGCGAGAACGCCCTCACCGAGAACCTCGTCCGCCAGGCGGCCGCGACCGCCGGGCGCCCGACGACCGGGCAGGGCGACAACGCGGACTTCATCGTCGAGCGGCTCACCGCCCACGACGTCCCGACCGAGGGGCTCGTCCTGAAGGACGCGAGCGGCCTGAGCCCGGACCAGGCCGCGAGCGCCGCGACGCTGTCCGGCGTGCTGCGGCTCGCGGCCGTCGAGGCTTCGGGTCAGCTCCCGGAGCTGCGCGGCGTGCTCGCCGGGCTGCCGGTGGGCGGGCTCTCGGGCACGCTCAGGCGGCGCTTCACCGCCGACGCGACGCAGGACGTCGCCGGGGTGCCGAGGGCCAAGACGGGCACGTTGCGGGCCGGGTCCGCGCTCGCGGGCACGACGGTGAGTGCCGACGGGCGGCCGCTCACCTACGTCGTCCTCGTCGACGAGTTCCCGGAGACCTTCGGGGGAACGCAGCGCGCCCGGGCCGCGTTGGACCGGATCGTGGCCGCGCTGACCAGGTGCGGCTGCCGCTGACGGCGGCACGACGGAGAGGCAGGACCTGCGTGGGATACGTCGACTGGGAGTTCGCGAAGACGACCGGGCGCACCCTCGTGCCCGCGGGCCCGACCGTCACGCGTGCCGAGGCGGAGGCCGAGGTCGCGGCGATCCGGGCCGCCGCCCGGGCCGCCCGGGAGCCGGTGGCCGCGACGGCCCTCCTCGACACGCCCGACGACGCCCCGGACGCCCTCGTCGTCGACCGCGCCACGTGGATCGCGGTCAACGCCGACTCGATGAGCGCGATGCTCGACCCCACGTTCGACGCGATCATCGAGCGGCGGGGGGAGGCGCCGCATCCGGGCGTGCAGGCCGTCGGGTCCAAGGTGACCGGCGCCGAGGCGGGTGCCCTCCTCGCCTTCATGGCGAGCAAGGTGCTCGGGCAGTACGACCTCGCCCCGGGTGGCACGCCGGCGCTCATGCTCGTCGCGCCGAACATCGTCGCCGTCGCCGACGAGCTGGGGGTCGACCGTACCGACTTCCGCGCCTGGGTGTGCATGCACGAGGAGACCCACCGCGTGCAGTTCACCGCGAACCCGTGGCTGCGCGAGCACCTCGTCGCCGAGGCCCGCAGCCTCGCCGTCGACCTCGCACCCGACACCGAGCGGCTCACCGAGCTGGCCGGCATCCTCACCGAGAAGCTTCCGGAGGTCTTCCGCGAGGGCAGCGCCGGGCTCACCGAGCTCTTCACGACGCCCGAGCAGCGCGAGCGGCTCGCCGGCCTCACCGCGATCATGTCGCTCCTCGAGGGGCACGCCGACGTCGTAATGGACGACGTCGGGCCCGCGCACATCCCGACCGTCGCGCACATCCGGGCGCGGTTCACGCAGCGCCGCAAGGGCGTGGGCGCCGCAGACCGGATGCTGCGCCGCCTCCTCGGGCTCGAGGCGAAGATGCGCCAGTACCGTGACGGCGCCGTGTTCGTGCGCGGCGTGCAGGAGCGGGTGGGCGTCGAGGGCTTCAACGCGATCTGGACCTCTCCCGAGACCCTCCCGATGGCCCGCGAGATCGAGGACCCGCACGCCTGGGTCCGCCGCGTCCACGGCTGACCCGCTGACCGCCTGGGAGCCCGCCCCGGCCCCGGCCCCGGCTTCGCCCCGGCCCGGCATCCCACCTCGTGCGAGTTGCACGCGGTTCTCGCAGGACCGACCCCGTGAGAACCGTGTGCAAACCGCACGAGGTCGGCAAGGATGCGGCGGTGGAGAGGCGCTGGGGTCGACCCCACCCCGCGACGGCGGCGGTCCGGCACGCCGTGCGCGCGGTGCTCGCCGGCCTGCCACCCGACGCCCTCGTGCTCGTCGCGTGCAGCGGCGGCGCCGACTCGCTCGCGCTCGCCGCGGCGACGGCGTTCGAGGCGCCGGCAGCCGGTCTGCGTGCCGGGGGGATCGTCGTCGACCACGGCCTCCAGGAGGGGTCCGCCGAGGTCGCGGCGGGGGCGGCCGAGACCCTGCGTGCGCTGTCCCTCGAGCCCGTCGACCTCGTCGCGGTCCGGGTCGCCGGCGCGGGGGAGGGCCTCGAGGCGGCCGCCCGCTCGGCCCGCTACGCCGCTCTCGACGCCGCCGCCGACCGGCACGGGGCTGCCGTCGTGCTCCTCGGCCACACCCTCGACGACCAGGCCGAGCAGGTGCTCCTCGGGCTCGTGCGCGGCGCGGGTGCCCGCTCGCTCGCCGGGATGCCGGCCGCCCGCGGCCGCTACCGCCGTCCCCTCCTCGGGGTGACCCGGGCGCAGGCCCGGGCGTCCGCCGCCGCCGAGGGGCTCGCGTGGTGGGACGACCCCATGAACGACGACCCCGCCTTCACGCGGGTCCGCGCCCGCAGGGCCCTCGCCGACCTCGAGCGCGACCTCGGGCCGGGGGTCGCGACGGCACTCGCGCGCACGGCATCCCAGCTGCGCGACGACGCCGACCACCTCGACGCGCTCGCCGACGCCGCCGTCACCGCCCTCGCGCCCGGCCCGTGGTCCGTCGAGGCGGTCGCCGCCCTGCCCCGAGCGGTGCGCACCCGGGTGTGGCGCCGCCTCCTCGTCGCAGCGGGTGCACCCGCGGGCCAGGTGACGGCCCGGCACACCGACGCCTGCGACCGGCTCCTCACGGCGTGGCACGGGCAGGGCGCCGTGCACGCACCGGGGGGGCTGCGGGTCCGGCGATCCGGCGGTCGGGTGTCCATCGGTCCCCCCGCTCTGGTTGAGTAGGCCACGCAGCCCTCGCCCCCCACACCAGGAGCAGCAGTGGACGCCGCCCACATGGGATCCGACCTCGAACGAGTCCTCATCACCGAGGAGGAGATCCACGCCAAGCTCGACGAGCTCGCCGGGCAGATCGCGACGGAGTACGACGGCAAGGACCTCCTGCTCGTGGGCGTGCTCAAGGGGGCGGTCATGGTCATGGCCGACCTCATGCGCGCCCTGCCGGTGAGCGTGCCGGTCGACTGGATGGCCGTGTCGTCGTACGGGTCGGGCACGAAGAGCAGCGGCGTCGTGCGCATCCTCAAGGACCTCGACGGTGACATCTCCGGCCGCCACGTCCTCATCGTCGAGGACATCGTCGACTCCGGGCTGACCCTGTCGTGGATCAGGTCCAACCTCGAGTCGCGCAGCCCCGCCTCGGTCGAGATCTGCACCCTGCTGCGCAAGCCCGAGGCCGCCAAGGTCGAGGTCGACGTCAAGTGGGTCGGGTTCGACATCCCGAACGAGTTCGTCGTCGGCTACGGCCTCGACTACGCCGAGGCCTACCGGGGCCTGCGCGTCGTCGGCACGCTCGCCCCGCACGTGTACAGCTGAGGCGGGCCGCCGCCGTCGGGGATGCCGTGGCGTCCGGAACGCGGGATGCCGTGGCGTCCCGCCCTCCGGATGCCGTCGCGTCCCATCGCCGGATGCCGTCGCACCTGCGCCCGCGTCCGGAACACGGGACGAGGTGGGCGCGTTGCTAGCGTGTACCCGTTCCGCCCGGTGTGACCTCCGAGCGGCCGACTGACGACGAGCAGGAGGACCGGAGCGTCGGCTCCGCACCCACATGGACTTCAAGCGCATCTTCAAGGCCCCGCTGTTCTGGGTCCTGGCCGTCGTCGTGGTGATGCTCACGGTGTTCTCCTTCGACGGCAACGGCGGCTACACGACGATCACCACCGCCCAGGCCGAGAAGCTCATCGCCGAGAAGAAGGTCGAGTCGGCGCAGATGACGACCGAGAACGTCCTGACGCTCGACCTGCGGGAGGGGCAGGACTTCACCGACGAGGAGACCGACGTCCGGGACGCCACGAAGGTGCGCGCGGAGTACGTCGACGCCCGGGCCGAGCAGCTCGTCGAGTCCCTGCGCACGAACCTCCCCGAGGGCTACAACGACAAGGTCGAGAGCGACAGCGCCTTCTGGACCATCTTCATCAGCTTCTTCCCGGTGCTCCTGCTCGTCGGGCTCTTCTGGTTCCTCATGAGCCAGGCGCAGGGCGGCGGCTCGCGGGTCATGCAGTTCGGCAAGTCGAAGGCGAAGCTCGCGACGAAGGACACCCCCAAGGTCACCTTCGCCGATGTCGCCGGAGCCGACGAGGCGGTCGAGGAGCTGCACGAGATCAAGGAGTTCCTCGCCGAGCCGGCGAAGTTCCTCGCCGTCGGGGCCAAGATCCCCAAGGGCGTCCTGCTCTACGGCCCGCCCGGCACGGGCAAGACCCTCCTCGCCCGCGCGGTCGCCGGTGAGGCCGGCGTGCCCTTCTACTCGATCTCCGGCTCGGACTTCGTCGAGATGTTCGTCGGCGTCGGCGCCTCGCGGGTGCGCGACCTGTTCGAGCAGGCCAAGGCCAACGCGCCCGCCATCGTCTTCGTCGACGAGATCGACGCCGTCGGCCGCCACCGTGGCGCCGGCCTCGGCGGCGGGCACGACGAGCGCGAGCAGACCCTCAACCAGCTGCTCGTCGAGATGGACGGCTTCGACGTCAAGACCAACGTCATCCTCATCGCGGCCACCAACCGCCCCGACATCCTCGACCCCGCCCTGCTGCGCCCCGGTCGCTTCGACCGCCAGATCGCCGTCGAGGCGCCCGACATGATCGGTCGCCACCGCATCCTCGAGGTGCACTCCCAGGGCAAGCCGATGGCCGCCGGAGTCGACCTGCTCGCGGTCGCCCGCCGCACGCCCGGGTTCACCGGTGCCGACCTCGCCAACGTCCTCAACGAGGCGGCGCTGCTCACCGCCCGCAGCGACCGGAAGCTCATCGACGACGACGTCCTCGACGAGGCCATCGACCGGGTCATCGCCGGCCCCCAGAAGCGCACCCGGATCATGTCGGCGAAGGAGCGCAAGATCACCGCCTACCACGAGGGTGGCCACGCCCTCGTCGCCGCGGCGATGAACCACACCGACCCCGTCACGAAGGTGACGATCCTGCCGCGCGGCCGCGCGCTCGGGTACACGATGGTCATGCCGACCGACGACAAGTACTCGACGACCCGCAACGAGATCCTCGACCAGCTCGCGTACGCACTCGGTGGGCGCGTCGCGGAGGAGATCATCTTCCACGACCCGACGACCGGCGCGGCCAACGACATCGAGAAGGCCACGGCGATGGCCCGCAAGATGGTCACCGAGTTCGGGATGAGCGAGCGGGTCGGCGCGGTCAAGCTCGGCCAGAGCCAGGGCGAGGTCTTCCTCGGGCGCGACATGGGCCACCAGCGCGACTACTCCGAGCAGGTCGCCGGGGTCGTCGACGAGGAGGTGCGCAAGCTCGTCGACGACGCCCACGACGAGGCCTGGCACGCGGTCAACGACAACCGCGACATCCTCGACCACCTCGTCCTCGAGCTGCTCGAGAAGGAGACCCTCAACGCGGCCGAGCTCGCCGAGCTCTTCGCCGGGGTCCGCAAGCGTCCCACCCGTCCGCTGTGGCTCTCGAGCGAGCACCGCACCCTGTCCGACCGGCCGCCGGTGCTCACCCCGGCCGAGCAGGCCGCGCTCAACGGCCGCAACGGGTCCGGCGCGCCCGCGGGGGCCACCGTGACACCGGGCGACCCCGGCACCCAGGCCGAGATCGACGCCGCCGCGAGCGCAGGCACCGTGCGCGAGCACGAGGAGAACCCGCCGGTCAAGGTCGTCGAGGTGCCGGACGGTGGGCGTGTCGAGCCCTGACCCCGACGAGGTCGACCCGCAGCGGCCGCTCGCCCCGGTCGACCTCCCGAGGGCCGAGGCGGCCGTGCGCGAGTTCCTCCTCGCGATCGGCGAGGACCCCGAACGCGAGGGCCTCGTCGACACCCCGGGCCGGGTGGCCCGGGCCGCGCGCGAGCTGTACGGCGGGATGGGCCAGGACCCGGCCGACGTGCTGGCGAAGACGTTCTCCATCGAGCACGACGAGCTCATCATCGTGCGCGACATCCCGATGTACTCCACGTGCGAGCACCACCTCCTGCCCTTCCACGGCGTCGCCCACATCGGCTACATCCCCTCCGACGACGGCAAGGTCACCGGCCTGAGCAAGCTCGGCCGGCTCGTCGAGGTCTTCGCCCGCCGGCCCCAGGTGCAGGAGCAGATCACGACGCAGGTGGCCGATGCCCTCGTCGAGCACCTCGGGGTGCAGGGCGTCATCGTCGTCATCGAGGCCGAGCACCTGTGCATGTCGATGCGCGGGGTGCAGAAGCCCGGCTCGCGCACCATCACCTCCGCCGTGCGCGGCCAGCTGCGCAACCCGGCGACCCGCGCCGAGGCGATGTCGCTGCTGCTCGGCGGCAAGCGGTGACCGCCCGGTGACCCTCCCGGAACCGAGGGGCGGGCGTCCGCTCGTCATCGGGGTCGTCAACGTCACGCCCGACTCCTTCAGCGACGGAGGGGCGTGGTTCACCCCCGAGGCCGCCCTCGCGCACGGTCGTGAGCTCGTCGCGCAGGGGGCGGACCTCCTCGACGTCGGCGGTGAGTCGACCCGTCCGGGGGCCGAGCGGCCCGCCACGGACGAGGAGCTGCGCCGGGTCGTCCCCGTCGTCGAGGCACTCAGCGCCCTCGCGCCGGTGAGCATCGACACGATGCGCGCCGAGGTGGCCGCAGCCGCGCTCGATGCCGGTGCGACCCTCGTCAACGACGTGAGCGGGGGCCTCGCCGACCCCGACATGGCGCCCCTCGTGGCCGAGCGCGCCGTTCCGTTCGTCGCGATGCACTGGCGAGGCCACAGCAGGGACATGCAGTCGCGGGCCGACTACGGCGACGTCGTCGCCGACGTCGCGCGAGAGCTCACCGAGCGCGTCGAGGCCCTCACGGCCGCCGGCATCCCCGCCGCCGACATCGTCCTCGACCCGGGCCTGGGCTTCGCCAAGCGCGCCGAGCACAACTGGGAGCTGCTCCGTCGCCTCGACGAGCTCGTGGCCCTGGGTCACCCCGTGCTCGTCGGCAGCTCGCGCAAGGCCTTCCTCGGGCTCGTCGGTCGCACCCCGGAGACCGTGCGAGCGCCGCTCGAGCGCGACGTCGCGACCGCGGCGACGACCGTGCACGTCGCGCGCCTGGGGGCCTGGGGCGTCCGGGTGCACGACGTCGCCTCGACCGTCGACGCCCTCGACGTCGTCGAGGCGCTGCGCGAGCCTCGCCGGGGGATGCCGTGAGCGCCGACCGGATCTCGCTGCGGGGCGTTCGGGCCACGGGGTACCACGGCGTCTTCGAGCACGAGCGGCGCGACGGTCAGGAGTTCGTCATCGATGTCGAGGTCACGCTCGACCTCGGCCGCGCCGGGGCCACCGACGACCTGCACGACACCGTCGACTACGGCGCGCTGGCGGCGGGAGTCGTCGCCCGGGTCGAGGGGGAGCCCTTCGACCTCATCGAGCGGCTGGCGACGGTTATCGCCGAGGACGTCCGTCGCGACCGCCGCGTCGAGGAGGTGCGGGTCACGGTCCACAAGCCGCACGCCCCGGTCGGCGTGCCCTTCGGGGACGTCGCGGTCACCGTGGTGCGCACGCGCGAGACGGCGGCCCCGGTGCCGGTCGTCGTCGCGCTCGGGGCGAACCTGCCCCGCGACGGCGAGGCCCCCGAGGTCACCGTCGAGGCGGCGGTCGCCGCACTCGAGACGACCCCGGGCCTGGCCCACGTCACCGCGTCGGCGCTGTTCGACAGCGACCCCGTCGGCGGGCCCGCCGACCAGCCGGTCTACGTCAACGCCGTCGTCGTCGCCCGGTCGACGCTGTCAGCGCAGGACCTCCTCGAGGCGCTGCACGGCATCGAGGCCCGGTTCGGGCGCAGCCGGGACGTGCGCTGGGGGCCGCGGACCCTCGACCTCGACCTCGTCCAGTACGGGGACCCCGCCGCCGGCACCGACGTCGTCTCCGCCGACCCGGCACTCACCCTGCCGCACCCGAGGGCGCACGCGCGCGGCTTCGTCCTCGTCCCGTGGGCCGACGTCGACCCCGCCGCGGTGCTCCGCCACGGCGACCGGGTGCTCGCGGTCCGCGACCTCGCCGGGGCCACCGGGCACGGCATCCGGCGCCGTGCGCCCGCCACGGCACCCGGCCCCGACGACCCCTCCGACGAAGGACACGAGCGCTGATGCGCCACCGAGAGATCCGCGTCCACACCCTCGTGCTCGTCGCGGCGGTGACCGGCATCCTGGGCTTCGCCGTCTTCGCGCTCCTCACCCGCGACGGGTCGCTCGTGCCGCGGCCGTCGCTGCTCGCCGGGGTGCTCCTCGTCGTCATGGGTGGGCTCGTGCTGTGGATGGCCCGGCCGGTGCGGCGCTACCTCACCGGTCGCGCGACGAGCACCCTCGACCCGTTGCGGGCCGCCCGCGTCGTCGTGCTCGCCCAGGCCGCGGCGATCACGGGGGCGGCCGCAGCCGGCTGGTACGCCGGGCAGGTCGCCGTCGTGCTCACCGACCTGTCGCTCGTCGCGAACCGCGGCCGGCTGCTGCCACTCGGCGCACTCGTCGTCGCGTCGCTCGCGCTGTCGGCCGCCGGGCTCGTCGCACAGCGCTGGTGCCGCATCGAGCCGCCCGAGGAGGACCTCGGGGAGCGCGGCGAGAGTGACCGGCTCGACCGCGACGACCACCACCGCTGACCGACCGGCCGGCCTGCGCGATACTGGCCCTCGCCACCGCGCCACCTCGCCACCTCGCTGCCACCCCTCCGGAGGGGACCCCATGCCCGACCCGACCGCCGCCCCCTCGCCACCCGCCGGAGCGACGCCACCGGCACCGGCACGCCCGCCGATCGTCCGGCTGCCGACCTGGGTCAACGTCGTCATCGTGCTGACGATGCTCGCGTCGTGCTCCGCCGCCAGCACCGCGGGGGAGGCCGTCGACCAGTTCGTCAGCGGGTCCTCTGATGCCGCGGCCACCGAGGCCGACGTGCGGGACCTGTGCCGCCTCCTGGGCACCGTCGCCGCGGACCAGGACATCGACCTCGACGCGACCTTCGCGAACGCCGACCCGGACAGCCTGTGCGCCACCGCGGCGCGGGAGGCGACCGTCCCCTGACGGCGGCGGCTACTTGTCGACGTCGCCGACGACGAAGAACATCGACCCGAGCACGGCGACCATGTCGGCGACGAGGCACCCGGGCAGCACCCGCGAGAGCACCTGCACGTTGTTGAACGACGCCGAGCGCAGCTTGAGCCGCCACGGGGTCTTCTCGCCGCGCGAGACGAGGTGGTACCCGTTGAGGCCCAACGGGTTCTCGGTCGCCGTGTAGCGCTCGCCCTCGGGCACCTTGAGCACCTTGGGCAGGCGCTGGTTGACCGGGCCGGCCGGCAGCGTCGCGAGGGTGTCGAGGCAGGCCTGCGCCAGGTCGAGGCTGACGTGCACCTGCTCGAGCAGCACCTCGAGGCGGGCCAGGCAGTCGCCCGCGGTCCGGGTCACGACGCGCCCGGGCCCGCCGGGGGCGAACAGGACGCCGTACGCGAGGTAGGGGTCGTCGCGGCGCAGGTCGAGGTCGAGCCCGCTCGCGCGGGCGATGGGCCCGGACACGCCGTAGGCCGCGCACGTCGCCGTGTCGAGCACGCCCACCCCGCGGGTGCGGGCCTCGAGGATCTCGTTGCCGACGACGAGCGACTCGAGCTCGGGCAGCCGCCGCCGCACCGACCCGACCGCCGCGTCGACCCGTCCCAGCCAGCCCGCGGGCACGTCCTCCTTGAGGCCGCCGACCCGGTTGAACATGTAGTGCATCCGCCCGCCGGAGGCCTCCTCCATGACGGCCTGGAGCTCCTCGCGCTCGCGGAACGCGTAGAACACCGGCGTGATCGCGCCGAGCTCGAGCGGGTAGGAGCCGAGGAACATCAGGTGTGACAGCACCCGGTTGAGCTCGGCGAGCAGGGTGCGCAGCCACACCGCGCGCTCGGGGACCTCCATCCCGAGCATCGCCTCGACACCGAGGACGACGCCGAGCTCGTTGCCGAACGCCGAGAGCCAGTCGTGGCGGTTCGCGAGCACCGTGATCTGCCGGTAGTCGCGCACCTCGAAGAGCTTCTCGGCGCCGCGGTGCATGTAGCCGACGACCGGCTCGGCCGAGATGATCCGCTCGCCGTCGAGGACGACCCGCAGCCGCAGGACCCCGTGCGTCGCCGGGTGCTGGGGACCGATGTTGAGCACCATGTCGGCCGTCGCGAGCCCCCCCGCACCGGTGCCCACGTCGAGCACCCGGGGGCCCGTGCCGGCATCGCTCTCCGTGGTCACCCGGACAGTCTGCCGCACCACGGCCTGCCCTCGCCCGAGCGGCGGCGCCCGGCATCCGGCGGACGTCTCGCCCCCGTCGCCCGTGACGAGACCGACGTCCTGGGCCCGCCGACCGGGTGCCACGGACCCGGTCGGGCCGTCACGACCGGTGCACCCGCCGCAGGACCCACCGGAAGCCGCCGAGACCCGCCGGGTCGGTCAGGGCCGCCGCGGCCGACGCGGTGGCCAGGGCCGCGAGGTAGGCCGCCGGGTCGGTGCGTGCGTGCGCGGCCGGCGGGATGCCGGGGTCCACCCCCAGGTCGCGCAGTGACTCCCGCTGCGTGGCCAGCACGTCGTGCTCGAGCGCGTCGACGGCGACGTGGGCGGTGAGGTCGCACGTGCCGTCGGGCACCGGCCGGACGGTGGTACCAGCGCGGTATGCCGTGAGCGTGCCGGCGGCGGGCCGGGCGCCGCGGGTGTGGCCGTAGTCGACGGCGAGCAGCGCGCCGCGCCGCACCCTCGAGCCCAGGTCGGCCCATGCGGCATCCCGCGTCGTGCCCACCTCGACGCGCGCGCCGGGCGCGAGCCCGTCGAGCGGCCAGTGGCGGACGCACCACTCGAGCTCGTCGGGGGAGGGTGGCCCCCCGTGCGACTCCCTCCCGCTCGACGGGTCGACGAGCACGACCGCGAGCCGGCCGGGTGCGACGACCTCGGCCACGGTGCACGGCACGACGTCGAGCCACTCGAGGGCGACGACGAGCACGTCGTCGAGGTCGCGCAGCCCGGGCGGCAGCGCGGGGCCACCGGGCGAGCGCAGCCACGCCACGGCATCCGGCAGCCCGCCGGGGCGGTCGACGACGTCGACCCCGGTGAGGCGCAGGTCGGGCCGGGCGGCGTGCAGGTGGGTGAGCAGCTCGCCGCGACCGCAGCCGACGTCGACGACGTGCGTCGCGGCCTCGCGGTCGGCGAGCGTGCCGAGTGCGGTGGCGAGCACGGCACCGAGCGGGCCGTGGGCTGCCGTCGTGAAGTGGCCGGCCGGCCCCTCGGCCCGGCGGTAGAAGCCGCTGGGACCGTAGAGCGCCCCCTGCCACGCCTCGCGCCACGGGACCATCACGAGCCGCACGCTATCCCCGGGCCGGGCCCTCCCGCCCGCCACCTCGGCACCGGACCCGGCGGTGGCGGTAGCGTGCTCGGCTGTGGACGGCATCGAGCACCCCGCCCGCCTCACCGTCGGAGTCGTCGGTGCGGGCCGGGTCGGCGCCGTCCTCGGGGCGGCCCTCGCCCGGGCGGGCCACGGGGTCACCGGGGTCTCGGCGGTCTCCGCGGCGAGCCTGGCCCGCGCCGCCGACCTGCTGCCCGGCGTGCCGGTGCGCGAGGTGCCCGACGTCGTCGCCGGGGCCGAGCTCGTCGTGCTCGCCGTGCCCGACGACGCCCTCGCCGACCTCGTGGCCGGCCTCACCGCCACGGGGGCGTGGCAGGCCGGCCAGATCGTCGTGCACACGAGTGGCCGCCACGGGGTCAGTGTGCTCGAGCCGACCCGTCCTCACCACGTGCTGCCGCTCGCGCTGCACCCCGCCATGACGTTCACCGGCACGGCGATGGACCTCGAACGGCTCGCCGAGTGCTGCTTCGGTGTCACCGCCGACGACGCGCTCCGCCCGGTGGCCGAGGCCCTCGTCGTCGAGATGGGTGCCGACCCCGTGTGGGTCCTCGAGGCCGACCGGGCGGCCTACCACGCGGCGCTCGCCCACGGGGCCAACCACCTCGTCACCCTGACGAGCGAGGCGATGGAGCTGCTCGCGCGCGCCGGCGTCGCCGAGCCCCGCAAGCTGCTCGGCCCGCTCATGCGCGCGGCCCTCGACAACGCGCTGCGCCTCGGTGACACCGCCCTCACCGGGCCGGTGGCCCGCGGGGACGTCGGTACCGTGGAGGACCACCTGCGCGAGCTGGACCGGCTCTCGCCCGAGATCCGCAGGACCTACGTGGCGCTCGCCCGGGCGACCGCGCTGCGGGCGCTCGACAGCGGCCGGTTGCGACCGGCCGCCGCCGAGCCCCTCCTCGACACCCTCGCCGACCAGGAGCCCTGAGTGACCACCGCCACCGCCGCACCCGCCGTCGCGCACACCCGCGAAGAGCTCAAGGCCGCCCGCGAGGCCCTGCCGAGCCGCGACGTCGCCGTCGTCATGACGATGGGGGCGCTGCACGACGGGCACGCCCAGCTCATCCGGGCCGCCCGGCAGCGCCACGCGCACGTCGTCGTCACGATCTTCCTCAACCCGCTCCAGTTCGGGCCCAAGGAGGACCTCTCGCGCTACCCGCGGACCTTCGACGCCGACATGGCGATCTGCCGGTCGGCGGAGGTCGACGTCGTCTTCGCCCCGACGCCGGACGTCGTCTACCCCGACGGCGACCCCGGCGTGCGGGTCTCGGCGGGACCGCTCGGGGAGGTGCTCGAGGGGGCGTCGCGCCGCGGGCACTTCGACGGGGTGCTCACCGTCGTCGGCAAGCTGCTCCACCTCACCGCGGCCCGCAGCGCCTACTTCGGCCAGAAGGACGCCCAGCAGATGCTCCTCATCCGCCGGATGGTGCGCGACCTCGACTTCCCGGTCGACATCGTCTCGGTGCCGACCGTGCGCGAGCCCGACGGCCTCGCGATGAGCAGCCGCAACATGTACCTCACGACCTCCGACCGCGAGGTCGCCCTGTGCCTGAGCCGGGCCCTGCGAGCCGGGTCCGACGCCGCGGCGTTCGGCCCGTCCGCGATCCGTCGGGCCGCGCGCGAGGTGCTCGTCGAGGAGCCGCTCGCCCTCGTCGACTACCTCGTGCTCGTCCACCCGCACACGCTCGCCGACGTGCCGGAGTGGTACCGCGGCGAGGCCCTCCTCGCGGTCGCGGCCCGGGTGGGCACGACCCGCCTCATCGACAACACCCCGGTGCTCGTCGGGCCCGGGGGTGGTGCGCTCGACGTCTTCTCGGACGTGCCGCACGCCCGGGCCGAGGTCTGAGGGCCGACCGGATGCCGTCCGCCCCCGTGACGCTGCCCCGGCGCCTCACCGCGCCCGCACCCGGCTGGACGACGACCGCCGACGTCGTCGTCGTCGGCTCGGGCATCGCGGGGCTCACGTGTGCGCTGCGCCTGCGGGAGCGCGTCGACCGGGTGCTGCTCGTCACGAAGACCGTGCTCTCGGCCGGCTCGACGACGTGGGCCCAGGGCGGCATCGCGGCCGCGCTCCACCCGGAGGACACCCCGGAGGAGCACCTCGAGGACACCCTGACGGCCGGGGTGGGCCTGTGCGACGTCGCGGCCGTGCGGGCGCTCGTCACGGAGGGCCCCGCCCGGGTCCACGAGCTCGTCGCCCTCGGCGCCGAGTTCGACCGGGACGCCGGGGGCGAGATCAAGCTGACCCGAGAGGGCGGCCACCACCGCGACCGCATCGCGCACGCCGGCGGCGACGCCACCGGGGCCGAGATCTCCCGGGCGCTCATCGCGGCGCTGCACCGCGTCGTCGACGACCCCGGCATCGAGGTCGTCGAGCACGCGCTCGTCGTCGACCTGCTGAGCACCGCCGACGGTGCAATCTGCGGGGTCACCCTCCACGTCATCGGCGAGGGCCAGGTCGACGGCGTCGGCGCGGCGTACGGGCGGGCCGTCGTCCTCGCGACCGGCGGCCTGGGCCAGATCTACACCTCGACGACGAACCCGCCGGTCGCGACCGGTGACGGGATGGCGGCGGCGCTGCGTGCCGGGGCGCGGGTCACCGACCTCGAGTTCGTCCAGTTCCACCCCACCGTGCTCTTCCTCGGGGAGGGCTCGACCGGGCAGCAACCCCTCATCTCCGAGGCCGTACGCGGCGAGGGCGCGTTCCTCGTCGACGGGAAGGGCGCGCGCATCATGGCGGGCCGGCATCCGCTCGCCGACCTCGCACCGCGCGACGTCGTCGCCCGGGCGATCCTCGACGTGATGCGCGACCAGGGCGTCGACCACGTCTGGCTCGACGCGCGGCACCTCGGCCGGGACTTCCTCGCGGCGCGCTTCCCGTCGATCGTGGCCCGGTGCCACGAGCTCGGGTTCGACCCCGCGACCGAGCTGCTGCCGGTGGCCCCCGCCCAGCACTACGCGTCGGGGGGTGTCGAGACCGACCTCGTCGGGCGCTCGTCGGTCGAGGGCCTCTACGCGTGCGGCGAGTGCTCGTGCACGGGCGTCCACGGCGCGAACCGGCTGGCGTCGAACTCGCTGCTCGAGGGGCTCGTCTTCGCCCACCGGATCGCGGACGACGTCAGCGCGCGGCTCGCCGGCGGTGAGCTGCCGCTGCGCACCCCCGAGGTCGCCGACGGCGAGGCCGCGGTGCTCGACGCCTCCCGGCGCCTCGACGTCCAGCGGGCCATGACGCGCGGCTCGGGCCCGGTCCGCTCGGCCGACTCGACCCGCGGGGCCCTGTCGACCCTGCGCGACCTCGCGCTCGAGCCCCCCACGGGGGTCGAACCGGGCCCGCTGACGTGGGAGACGACGAACCTGCTCCACCTCGGGCAGGTGCTCTCGCTCGTCGCACTCCGGCGCGAGGAGACCCGCGGCGGGCACGTGCGCTCGGACTTCCCGGAGCGCGACGACGCCCGCTGGCTCACCCACCTCACGGCGACCCGCGCACCCGACGGTGTCGTCGCCCTCACCGAACGCGCCGTGGAGGCACCCTCATGACCGAGCACGGATTCCCGCACGACGAGGCCCGGCTCGTCGTCGAGCGCGCCCTCGACGAGGACCTCGACGACGGCACGGACGTCACGACGCTCGCGACGATCCCGGCCGAGCAGGAGTCGCTCTCGCACCTCGTCGCCCGCGCCGACGGGGTCGTCGCGGGCCTGCCCGTCGCGGTGCTCGTCGTCGAGGCGGTCGACGCGCGGCTCGGCACCGGCGAGGTCTGGGTCGACGCGCACGTCGAGGACGGGTCGCGGGTCGTGCGCGGCGACCACCTCGCGACGCTGCGCGGGTCGACCCGCACGACGCTCGTCGCCGAGCGGACCGTCCTCAACGTGCTCTCGCGCACCTCGGGGGTGGCCACGCACACGCGGCGCTGGGCCGACGCGCTCGCCGGCTCGGGTGCGATGGTCCTCGACACGCGCAAGACGACCCCGGGGCTGCGCGCCCTCGAGAAGTACGCCGTGCGCTGCGGCGGAGGGACGAACAAGCGGATGGGCCTCTACGACGTCGCGATGGTCAAGGACAACCACAAGCTCGCGGCCGGGGGCCTGACCGCGGCCTACGACGCCATCCGCGCGGCGTTCCCGCACGTCGACATCCAGGTCGAGGTGACGACGACGGCCGAGGCGCTGGAGTCGGTCGCCGCCGGCGCGCGGTTCCTGCTGTGCGACAACATGTCGACCGACCTGCTGCGCGCGACCGTGGCCGCCGTGCGGGCCACCGGCGAGCACGTCGAGGTCGAGGCCACGGGCGGGCTGACGCTCGAGGTCGCGGCGGCCTACGCGGCGACCGGCGTCGACTACCTGTCCGTCGGCGGGCTCACGCACTCCTCGCCGATCCTCGACATCGCCCTCGACCTCGCGCCGGACGGCTGACGCCCGAGACAAGGAGGACCGAGGCCCGGGACGTCCGGCCGGGGCGGACCGCGGGCCGGACCTGCTGGGCGGGCTCGGCGCGGGTCCCGCGTGGGGTCCGGGACCCGCGCCGCGCGGGTGCCTAGAAGATGAAGATGAGCAGGGCGATGATGAGCAGCACTCCGACAATCGTCCAGATCAGGCCGGATCCTCGCACGACAGACCGCCTTTCGTGATGGTGGTGCACGGGCGTCCGCCCGTGGAACCGACCCTAGGGGAATCGGCGCCCGATCGGTGTGGTCCGTGCACGCCGACCCGAGGCGGCCGAGGGACGTGACCCAGGTCCTTGTGCCCGTGCGGGCGTGGGGGGAGGCTGGCCCCGAAGGACGTGGGTGGCCGACCGCCGCGACCGCGGCGGGTCCGGCACCGGGAAGGACAGCCGTGAACGACGACATGCTCACCAAGGTCAGGACCGGGCGGGGGTTCATCGCCGCCCTGGACCAGAGCGGCGGCAGCACCCCGAAGGCACTGCAGCGCTACGGCATCCCCGAGTCGGCCTACACCGACGAGGACGCGATGTTCGACCTCATCCACGAGATGCGCACCCGCATCATGACGAGCCCGGTGTTCACGGGCGAGCGGATCCTCGCCGCCATCCTGTTCGAGCAGACCATGGACCGCCAGGTCGACGGGGTGGGGTCCGCCGAGTACCTGCGGACCCGCAAGCAGGTCGTGCCCTTCCTCAAGGTCGACCAGGGCCTCGCCGGCGAGGCGGACGGGGCACGGCTCATGAAGCCGATGCCGGGCCTCGACGCCCTGCTCGAGCGGGCGGTCGGGCACGGCGTCTTCGGCACGAAGATGCGCTCGGTCGTCCTCCTCGCGAACGAGGCGGGCGTGGATGCCGTCGTGGCCCAGCAGTTCGAGGTCGCCCGGCGGATCCTCGCGGCTGGGCTCGTCCCGATCGTCGAGCCCGAGGTCGACATCCACAGCCCGGAGAAGGCGGCGGCCGAGGCTCTGCTCAAGGCGGCCCTCGTGAGGCACCTCGACGGCCTCGACGCGGGGCAGGAGGGCATGCTCAAGCTGACCCTGCCCGAGGAGGACGGATTCCACCAGGAGCTCGTCGACCACCCGCGGGTGCTGCGCGTCGCGGCCCTGTCGGGCGGCTACTCGCGGCAGGAGGCCGACGCCCGGCTCACCCGCAACCACGGGGTCATCGCGAGCCTCTCGCGCGCCCTCACCGAGGGGCTGGGCGCCGGGATGACCGACGAGGAGTTCGACGCCACCCTCGACGCCTCGATCGCCGAGATCTACGCGGCATCCGTCACCTGAGCCAGCCATCCCTCGCCGTGGGTGCGGACGTGGTCGCCCCGGCAGCCACCTCCGCACCCACGGCGAGGGGAGCAGGGGTCAGAAGCGCCGCCAGCGCAGGGCGACCGCGTAGTCGACGGTGAGCCCCGCATGCGCGTCGAGCACCTCCGACGCCACCGCGGGCGGGAGCTCGATCCGCGTCACCGCCTCGAGGTCCTCGCGGCGGTCGAACGTCCAGTGGATCGTGAGGTGCTCGGTCGTGAAGCCCTGGCGGTCCCAGAACCGTTGCACCGCAACGGGGTCGTACGCGGGGTAGGCGCGACGGAACCAACCCCCGAAGGTCGATCGGGTCGCGTCGTTGTCGACGAGGCAGGCCGTGCCACCGGGCCGGAGGACGCGCGCCAGCTCGGCGAGCCCGGGCTCGCAGCCTGCCCCGAAGAAGTAGGCCCAGCGGGCGTGCACGACATCGACGGCGTCGTCGCGCAGCGGGATCGCCTCGGCGTCGCCGGCCACGACGGATGCCGTCGGCCCACCGTCGGCCGCTCCCGTCGGCCCACCGTCGGCCGCCCCCGTCGGCCCACCGTCGCCCGTCCCCGCCGGTCGAGCCCCGGCCCGCCGAGCCTGCGCCGGCCGAGCCTGCGCCAGCCGAGCCCGGGCGCGCTCGACGAGGGGGAGGTGCGGCTCGACGCCGACGACCCGGGCGCCCCGGGCGGCGAACCGGGGCAGGTGGAAGCCGCTGCCGCACCCGAGGTCGACCACCGTGGACCCGGCGAGGGGGTGGAGGGCCTCGATCGTGGCGTCGATGACCCCGGCGCGGTCGGACGCCAGGTTCTCCAGCTCGTAGACGTCCGGGTTGTCCCAGATGTTCGGGCTGCGGATCACGACGACGAGCGGCGCTTCTTCGCGGTGGCGCCGGCCGCCCGGCCCGGACCCTCGGCGACGGGGCGCGCGGGCTCGTTGGCCCCGGGCGGCGGGGCGGTGCGCTTGCGCGGCACCCGGGTACGGCGGCCCCCCACGGTGCCGGCCTCGACCGTCGCGGGGTGGACGAGCAACGGGATGAGGGCGCGCCCACCGGCGGAACGCGCCCGCTTGACGGTGTCCAGGTGCGCCTCGCAGCGCACGACGAGAGCGGCGTACGCCTGGTGGCCCATGAGGGCGGTGAGCTCGGCCCGGTTGCTGCGGTAGACCGGCTCGGCCCCGACGTGCGCCTCGGTGTTCGACGAGCAGTACCAGTCGAGGTCGTGGCCACCGGGCCCCCAGCCGCGGCGGTCGTACTCGGCGATCGTCACCTCGAGGTAGGAGGTGTCGTCGGGCCGCTCGACGGTGCGGTACGACCGCCGGATCGGCAGCTGCCAGCACACGTCGGGCTTCGCCTCGTGCGGCGGGGTCCCGGTGAGCACGGCGTGCTGGTGCAGGGCACAGCCGGCGCCGGCGGGGAACCCGGGGCGGTTGAGGAAGATGCACGCACCGTCGACGACCTTCGTCTTGCGCGCGTCGCCCTCCTTCTCGGTCCAGGCCTTCGGCCGGGCCGGGTCCTTGTCGCCGTGCCGCCCGCGCCCCGGGTGGTGCTGCCACTCGTCCTCGCCGAGCTCGGCGACGACCGCCCCCACCCGCTCGAGGTCGTCGGCGTCGGTGAAGTGCGCTCCGAGGGTGCAGCACCCGTCGTCGGGGCGGTCGGCGTAGATGCCCCGGCAGCCCGCGCCGAAGATGCAGGTCCAGCTCGACGTCAGCCAGGTGAGGTCGACCCGGAACCGCTGCTCCGGGTTCGCCGGGTCGGGGAGCTCGGCCCACGTGCGGGGGATGTCGAGCGGCGTCTCGGGCACGCGCCCCACCCTATGGGCGCCCTCGGGCAGCGACTACGTTGGGCGCATGCGCCTCGGGGTCATCGACGTCGGATCGAACACGGTCCACCTCCTCGTCGTCGACGCCCACCCCGGGGCCCAGCCGCTGCCCGCCTCGAAGCACAAGATCGAGCTGCGCCTGTCCGAGCACGTCACCGACGACGGGCTCATCGCCGACGAGGGACGCGACCGCCTCGCGGCCTTCGTCGAGGAGTGCCTCGGCCTCGCCGAGGACCAGGGGGTCGAGGACCTCAGCGGGTTCGTCACGAGCGCGATCCGCGAGGCCCCGAACGGCACCGAGGTGCTCCACGAGGTCAAGGAGCGCACGGGCGTCGTCCTCGACGTGCTGAGCGGCGCCGACGAGGCGCGGCTCACCTTCCTCGCCGCGCGCCGCTGGTTCGGCTGGTCGGCCGGCACGCTGCTCGTCGCCGACATCGGCGGCGGCTCGCTCGAGCTCGCGCAGGGCATGGACGAGGACCCGGACGTCGCCGTCTCGCTGCCGCTCGGCGCGGGGCGGGTGACGCGCGAGCTGCTCGCCGGTGACCCGCCGCGCCCGGATGCCGTGCGCGAGGCCCGTCGGCTCGTGCGGGCGTCGATCGCGGCCGAGCTGCGGCCCCTCGCCAAGGCCGGCACCCGGGACCACGCCGTCGGCACGTCGAAGACGATGCGCTCGCTCGCGCGGGTCTGCGGCGCGGCACCGAGCGCCGAGGGGATGTACGCCCCGCGCGTTCTCGAGCGTGAGGTGCTCGCCGAGCGCCTCCCCGGACTCGCTGTGATGAGCGCCGCCGAGCGGGCCGGCCTGCCCGGCGTCTCGGCGTCGCGCTCGCTCCAGCTGCTCGCGGGGGGCATCGTCGCCGAGGCCACGATGGACCTCCTCGGCATCGACCGGCTCGAGATCTGCCCGTGGGCCCTGCGCGAGGGGATCATCCTGCGCCACCTCGACAGGATGAGCTGAGCGGTGGCCACCCGCTCCCGCGGCGGGACCGGTCGGGCCCGACCGGTCGACGTGCCGCGCGCGCTCGTCGGGCTCTCGACGGCCTCGGTCTACCCCGAGGGCTGCGCCGCGGCCTTCGAGCTGGCCGCGCGGCTCGGCTACGACGGGGTGGAGGTCATGGTCTGGACCGACCCGCTCACCCGCGAGGCGGGTGCGCTGCGCACGCTCGCCGAGCTGCACGGCATCCGGGTGCTGTCGGTCCACGCACCGACGTTGCTCGTCACCCAGCGGGTCTGGGGCGCCGACCCGTGGGGCAAGGTCGACCGGTCGATCCGGCTCGCCGCCGAGCTCGACGCCGACACCGTCGTGCTCCACCCGCCGTTCCGCTGGCAGCGCGAGTACGCCCGCGACTTCGTCGACGGGGTCGCGCTGCGCGAGCACGACAGCGGCATCCGGCTCGCCGTCGAGAACATGTACCCGTGGCGTGCCCCGCGCTCGCGCGAGGTCGAGGCCTACCTCCCCCACTGGGACCCGGTGCCGCAGCCGTACGACCACGTGACCCTCGACCTGTCGCACACCGCGACCGCGGGCTCGGACGCGATGGGGATGGTCCGCCGGCTCGGCCCGCGGCTCGCCCACCTCCACCTCGCCGACGGGGTGGGGTCGCCCCGCGACGAGCACCTCGTGCCCGGCCGAGGGACGCAGCCGTGCGGCGAGGTGCTCGAGACCCTCGCGGCCCAGGGCTTCGCCGGGCACGTCGTCGTCGAGGTCGCGACCCGCCGGGCCACCGAGGCGCAGCGCGAGCTCGACCTCGCCGAGGCGCTCGCCTTCGCGCGGCTCCACCTCGCCTCGCTCGGCTGAGCCGTCACGCTTGATCCTGCGCCCGCCCGGTGGCATATTTCATCACATGACGAATAACGCCGACGGCGACGCGATCGTCGTCGAGAACCTCCGGGTCGTCCGCGGGGCCCGCACCGTCCTGCCCGGCCTGAGCATCCGGGTGCCGCACGGCGAGGTCGTCGGGCTCCTCGGCCCGAGCGGTGGGGGCAAGTCGACGCTCATGCGGGCCGTCGTCGGCGTCCAGGTCGTGGCGGGCGGACGGGTCACCGTGCTCGGCGAGGATGCCGGGTCGCCGGCGCTGCGGCACCGGGTCGGCTACCTCACCCAGGCGCCGAGCGTCTACCGCGACCTGTCGGTGCGGCACAACGTCGGGTACTTCGCGCGGGTCCTCGGCATCGGCGGCGACGCGGTCGACCGGGCCATCGCGGCCGTCGACCTCACCGACCACGCGAACGCCCGCGTCGAGAACCTCAGCGGGGGCCAGGAGGCGCGAGCCAACCTCGCCTGCACCCTCGTCGGTGACCCCGAGGTGCTCGTGCTCGACGAGCCGACCGTCGGGCTCGACCCGGTGCTGCGCCGGGACCTGTGGGAGCTGTTCCGGCGGCTCGCGGCGGCGGGGCGCACCGTGCTCGTGTCGAGCCACGTCATGGACGAGGCGGTGCGCTGCGACCGGCTCATCCTCCTGCGCGACGGCCGGGTGCTCAGCGACTCGACGCTGCCCGAGCTGCTCGAGATGACGGGCGCCGTCGACGCGGAGCAGGCCTTCCTCGCGCTCATCGACGCCGCGGACGCTGCCGACGCAGCGGATGCCGCGCATCCCGCTGAGGGCGACGGCCTCGGGGGTGCCGCGTGAACGCCGGCATCACCCTCGCGACCGCGGGCCGCATCCTGCGGCAGCTGCGCGGCGACCACCGCACCCTGGCCCTCATGCTCGTCGTGCCGTGCGTCCTGCTCGGGCTGCTCGCCTGGATCTACGTCGACTCCCCGATCGACGTCTTCGACCGGATCGGCCCGGCACTGCTCGGCGTCTTCCCCTTCGTCGTCATGTTCATCGTCACGAGCGTCGCCACCCTGCGCGAGCGCACGTCGGGGACACTCGAGCGGCTGCTCACGACACCCTTGGGCAAGGGTGACCTCATGCTCGGGTACGCCCTGTCCTTCGGTGCCGTCGCGGTCGTGCAGGCCCTCGTCGCCACCGGGTTCGCCGTGTGGGTGTGCGGCCTCGACATCGCCGGGCCGCTGCCGCTGCTCGTCGTCATCGCGCTCTTCGACGCCGTGCTCGGCACGGCGCTCGGGCTGCTCGCGAGCGGCTTCGCCCGCACCGAGTTCCAGGCCGTGCAGTTCATGCCGGCGTTCGTGCTGCCCCAGTTCCTGCTCTGCGGGCTGCTCGTGCCCCGCGACCAGCTGCCGCCCGTGCTCGAGGCGGTCTCGAACGTGCTCCCGCTGTCGTACGCCGTCGACGCCATGAAGGACGTCACCGTGCAGGCCGACCCGCTCGCCGACGTCCTGCCGAGCCTGGGGTTCATCGCGCTGTGGATCGTGCTCTCCCTCGCGCTGGGCAGCCTCACCCTGCGGCGCCGGACCCCCTGACCGTCCACCGGAGCCCCTGGCCCGGCCGCGGGACCCCGAGAGCCGGATGATCGCGAGGGAGCCGCCGCTCCGGCGGCGACGGCGCGGCATCCGGCTCCCCGGGCCGTCACGACCACGGCTAGCCTCTCGCCATGGACCCCAGTGACCTGCTCCGCGCGGCGATGCTCCAGCTGTCCGACTCCGACCTCGTGCGTGGCATGGTCGTCCGGGCGCCGATGAGCCGTGGGGTCGTCGCCCGCTACGTCGCCGGCGAGACCGTCGACGAGGCCGTCGCGGTCACCGCCGAGCTGCGCACGACGAACCGGCTCGCGACCCTCGACTACCTCGGTGAGGACACGACCGACCGGGCCCGGGCCGAGGCGACCCGCGACACCTACGTCCGCCTCCTCGACGCGCTCGCGGCGGCCGACCTCGCGGCGTACGGGGCCGCCGAGGTGAGCGTCAAGCTGAGCGCGATCGGCCAGGCCCTGCCCGCCGACGGGGACGCCATCGCCCTCGACAGCGCCCGCGCGATCTGCGAGGCGGCCGCCCGGGCCGGCACGACCGTGACGCTCGACATGGAGGACCACACGACGACCGACCGCACCCTCGAGGCGCTGCGCGCCCTGCGCGTGGACTTCCCGTGGGTCGGCGCGGTGCTCCAGGCCTACCTGCACCGCACCGAGGCCGACTGCCGCGACCTCGCGACCGCGGGCAGCCGGGTGCGGCTGTGCAAGGGCGCGTACAAGGAGCCCCCGTCGGTCGCCCACCAGGACGGCGACGACGTCGACCTGTCCTACGTGCGCTGCCTCAAGGTCCTCATGGCCGGCGACGGCTACCCCATGGTCGCGAGCCACGACCCGCGCCTGCTCGACATCGCCCAGGCCCTCGCCGGGCACCACGGGCGCTCTCCCGACTCCTACGAGTTCCAGATGCTCCTCGGCATCCGGATGAACGAGCAGAAGCGGATCGCGGACCGGGGGCACCAGATGCGCGTCTACGTGCCGTTCGGCGAGGACTGGTACGGCTACCTCGTCCGGCGGATGGCCGAGCGCCCTGCGAACCTGCAGTTCTTCCTGCGCTCCCTCGCCACGAACGACTGACCCCGGCCGGCCGACGCCACGAGAACCCGCGCGAGCCCGCGACCTGACACCCGGCATACTCACCTGCCATGGGAACGGTTGCGATCTTCGGTGCCGGCGTCATGGGCGAGACCCTGCTGTCGGGGCTCCTCCGGTCCGGGAGGGCCGCCGACGAGCTCGTCATCACCGAGCGCCGGCCCGAGCGGGCCGCCGAGCTCACCGAGCGCTACGGCGTGCGGGTGCTCGACAACCCGGAGGCGGCGGCGCTCGCCGACACGCTCGTGCTCGTCGTCAAGCCGCAGGACATGGGCGGCCTGCTCGCCGAGATCCGCGACCACGTCGCCGACGGCAACCTCGTCGTCAGCCTCGCGGCCGGCATCACGACGACCTACCTCGAGTCGCGCCTGCCCGAGGGGCGCGCCGTCGTGCGCGTCATGCCGAACACCCCGGCGCTCGTCGACCAGGGCATGGCGGCGGTGAGCGCCGGCGCCCACTGCGACCCCGCGCACCTGCGCGAGGCCGAGGCGCTGCTCGCGGCCACGGGCAAGGTGCTCGAGGTGCCCGAGAAGCTCCAGGACGCCGTCACGGCGATCTCCGGCAGCGGCCCGGCCTACATCTTCTACGTCGTCGAGGCGATGATCGAGGCGGGGGTCGTGCTCGGGATGCCGCGCAGCACCGCCACCGAGCTCGTCGTCCAGACCCTGTTCGGTGCGGCGACGATGATCAAGGAGACCGGGCAGCACCCGACCGTGCTGCGTGAGCAGGTCACCTCGCCCGGCGGCACGACCGCGGCGGCGCTGCGCATGCTCGACGACCACAAGGTGCGTGCCGCCTTCATCAGCGCGATGGAGGCCGCCGCCAACCGTTCCCGCGAGCTCGCCGGTGACTGAGGCCGTGGGGCCGACCGGCGGCATCCGGGTCGAGCGGGTCGGGGCGCCGTCCTGGCGGACCTACCGCGACGTCCGGATCGCGGCGCTCATCGACAGCCCGCGGGCTTTCTGGTCGACGTACACCGAGGTCGCAGGGCGAACCGAGGACGAGTGGCGGCGCTTCCCCGAGCAGGTGACCGCGTGGCTGGCGCTCGACGGCGACCGGCCCGTCGGGACGGTGGGGCTCTGGCGGGCCGACGACCAGCCCGCCGACGAGACGACGCTCATCGGCATGTGGGTGGCCACGGTGGCCCGGGGCACCGACGTCGCCGAGCGGCTCGTGCGGACCGCGCTGCTGGCGGCCGCGGATGCCGGCATCCGGCGCGTCACGCTCGACGTCGCCCACGAGAACACCCGGGCCTGGGCCTTCTACACCCGGCTCGGCTTCCGGCCCACCGGTGTCGTCGAGGCGATGCCCTGGGACGCGTCGGTCACGGAGGAGTCGATGGTGCTCGACCTCGCGGCGCATCTCCGAGAGTTCACCGACCCGGCTTGCCCCGGCGGGGAGGGGCCGTGGGAGAGTGGCCGCCATGAGTGACATCACGGTGCGCCCCCTGCGGGCCGACGACTGGGAGCGCTACCGCGCTGTGCGCCTCACCGCTCTGCAGGAGTCGCCCGATGCGTTCGTCGCGTCGTACGAGGAGGAGTCCGCCGAGCCCGAGGAGTTCTGGCGGCACCGGATGGAACGCTCGACCCGGCTGCTCGCCGAGCGCGACGGCCGGGCGCTCGGCATCGCCAGCGTCGGCTCCGCGAACGAGGACCAGCCCGAGGCGGCCCAGCTCTTCGGCCTGTGGGTGCACCCCGAGGCGCGCGGCACCGGGGTCGCGACGGCGCTCGTGCGCGCCGGGGCACGCAGCGCGGCTGCGGCCGGCAAGCGCCAGCTCCTGTACTGGGTGGGCACCGACAACGGCCGCGCCGTCGCCTTCGCGAGCGGGTTCGGGTTCCGGCCCACCGCCGAGCGCCGGCCGATGCGGGTCGTGTCCGAGGACGACGGTGAGGAGGAGCTCGCGATGACGCTCCCGCTCTCCGGCGACCGGGGCGGCATCCCGCAGCTCTGACCCGCCCGGCCCGCTCGTCAGGGCCGCGCCGGTCGTCAGGGACGCGCCGCGAGGCGCTCGATGAGTGTCGTCGGGCCGCTGACGATGAGCACGTCGTGCGCCGAGACCTTCGTCGACGGCACGGCATACGTGAAGTCCTCGCCCGGCGCCTTGACCCCGACGACGGTGACGCCGTACTTGCTGCGGATGCCGCTCTGCTCGAGCGTGAACCCGATCGTCTCGCTCGGGGGGCGCATCTTGACGATCGCGAACCCGTCGTCGAACTCGATGTAGTCCTGCATCCGGCCGCCGACGAGGTGGGCGACCCGGCGCCCGGTGTCGGCCTCGGGGCGCACGATGTGGTGGATGCCGATCCGGTCGAGGATGCGCGCGTGCTCGGGTGAGAGCGCCTTGCCCCAGATGTCTTGGACCCCGGCGTCGACGAGGTTGGCCGCGGCGAGCACCGAGGCCTCGACCGACGAGCCGATGGCGACGACGGCGATGGGGAAGCGCCCGGCCTTCGCGTCGCGGATGACGCCGACGTCGCTCGCGTCGCCGTGGATGACGTGGGTGATCCGCCCGAGGAACCGCTCGGCGAGGAAGCCGTCCTTCTCGATGGCGGTGACCTTGTGGCCGAGCCGTCGCAGCTCGAGGGCCGCCGCCGCCCCGAAGCGGCCGAGCCCGATGACGAGCACGTCGTCCTCGTGGGCGGTGCTGCGAGCCATCCTGGTGCCTCTCTCACGGGGAGTCGTGGGACACAAGCCTGCCACGCGCGCTGCCGGGAGTAGCGTGCAGCCATGGCCCCACGGACGAGCGTCGTCTGGGACGAGGTCTTCACGGCGTACGACTTCGGACCCACGCACCCGATGGCACCCGTGCGCCTCGACCTCACGACCCGGCTCTCGCGGGCCCTCGGCGTGCTCGACCACGTCGAGCTGCTCAGCCCCGACGTCGCCGGCGACGACGTCCTCGCCACGGTCCACGACCGCGCGTACATCCGGGCGGTGCGCGCGGCCTCCGACGACCCGTCGGCGGCCGACGTCAACCGCGGGCTCGGCACCGACGACGACCCGGCCTTCCGCGGGATGCACGAGGCCTCGGCGCGCATCGTCCAGGGCACCCTCGACATCTGCCGCCAGGTGTGGCGCGGCGAGATCGACCACGGCGTCAACTTCTGCGGTGGGCTGCACCACGCGATGCGCACCCACGCGTCGGGCTTCTGCATCTACAACGACATCGCGGTCGGCATCCAGTGGCTCCTCGACAACGGCGCCGAGCGGGTCGCCTACGTCGACATCGACGTCCACCACGGTGACGGCGTGGAGCGGATGTTCTGGAACGACCCCCGGGTGCTGACCATCTCCGTCCACGAGAGCGGGCAGCACCTCTTCCCGGGCACCGGGTGGCCGGCCGACGTCGGTGGCCCCTCGGCGCGGGGGGGTGCCGCGAACGTCGCGCTGCCGCCGGGGACGGGGGATGCCGCGTGGCTGCGGTCGATCGAGTCGGTCGTGCACCCGCTCGTGCGGGCCTTCAAGCCCGACGTGCTCGTCAGCCAGCACGGCTGCGACACGCACATGCACGACCCGCTGGCCCACCTCGCCATCACCGTCGACGGCCAGCGGCGGGCCCACGAGTCGGTCCACGACCTCGCCCACGAGACGACGCAGGGCCGGTGGGTGGCGCTCGGCGGGGGCGGGTACGAGCTCGTCGAGGTCGTGCCCCGTTCGTGGACGCACCTGACCGCCATCGCCGCGCACGTGCCGGTGCCGAGCGACACGGCGGTGCCGCAGGAGTGGCTCGGGCACGTCGAACGGTCACTCGGCCGGCAGGCGCCGAGCCGGATGGGTGACCTGCCCGCCGAGCGGCTGCCGATCTGGGTGCAGCCGTGGAACATGGGCCACAACCCCGACAACCCGGTCGACCGAGCGATCCTCGCCACCCGGCAGGCCGTCTTCAGCCACCACGGCCTCGACCCCTGGTTCGACTGACTGCGGATCACCCACGCGAACCGGCGTCCTGGCCGCCCGCCCGCGTGGGTGATGTGCAAGAAGTCGGGGGAAGGGCGGCGTGTCGAGTGGACAGCGGGCGCCAATGTCGCCCATTCCCTTCCCCAGTGGTCACAACTGCCCCTATGGTTGCGCTTGCACGACCGCAGGGAATGCCGGGGCGTCCCGGCGCTGTGGACGGGCAGAAGATCGAGGTCACGATGTCCACGGAGCGTCAGCTCGGCGAGGTCAAGTTCCTCACCGTCGCCGAGGTCGCCGCCATCATGCGCGTCTCGAAGATGACCGTCTACCGCATGGTCCACGCCGGGGAGCTCCCGGCGATCCGCGTCGGTCGGTCCTTCCGGGTGCCGGAGGACGAGGTGCACGCCTACCTGCGCAGCTCGTTCGTCGACACCGCGTGATCGCACCGCGACACCCTGTGTCCGCGAGGGGCGGCCCGCACGTCGGGCCGCCCCTCGCGGCTGCGTCGGCCGGCGACGGTTTGGGGGCGGCGCGCGCGTGCCGGTAGGGTGGGCAGCCGCACCAGACGCACCAGCGACGAGGACATCCCATGGGTTCAGTCATCAAGAAGCGGCGCAAGCGGATGGCGAAGAAGAAGCACCGCAAGCTCCTTCGCAAGACGCGCCACCAGCGCCGCAACAAGAAGTGACCTCGCGTCACCTCTGCACTTCAAAGGTCCCCGCACCGAGGGGGCCTTTGTCGTACCGGGCCAGCCTGTCGGCCCGGCGCAGCGCTGGGTAGGGTCGGGGACGACGGTCGTGACGTGAGGAGCAAGGGCGTGGGGTCAGTGGTGCTCGTGACCGGGGTGTCCCGGTACCTCGGGGGCCTGCTCGCGCGCCGGCTCAGCGCCGACCCCTCCGTCGATCGGGTCGTCGGTGTCGACGTCATCCCCCCGGTCCACGACATCGGCGGGGTCGAGTTCGTGCGGGCCGACATCCGCAACCCGATGATCTCGCGGGTCATCGAGTCCACGGGCGTCGACACGGTCGTGCACATGAACGTCATCGCGACGCCCACCTTCGTCGGGGGGCGCACCCCGCAGAAGGAGATCAACGTCATCGGCACGATGCAGCTGCTCGCGGCGTGCCAGAAGTCGGGCGTCGTGCGGCGGCTCGTCGTCAAGTCCTCCGCCGCCGTCTACGGCTCCACGCCGCGCGACCCGGCGATGTTCACCGAGGACATGGGCGCCAAGCGCACCCCGTCGGGCGGCTTCGGCAAGGACTCGATCGAGGTCGAGGGGTACGTGCGCGGCTTCGCCCGCCGCCGCCCCGACACCGAGATCCTCACCCTGCGCTTCGCGAACATCATCGGCCCGAGGATCCGCACGTCGATCACCGACTACTTCAACCTTCCGGTCATCCCCGTGCCGCTCGGCTACGACGCCCGCATGCAGTTCGTCCACGAGGACGACGCCATCGACGCCCTCGTCCTCGCGACGACGGGTGACGCCACCGGCGTCGTCAACCTCGCCGGCGACGGCGTCGTCACCGTGCTCCAGGCCGCGGCCATCGTGGGCCGCCCGGTCGTGCCGATGCCGCTGCAGACCGCCGGCCTCGTCGGTGGGCTCGCACGCCGCGTCGGGCTCGCCGACTTCTCGCCCGACCAGATGTCCTTCCTCGCGTTCGGTCGCGGCCTCGACACGACCCGGATGCGCCGCACCCTGGGCTTCGACCCGCGGTTCACCTCACGCGGGGCCTTCGAGGACTTCGCCCGCACGGTCGGGCCGGCGGTCCCCGCCGTCGCGGTCATCGGGGATGCCGTGAGCGGAGTCGCCGGCACGGCGAGCCAGGCCGTGCTCGGCCTGCTCGGGGCCGGACGGGGACACTGATGGCGAGCCGACCGGGAGCACTCGCCGCGGGCGCGGCGCGGGCGTCGGGGGAGCGGGCCCGGCGACGGGCGACCCCGCTCATCGGCGCCGAGCCGGTCGTGCCCGCGGGAGCCGAGGGCGACGCCGAGGTGACGAGCCCCGGCGCCGGAACGGCCAGCGGGACGAAGCGACCGCCCGGTCAGCAGCCGGCAGGGGGCACGCGCCCCGCGGCGAGGAAGCCCGGCGCCGCGAAGCAGGCGAAGGCCGCCAAGCAGGGGAAGGCCGCGCAGCAGGCGAAGGGTGCGAAGCAGGGGAAGGGCGCGCAGCAGGGGAAGGGCGCGCAGCAGGCCGTGAGGCGGCCGACCCCGTCGACGACGGCGGGTGCCCCGACCCCGACGCGGGCGCCCGTGCGGACGACGGCGGACACCGCGAGGACGGCGGACGCGACGACGGCAGCCGATGCGACGACGACGGCGGACACCTCGAGGACGACGGCGGACGCGACGACGGCGGCGTCCGGTGCCGGCACCGAGCCGTCAGGGGATGTCGGGACGGACGCGGTGCGCCGCCCGCACCGCCCCGCCCCGCAGGTGCGTTCCGCCCCGTCGCGGGCGGCATCCCGGCAGGCGGGTGAGCGACGCACCCGACCCGGGCCCACGGCATCCGGAGAAACCCCCCGCCGGCCACGGCTCGACCCGCGCGAGAAGGCCCGCCGCGACGCCACGGGCCGGCGCCCGCACCTGCGCATCGCCGAGCCCCCGCTCGACCCCACGGTGCACGACGCCCCTGCCCGCACCGGCCTGCCCCTGCCCGATGTCGGTGACGCCCTCGACGCCGTCGTCGGCATGCTCCGGCTCGGCGCCGAGGCGGCCGGTGTCGCACCCGAGGACGTCGAGCGGCGCATCGCCCAGGTACTGGCCTACATCCGCCGCCGCGTCGACGGGGACTACGAGGTCGACGACTTCGGCTACGACGCCGACTTCACCGAGCACGTCTTCTACCCGATGCTGCGCCCCATCTACCGGCGCTGGTTCCGCGTCGAGGTGCGGGGCATCGAGAACATCCCCTCCGACGGCGGGGCCCTCGTCGTCTCCAACCACTCCGGCACGATCGCCATCGACTCGCTCATGGTGCAGCTCGCGATCCACGACGAGCACCCGCAGCGACGGGTCATGCGCGCCCTCGGCGCCGACCTCGTCTTCCAGACGCCCTTCCTCGGCACCATCGCCCGCCGGTCCGGCTCGACCCTCGCGACGAACGACGACGCCGAACGGCTCTTCCGCCAGGGTGAGCTCGTCGGCGTCTTCCCCGAGGGCTTCAAGGGGGTCGGCAAGCCGTTCCGCGAGCGCTACAAGCTGCAGCGGTTCGGGCGGGGCGGGTTCGTCGCCGCGGCCCTGAGCGCGCAGGTGCCGATCATCCCCTGCTCGGTCGTCGGGGCCGAGGAGATCGCCCCGATCCTCGGCAACATGGGCACCATCGCCCGGCTGCTCGGCCTCCCGTACGCCCCGATCACGCCGACCTTCCCGCTCCTCGGGCCGCTCGGGCTCATCCCGCTGCCGAGCAAGTGGATCATCGAGTTCGGTGCGCCGATCCCCACCGACACCCACGGTGCCGGCGCCGCCGACGACCCCATGCTCGTCTTCGACCTCACCGACCAGGTCCGCGAGACGATCCAGCAGACCCTGTACACCCTGCTCATGCAGCGTCGGTCGGTGTTCTTCTGATGCACCCGGCCCCGGTCCGCGTGACGCTCATCGGCCGTCCGGGGTGCCACCTGTGCGACACCGCCCGGGCGACCGTCGAGCGGGTGAGCGCCGAGCTCGGTGTGGGCTGGGAGGAGCGCTCCGTCGACGCCGACCCCGAGCTGCGCGAACGGTGGGCCGACCAGATCCCCGTCACGCTCGTCGACGGGCGGCAGCACGACTACTGGCGGGTCGACGAGGCCCGGCTGCGGGCGGCGCTCTCGGTGCCGCCCGGCACGCGCTGACCCTCGCCGCCCCGCGACGCACCCATCAGCAGCCCCCCGAGGGCGAGCAGCCACAGGTACCACGCGGTGTAGACGTTGAGTCCCCAGAACTCCAGGGTCGCGAGGCCGACGGCGGTCGCCGTGGGGACCGCGAGGGCCCACGCTCCGGCCAGGCCGAGCCCGAGGAGGGCGAACCACCTCGGCACGCGGCGCGACCGGAGCAGGAGGATGGCGACCCCCACCGCCCAGATGCCCTGGAGCAGCCAGCCCAGGTGCTCGCCGAGCGCGCCCCCGGCATACCCGTTGAGGCCGTCGTACGCCGCAGCCGTGGCCTCGCGCTGGGTGGCGGTCGCAGCAGCGTCGGTCCAGGCGTCGGCGAGGCCGGGCACGGCGATCGGCCACCGCACCCACCCGAGCATCTGGGCGAAGGCGCCGAGGATGCCGAGGACGGCCACGGAGACGGAGGCCGGGGAGTGGCGGCCGATGAGGTCGTGCAGGCCGACGGCGGCAGGGATGAGGAGCAGGCTCGCCAGGAGGAAGAGGTAGAAGCCGAAGCGGACCCACGCCTGGGCCTCGACGAAGGCGTCGAGCGCGCTCGTCCCGGGGTCGTCCAGCACGGCCGGCCACCCGAACTGCGTGCCGAGCACGAGGTAGCCGCCGAGGCTGAGCACCGCCGAGGCGACGAGGAGGGCGCCCGTTCCCGCCGGCCGGCGCATCACCGTGCCCCTGCCTGGACGGTGGTGGTCCGCGCGGCCCGCACGACGCGGGCCACGGTGACGTCCCAGTCCTCCGGCCCCCACCCGACGTGGCTGGTCGTGGCCGCGTCGTCGACGACGAACGGGGCGGTGAACTGGTAGGCGGTTCCGGACAGCTGCCGGAGCATGGGGGCGACCACCCCGGCCGCGCGCAGGGCCCTCGGGCCGAGCACCCGCACCCGGGGCGTCGCGACACCCGCAGCGCCGGCGACGTCGGCGAGCGCCTCCCGCTGGGTGCGTGGCGGCGCCGTCGGCACGAGCCACGCCCGCCCGTGCGCCCGGTCGTCCCCGGCCAGGTCGACGAGGAGGCGCGCGGTGTCGTGGGTCGTCGTCCAGCTGTGCGGCTGGTCGGCCGCGCCGAGGACCCACGCCGTGCGCCCCTCGAGGACGGCAGGGGCGTTGCGCGCGAGGTGCGAGTTGCTCCCGGCGTCGGCGTAGTCGCTCGAGCGCACCTCGACCACGCGCACGCGACCGGCCTCGTGGGCCGCGAGGGCGTCCCGCCACATGCGGACCCGGACCTCCCCCTTGTGGTCGCACGGAGCCAGCGGGGTGTCCGGGCCGATGGGGCCGCTGACCCGCCCGTACCCGTAGAGGTTGCTCACCGTGGCGAGCACCGCGCCCGAGGATGCCGCCGCGTCGAGCAGGGCTGCCGCGATGGGCGGCCAGTCGGTGTCCCACCGGGTGTAGGCGGGGTTGGCGCAGTTGTAGACGGCCACGGCGCCGGTGGCGAGCGAGCGCATCCGCGCCGCGTCGGAGGCGTCGGCGGCGACCCGCTCGACCGCGGGGTGGTCCGGTCCCCCTCCCGACCGCGTGACGACGCGGACGGAGGCGCCGGCCTCCGCGAGCAGCAGGGCGGTGCGGGTGCCGACCGGCCCCGCTCCGACGACGAGATGGGTGCTCATGACGGTCTCCTTGTGATCAGTGCTCTCTGTTGTGATCAGTGAACACCCATGAGCCGAGAAGTGCAAGAGCATTGCTCTCTCGACAGGGCACTGCTCACCGGATGTGCTTGACTGGCTCCCATGGCGACCACCGGGCGAGCCCAGCGCGTGCGGGAGCGGGCTCGCGCCGAGATGCGCACCGAGATCCTCGACGCCGCCCGACGGCAGCTGGCGCAGGAGGGGGTGGCGGGGCTGTCGCTGCGCGCGGTGGCCCGAGAGGTCGGGATGGTCTCGTCCGCGGTCTACCGCTACTTCGACAACCGCGACGCCCTGCTCACCGCGCTCATCATCGACGCCTACGACTCCCTCGGCGGGGCGGTCGAGACCGCGGAGGCGCTCGTGCCCCGGGGTGACCTGCTCGCGCGCTGGCGGACGATCGCCGGCACGGTGCGCACCTGGGCGCTCGAGAACCCGTCGCTCTACGCGCTCGTCTACGGCTCGCCCGTCCCGGGCTACTCGGCACCCCAGGACACCGTCGGGCCGGCGACGCGGGTGACCCGCCTCCTCGCCCTCCTGCTCCAGGACATCGTCCGCGCCGAGACCGAGACCGAGGCCGAGGCCGAGGCCGACACCGAGACCGCGGCCGACGCCGAGACCGCGGCCGACGCCGAGACCGCGGCCGGCACCGGCACCGCGGCCGACACCGGCACCGCGGCCGGCACCGGCACCGTGGATGCCGTCGACGCCGCGGTCCCCGACCCCCACCTCTCGCCCGGCGCCGCGCAGGGGCTGGCCCCCCTCGTGGCGTTCCTGGGGCCGGGCACGACGCACGAGCGGGCGCTCGGGGGGCTCATGGCGTGGACCTGGCTCTTCGGTGCCGTCTCCTTCGAGCTCTTCGGGCAGCTCACCGGCGCCGTCGAGGACGAGCGGCGGGGCGCGGTCTTCGAGGCCGAGGTGGAGCGTGCGGCCGGGTGGCTGGGCCTCCCGGCCGCACCGCCACCCGCGGCGCGCACCGGGCGGTCGGACGCTGCCCGGCGCCCATAGCACACCCGGGAGTGAGGAGTCTCACGGGGTCCAACACGACTTTGTGCGGGCGTTCACATGACCGTACGCTGACGGTCTCACCCGCGAGCCGGGCCGCCCTGAAGCGTGCGACCCCCGTCCTCCACCGGCTTCGCGGAGTGCGCGAAAGGAGTCGGTGACCGCCCGTGTCCGCCGCAGCGACCGCCCGCCGGGAGATCCCGGAGGCCTCGGTGGCCCGCCTCCCCGGGTACCTGCGGGCGCTGACCTCCCTCGCCCGCGACGGCATCGCCTCCGTGAGCTCCGAGGAGCTCGCCGCCGCGGCCGGCGTGAGCTCGGCGATGCTGCGCAAGGACCTGTCGCACCTCGGCTCCTACGGCGTGCGGGGGGTCGGCTACGACGTCGAGCGGCTCGCCTCCGAGATCACCTCCGCCCTCGGCCTCACCCAGGACTGGCCGGTGGCCATCGTCGGGATGGGCAACCTGGGGCGGGCGCTCGCGGCCTACCGTGGCTTCGCCGAGCGGGGCTTCCGGGTCATCGCGCTCCTCGACGGCGACCCGCGGGTCGTCGGCGAGGAGGTCGCCGGCCAGCGGGTGCGGCCGATGGCCGACCTGCCCGCCCTCGTCACCGAGGAGGGCCTGGCGATCGGCGTCATCGCGACGCCGTCCGACGGGGCGCAGCAGGCGTGCGACGACCTCGTCGCGGCGGGCGTGCGGTCGGTGCTCAACTTCGCCCCCGCGGTGATCGCCGTCCCGGACGGGGTCGTCGTGCGCAAGGTCGACCTGTCGACCGAGCTGCAGATCCTCGCCTTCCACGGACAGCGGGTCGCGGTCGAGGAGGTCGTCGCCCCGTGAGCCTCGTCGTCCTCGGGCTGTCCCACCACGGGGCCCCGCTCTCGCTCCTCGAGTCCGTCGCGCTCGACCCCGACGCGCGCACCGCGCTCGAGGCCGAGGTGCTGCGCTCCGAGCACGTCACCGAGGTCGTCGTCGTCTCGACGTGCAACCGCACCGAGGTGTACGCCGAGTGCCTGACCTTCCACGGTGCACTCACCGACATCACCGTCGCCCTCGCGCAGCGGTGCGGCGTCGACCGGGCCGAGCTGCAGCCGCACCTGTTCGTGCACTACGAGGAGCGCGGCATCGCCCACGCGTTCACCGTCGCGTCCGGCCTGGACTCGATGGCCGTCGGCGAGGCCCAGATCCTCGGACAGGTACGCCGCTCGCTCGCCCGCGCCCAGGCCCACGGTCACGTCGGGCCGGCCCTCAACGGCGTCTTCCAGCAGGCGCTGCGGGTCGCCAAGCGCGTGCACACCGAGACCGGGATCGACCTCGTGAGCGGATCGCTCGTCCAGGCCGGGCTGAGCCGTGCCGAGACCGAGCTCGGGGACCTCGGCGGGCTGTCCGTGCTCGTCGTCGGCGCCGGTGGGATGGGCGCCCTCGCGGCGGCGACGGTCTCCCGGGTGGGAGCCCGCACGGTCGTCGTCGCCAACCGCAACCACGACCGGGCGAGGGTTGTCGCCGAGCGGGTCGGGGGGTCGGCACGCCGGCTCGCCGAGCTGCGGGCCGCCCTCGCCGAGGCCGACGTCGTCATCTCCTCGACCGGCGCGCCCGGCGTCGTCGTCCTCGCCGACGACGTCCGAGACGCCCTCGGGGCCAGGGAGGGACGCCCCCAGGTCTACGTCGACCTCGCCCTGCCGCACGACATCGACCTCGCCGTCGCCGAGCTCGAGGGCGCGACGCGCGTCGGGCTCGCCGAGCTCGGCGAGGACCTCGCCGACGCCGGGTCGGCCCCGCAGGTCGCGGACGCGGCGGACCTCGTGACCGCGGAGGTCGCCGCGTACCTCCTCGCCCGCTCGGCGGAGGCCGTCGCCCCGACCGTCACCGCACTGCGCACCCACGCCGGTGAGCTCGTCGAGGAGGAGCTGCGTCGCCTCGAACGCCGTACCCCCCACCTCAGCGACACCGAGCGCGCCGAGGTGCGACGCGCCGTCGAGCGGGTCGTCGACAAGCTGCTCCACACCCCGACGGTCCGGGTCAAGGAGCTCGCCCGCGACGGCCAGGGCGGCAGCTACGCCCGGGCCCTCAGCGAGCTGTTCGACCTCGACCCGCGCGACGTCTCGCTCGTGTCCGCCCCGCCCGCGATCCCCGGGGACGAGACGTGAGCGTGCTGCGCCTCGGCACCCGCCGCTCCGCCCTCGCGACGACCCAGTCGTCGTGGGTGGCCGACCGGCTGCGGGCGCTCGGCCACGACGTCGAGCTCGTCGAGGTGACGACGGAGGGCGACCGCGACCGCACGACCCCGCTCGCCCGGCTCGGGGGCACCGGGGTGTTCGTCTCGGCCCTGCGCGCCGCGCTCGCCGAGGGGCGGGTCGACCTCGCCGTGCACTCGCTCAAGGACCTCCCGACGGCCCCGGACGAGTCGACGACCGTGGCTGCCGTCCCGACGCGCGAGGACCCCCGCGACGCGCTCGTCGCCCGTGACGGCCTCACCCTCGGCGAGCTGCCCGCCGGCGCGACCGTCGGCACCGGGTCGCCGCGCCGTCGTGCCCAGCTCGAGGCGCTCGGGCTCGGGCTCGTCGTGACCCCGCTGCGGGGCAACGTCGACACCCGGCTGCGCCAGGTCTCGCAGGGGCGGCTGGATGCCGTCGTGCTCGCCGCCGCGGGGCTGCGCCGCCTCGGCCGCATCGACGAGGCCACCGAGCTGCTCGACCCGCTCCAGATGCTGCCGGCACCCGGCCAGGGGGCACTCGCCGTCGAGGTCCGCGCCGGCGATGCGGCGACCGCTGCGGCCGTCGCCGCGCTGGACGACGCCGACACGCGAGCGTGCACGACGGCGGAGCGGGTGCTCCTCGCCGAGCTCGAGGCGGGGTGCTCGGCGCCGGTCGGCGCCCTCGCCGAGGTCGTCGAGGGGCTCGAAAGCCCCGAGCTGTCCCTGCGCGCCGTCGTCACGACCCCCGACGGCACCGCCGACCTGCGGCGCTCCCTCGTCGGCGACCCCGGCGACCCCGGTGCCCTCGGGCGCCGGCTCGCCCGGCTCCTCCTCGACGACGGCGCCGCCGACCTCATGACCGGCGCCGAGCCGCCGGCTGCGTCCCCGACCGACCCGACGACCCCGCTGCCCACGACCGACCCCATCGCAACGGAGCATGCACCGTGAGCCCCACGCGCTCGACCACCCCATCCACCAAGACCCCCGCTCGCGTCGCCTTCGTCGGCGCCGGCCCCGGCGACCCGGGGTTGCTCACCGTGCGGGCCGGCGAGCTGCTCGCCACGGCCGACGCCGTCGTCATCGACCAGGTCGCCCGCGAGGCCGTCGTCGAGCGCTGGTGCCGTCCCGAGGTGGACGTCGTCGACGCCGGTCACGGCGACCACGGCGAGCGGCTGACCCACGCCTCGCGCGCCAAGCTCGTCGTGCGCGCCGCCAAGGCCCACCCCGGTGGCCTCGTCGTGCGGCTCATGGACGGCGACCCCGCCGTGTTCAACGGCCTCGCCGAGGAGGCCCGGGCCTGCGCGCGGGCCGGCATCCCCTTCGAGGTCGTGCCGGGCGTCAGCTCGGTGACGGCCGTGCCGTCCTACGCCGGGGTGCCGCTCACGTCGAGCGCCTCGACCGGCATCCACGTCGTCGTCGCCGGCGCCCGCGGCACCGACCTGTCCGGTGCCGTCGACCCCACCGTGACCGTCGTCGTCATCGGCCCGCCCGACAAGGCCGCGCAGACCCTCGACGCGCTCGTCGCCGCCGGTCGCGACGCGTCGACCCCGGTGGCCGTGACCGAGCGAGGCACGACGACCGAGCAGCGCACCATCACGACGACGCTCGACGCCGCCGGCGAGACGATGGCCGACGGCCGCTTCCCCGTGCTGGCCGTCGTGGGGTCCACTGTCACCATGCGCGAGACGCTCTCGTGGTTCGAGACCAAGCCGCTCTTCGGCTGGCAGGTGCTCGTGCCGCGCACGAAGGAGCAGTCGGCGTCCACGATCGCCCGCCTCGAGCACCACGGGGCCCACGCCGCCGTCGTGCCGACGATCTCGGTCGAGCCGCCGCGCACGCCGCAGCAGCTCGAGCGGGCCGTCAAGGGGATGGTCACCGGTCGCTACGAGTGGGTGGGCTTCACCTCGGTCAACGCGGTGCGAGCCATCCGCGAGAAGTTCGACGAGTTCGGGCTCGATGCCCGCTCGTTCGCCGGCCTCAAGGTCGCCGCCGTCGGCGGGGTCACCGCCCAGGCGCTGCGCGACTGGGGTATCACGCCCGACCTCGTGCCGTCGGGCGAGCAGTCGGCGCGCGGCCTGCTCGAGGAGTGGCCGGCCTTCGACGCCGACCTCGACCCGATCGACCGGGTCTTCCTGCCCCGGGCCGACATCGCCACCGAGACCCTCGTCGCCGGCCTGCAGGACATGGGCTGGGAGGTCGACGACGTCACGGCCTACCGCACCGTGCGTGCCGCCCCGCCGCCGGCCGAGGTGCGCGACGCCATCAAGAACGGCTCGTTCGACGCGGTGCTCTTCACCTCGAGCTCGACGGTGCGCAACCTCGTCGGGATCGCCGGCAAGCCGCACCCGACGACGGTCGTCGCGTGCATCGGCCCGGCGACCGCGAAGACCGCCGAGGAGCACGGCCTGCGGGTCGACGTCCTCGCCCCGGAGGCGACCGCCGACGCGCTCGTCGACGCGCTCGCCGACCACGGCCGCTCGCTCGCGCTCGCGGCGCAGGAGGCCGGCGAGGCCGTGCTGCGCCCGAGCCAGCGCCGGCCCGGCGGTCGCCGCCGGGCCACCTGATGGGGTTCCCGTCCGCGCGACCGCGCCGGCTGCGACGCACCCCGGCCCTACGCCGGCTCGTTGCCGAGACGCGGCTGCACCCGGCCGACCTCGTCCTGCCCGTCTTCGTCCGTGAGGGCATCGACACCCCCGTCGCGATCTCGGCGATGCCGGGGGTCGTGCAGCACACGCTCGACTCGCTCGTCGACGAGGCCCGGCGCTGCGTCGCCGCCGGCCTGGGCGGGATCATGGTCTTCGGCGTGCCCCAGGCCAAGGACGCGCGCGGCTCGGGCGCGGACGCGCCGGACGGCATCCTCAACGTCGCCCTGTCCCGGCTCGTCGAGGAGGTGGGCGACGACCTCGTCGTCATGGCCGACCTGTGCCTCGACGAGTTCACCGACCACGGCCACTGCGGGGTCCTGGCCGCCGACGGCTCGGTCGACAACGACGCGACGCTCGAGCGCTACGCGTCGATGGCACTCGCCCAGGCCGGCACCGGGGCGGCCGTGCTCGGGCTCTCCGGGATGATGGACGGTCAGGTCGGGTTCGTGCGCTCTGCGCTGGATGCCGCGGGGTACCCCGACACGGTGATCCTCGCCTACGCCGCGAAGTACACCTCCGGCCTCTACGGCCCGTTCCGCGAGGCGGTGCAGTCCTCGCTCGTCGGGGACCGGGCGACGTACCAGCAGGACCCCGCGAACGGCACCGAGGCGCTGCGCGAGCTCGAGCTCGACATCGCCGAGGGCGCCGACATCGTCATGGTCAAGCCCGCCGGCCCCCACCTCGACGTCATCGCGGCGGCAGCGGCGATGTCGCCGGTCCCCGTCGCGGCGTACCAGATCTCGGGGGAGTACGCGCAGGTCGAGGCGGCGGCCGAGCGCGGCTGGGTCGACCGCGACCGGGTCATGCTCGAGAGCCTCGTCAACATCCGCCGGGCCGGGGCGCAGGTCGTGCTCACCTACTACGCCCTCGAGGCGGCAACCCGGCTCTGAGGCCGGCCACCCGGCATCCGGATCCTCGGAGTCAGGAGCAGTTCGCGGGCTCAGGAGGTCCCCGCCTAGTCAGGGCCGTAGACGCCCCTGACTCCGCGCAGTGCTCCTGACTCCGCGAGAGGGAGGGGTGCGGGTGCAGGGGTGCAGCGGTACGGGGAGACGGGCAGGCCGCCGCCCTGCCCCGGTCGGGGAGGACGGCGGCCGCGGTGCTCCGGAGGAGGGATCCGGAGCGGGGGACGGAGCTCAGGCCTGCTTGGCGAGCTGCACGTCGAGGACGAGCTTGATCTTCTCGGAGACGAGGACGCCGCCCTTCTCGAGGGCCGCGTTCCAGGTCAGGCCCCAGTCGGTGCGGTTGAGCTCGCCCTCGGCCTCGAATGCGGCCTTCTCGTTGCCCCACGGGTCGGTGGCGACACCGTTGAACTCGACGTCGAGGGTGACCGGCTTGGTGACGCCCTTGATCGTGAGCTCGCCGATGAGGGTCTCACCGTCGAAGGAGGTGCTGCGGAAGCTCATCTCGGGGAACTTCTCGACGTCGAAGAAGTCCTCGCCGCGCAGGTGGGCGTCGCGGTCGGCCGTGCCGGTGGAGACCGAGGCGGTCTTGATCGTGACGTCGGCGACGGACTGGGTGACGTCGTCGGCGACGACGACGGTGCCGGACACGTCGTCGAACGAGCCACGGACCTTGCTCACCATGAGGTGGCGGGCCACGAAGCCGACCTCGGTGTGGGTGGGGTCGATGGCCCAGGTGCCGGTGCCGAGGCCCTTCAGGGTGGTGTCGGTGATCGTCATGTCGTGCTCCTTGATGTCGGTGGTGCCACGGTAGTTGACTGTTCAACCAACCGCGAGGCCGCTGGCATTCCGCCGTCTCACGATGTGGGACAAGCGCTCCCGTCCCGTGGCCGGCGCCGGATGCCCGAACCGGCGGCGGGCGGTGACCCCGACGTGGAACGATGAGCCCATGGCGAGCGAGGAACCGCGGTGGCTGACCGAGGCCGAGCAGCGCTCGTGGCGCGCCTACCTGCGGGGCAACCGCGAGCTCGACGTCGCCCTCGACCGCGACCTGCACGCCGTCGGCGTCAGCCTGCCGGAGTACGAGCTGCTCTCGATGCTGTCCGAGGCCCCGACGGGCCAGCTGCGGATGTCGGCGCTCGCTGCGCTCATCGTCCAGTCGCGCAGCCGGGTCACCCACACGGCGGTGCGCCTCGAGCGGCGCGGCTGGGTGCGTCGCACGCCCGCTCCCGACGACGGCCGGGGCGTGCTGCTCCGCCTCACCGAGGACGGGCGACGGGCGATCACCGAGTTCGCCGTCGTCCACGTCGAGAGCGTGCGCCGGCACCTCGTCGACGTGCTCACCCCCGAGCAGTTCGCGGCGCTCGGCGACGCCATGACGGCGGTCCGCGAGGCCTACGCGGCCGAGTGCCGAGCGGCCGGCGCCCATTCCTGAGCCGGTCGGCTGCGAGGATGGGGCGGTGACGCCCGCCGACCCCACGAGCCCCCTGTCCCAGCCGGGCGACGCCCCGGCATCCGCCGCCCTGCTCGAGCGCGCCCGCGCCGTGACGCCCGGCGGGGTCAACTCGCCGGTGCGCGCCTTCCGGGCCGTCGGCGGCACCCCGCGGTTCATGGCGAGCGGGCGGGGACCGTGGCTCACGGACGTCGACGGGCGCGAGTACGTCGACCTCGTGTGCAGCTGGGGGCCGATGATCCTCGGGCACGCCCACCCGGCGGTGCTCGAGGCCGTGCGCGACGCGGCGGGGCGGGGCTTCTCGTTCGGGACGCCGAGCGAGAACGAGGTGCTCCTCGCCGAGGAGATCGTCGACCGCGTGGGGCCGGTCGACCGGGTGCGCCTCGTCTCGAGCGGCACGGAGGCGACGATGAGCGCCATCCGCCTCGCGCGTGGCTTCACCGGGCGGTCGCTCGTCGTCAAGTTCGCCGGGCACTACCACGGGCACGTCGACTCCCTCCTCGTCAGCGCCGGCTCCGGCCTCGCGACGTTCGCGCTGCCCGACTCGGCCGGCGTGCCGGCGGAGATGGCCGCCGAGACGATCGTCGTGCCGTACAACGACGTGCCCGCGCTCGAGGCGGTCTTCGCCGCCCGTGGGGGCGAGATCGCCTGCGTCATCACCGAGGCGGCGGCGGGGAACATGGGCGTCGTCCCCCCGCAGCCGGGGTTCACGCAGGCGCTGCGCCGGGTCACCGCGGAGCACGGGGCGCTGCTCGTCTCCGACGAGGTCATGACGGGGTTCCGCGTCGGCCGGGCCGGGTGGTGGGGCCACGAAGGCGTCGACGTCGCCCCCGACCTCATGACCTTCGGCAAGGTCATGGGTGGCGGCTTCCCCGCGGCGGCCTTCGGCGGCCGCGCCGACGTCATGGCCCTCCTCGCGCCGGACGGGCCCGTCTACCAGGCCGGCACCCTGTCCGGGAACCCGGTCGCCACCGCCGCCGGGCTGGCGACGCTGCGCGCCTGCGACGACGCCCTCTACGCCCGGCTCGGCGAGGTCGCGCGCGCGATCGCCGACGCGGCATCCGCCGCCCTCTCGGATGCCGGGGTGCCGCACCGCGTGCAGTGGGCCGGCTCGATGTTCTCCGTGTTCTTCCGTGAGGGCGAGGTGCGCACCTACGACGACGCGCGCGCGCAGGATGCCGCGGCGTTCGGCCGCTTCTTCCACGCGATGCTCGACGCGGGGGTGTACCTGCCGCCGAGTGCGTTCGAGTCGTGGTTCGTCTCGGGTGCGCACGACGACGCCGCGGTCGAGCGGGTCGTCGCTGCCCTGCCCGCGGCGGCGCGGGCCGCGGCCTCGGGGAGCTGACGCGCTCGGCTCCGGTCCGCCGCGCCGTCTGGCGCCTCCGGCCCGATCGCGGGATGCTGGCGGGGAGCACCTGACGACGCGACCCCGGGCAGGGAGGTTCCATGAGCACGACAGCGAGCCAGGACGAGGCGGCCGAGGCCAGGCGGGGGTCGTTCTCCGGCCGGCGGGTCTTCATCCTCGCGGCGATCGGCTCCGCCGTTGGCCTGGGCAACATCTGGCGGTTCCCGTACGTCGCCTACGACAACGGGGGCGGGGCGTTCATCCTCCCGTACCTCGTGGCCCTGCTCACGGCGGGGATCCCGTTCCTCTTCCTCGAGTACGCGCTCGGGCACCGCTACCGGGGGTCGGCCCCCCTGTCGTTCGCCCGCCTGTCACGGCGCACCGAGGGCCTGGGCTGGTGGCAGGTCGGCATCTGCTTCATGATCGCCGTCTACTACGCCGCGGTCATCGCCTGGGCCCTGAGCTACACCGTCCTCTCGTTCACCCGGGCCTGGGGCGAGGACCCGAACGCCTACTTCTTCGGCGACCTCCTCCAGGCGGGGGACCCCGGCGTGACCCTCGACTTCGTGCCCCGGGTGCTCCTCCCGCTGGCCGTCGTCTGGGTCGCGCTCATCGCCGTGCTCGCCCTCGGGGTGCAGCGCGGCGTCGGTGCCACGTCGGTCATCTTCATCCCCGTGCTCGTCATCGCCTTCGCCGTGCTCGTCGTGCAGGCCCTGCGGCTCCCGGGGGCGGGCGCGGGCCTGGACGCCCTCTTCGCGCCGGACTGGTCGGCCCTGGCCGAGCCGGCCGTCTGGGCGGCGGCCTACGGCCAGATCTTCTTCTCGCTGTCCATCGGCTTCGGCATCATGATCACGTACTCGTCCTACGTGCACCGGCGTACCGACATGACGGGCTCGGCCATGGTCGTCGGCTTCTCGAACTCGGGCTTCGAGCTGCTCGCCGGCATCGGCGTGTTCGCCGCCCTCGGCTTCATGGCCCAGGCGTCCGGGGTCGCCGTCGGCGAGGTGGCGACCTCGGGCATCGGCCTGGCCTTCATCGCCTTCCCGACGATCGTCAACGAGGCCCCGGCGGGTGCGGTCATCGGGGTGCTCTTCTTCGCCTCGCTCGTCATGGCCGGCTTCACCTCGCTCGTCAGCGTGCTCGAGGTCGTCATCTCCGCGGTCCGCGACAAGTTCGAGCTGAGCCGGCTGCGCTCCACCCTCGTCGTCACGGTGCCGTGCGCGCTGCTCAGCCTCATCGGCTTCAGCACGACGAGCGGCATCTACGTCCTCGACATCCTCGACCACTTCATCAACCGGTTCGGCATCCTCCTCGTCGCGGTCGTCAGCATGGTCGTCCTCGCCTGGGGCGTGCGCGCCCTGCCCCGCCTGAGGGACCACCTCAACCGCGACGGCTCGGTGCCGGTGCGTGGCTGGTGGATCGTCCTCATGTCCGTGGTGACGCCGCTCGTGCTCGGCTTCGTCCTCGTCCGCGAGCTCTGGGCGGTGCTCCAGGAGCCCTACGAGGGCTACCCGCAGTGGATGCTCCTCGTCTTCGGCTGGCTCGCCGCCCTGCTCGTCGCGGTGGGCGGCTTCGTCATCGCCCGGGTGCCGTGGCGCTCGCAGACCCGCATCGACGGCTATGACGACGACGAACCCGTCGCCACGACCACCCCGGGAAGGGACCTGTGATGTCGACCGAAGCCATCGTCATGATGCTCCTCGCCATCGTCGTCGTGTGGGGCGGCCTCGTCGCGGCGCTCCTCCACCTGCGCCGCGCGGACCGCGAGGACGCCATCGAGCAGGAGATGCACCGAGACCTCTGACAGGAGGCCCCGGGACCTGTGACGCCAGACCCCGGGACCTGTGACGGCAGAGCTCAGGGACGGCGAGGTCATGATGATCGAGCCGTGGCGCGCGAGCGTCTTCCCGGTCATCGGCAGAGCCGAGGGAAACCGGGGTCCTGACCCCGGTTTCCCCGAGGCTTGTCGGGTCGTGCGCCCGGCCCGCCCCTCGTCCACCGGGCGTCGGTCCGGGCCACCGTCCGCCGGCGGGGAGGGGTGCCGTCGCACCCAGACTCGTTTGCGACAATCGGGCGCATGACGACCTCCCCGACGGCCGGCGGACCGGGTGCCGACGACCCGAAACGCACCGTCGTGCACCTGCTGCGCCACGGCGAGGTCCACAACCCGCACCGCCTCCTCTACGGTCGCCTGCCCGGCTACCACCTCTCGGCGCTCGGCCGCGACATGGCCGAGCTCGCAGCAGACCACCTCGGCGACCACGACATCACGCACGTCGTGTCGAGCCCGCTCGAGCGCGCCCGCGAGACGGCCGCCCCGGTCGCGCAGGAGCACGGGCTCGAGGTGACCCTCGACGAGCGGGTCATCGAGGCGGACAACGAGTTCGAGGGCCTGCCCGTCGCCGGAGGCGCCGGGCTGCTGCGCCACCCCCGCCTGTACCCGAAGATGCTCAACCCGTTCCGGCCCTCGTGGGGCGAACCCTATGTCGAGATCGTCGAGCGGATGCGCCTCGCGATCGTCGACGCGCGGGCCGCCGCCCGGGGCCACGAGGCGGTCATCGTGAGCCACCAGGCGCCGATCTGGATGATCCGGCTCGCCACCGAGGGCAGGCCGCTCTGGCACAACCCGGCCCGCCGTGAGTGCGCCCTCGCCTCGCTCACCTCGTTCACCTTCCTCGACGACGAGCTGCTGTCGCTGTCCTACAGCGAGCCCGCCGCCGCGCTGCTCGACCAGGCCCAGCCCGGGGCGGGCGCATGAGCGCACGACCCCCCGCCCGGCTCGCCGGGTGGCTGGCCGCCCTCGCCCTCGTCCTCGGAGCCGCGGCCTGCTCGCAGGACCCGAACTCCGTCGCGGCCCAGGCCAAGGCGGGCGACCAGAAGGGCTACGTCTCCGGCGACGGCGCCGTCGAGACCATCCCCGAGGCCGACCGCGCCGAGCCGGTCGAGCTGAGCGGCGAGCTGCTCGACGGCACCGCCTGGGACAGCGCCTCCGCCCGCGGCGAGGTGCTCGTCGTCAACGTCTGGGGGTCGTGGTGCGCGCCGTGCGTCGCCGAGGCGCCCGACCTGCAGCGGGTCTGGTCCGACCTGGAGGCCGAGCGCGCCCCCGTGCAGTTCATGGGCATCGACTTCCGCGAGGACCCCGCGCGTGGCGCCGCGTTCGCGAAGAAGGCCGGCATCACCTACCCGAGCCTCAGCGACGAGTCCGGGGTCCTCATCCTCGCGCTCCAGGGCAAGGCCCCGACCGTGCCGACGACCCTCGTGCTCGACACCGAGGGGCGGATCGCCGCGCGGGTCAACGGTCCCGTCTCGGCGAGCACCCTGCGTGGGCTCGTCGACGACGTCGTCGCCGAGTCGTGACGCCGGTCGCCGCCCCCGCGGCCGTGCTCGCGGCCAGCGGTGACACGGTCACCTCGGGCGCCCTGCCGCTCGCCGTGGCGGTCGCGGCCCTGGCCGGCCTCGTCTCGTTCGCCAGCCCGTGCGTGCTGCCCCTCGTGCCCGGGTTCCTCGGCTACGTCAGCGGCCTCACCGGCGAACCCCTCGCCGAGCGGTCCCGAGGCCGGATGGTGACCGGCGCACTCCTCTTCGTCCTCGGCTTCACCCTCGTCTTCGTGCTCGGCTCGATCTTCGTGACGACGGCGGGCCGGGCGCTCGTCGAGCACCGCACCCTGCTCATGCGAGCCGGTGGGGTCGTCGTCATCGTCATGGGGCTGGTCTTCCTCGGGGTCGGTGCCCAGCGCGAGGCGCGGATCCGCTGGCGGCCCCGCGCCGGACTGGCCGGTGCCCCCGTGCTCGGCGCGGTGTTCGCGCTCGGGTGGGCGCCGTGCACTGGGCCGACCCTGGCCGCCGTCCTCGTCATGGCGACGGCCACGGCGGACCCGCAGCTCGGGCGCAGCGTCGTGCTCGCGACGGCGTACGGGATCGGGCTCGGCCTGCCGTTCCTCCTCATCGCGGCGGGCCTGGACCGGGCCGGCCGCGCCTCGGACTGGGTGCGGCGCCACCAGCGGGCGATCCAGGTCGTCGGTGGCGTCATGCTCGTCGTCGTCGGCGTGCTGCTCCTCACCGGCGTGTGGGAGGAGCTCAACCGGTGGATCCAGGCCGAGCTCGTGAGTGGCTTCGAGGTGTCGCTGTGAGCACCGGGACCGCACCGCGCACCCGCCCGGACGTCGCCCAGCCGCGCCTCGGCCCCCTCGGGTGGCTGCGGTGGACGTGGCGTCAGCTGACGAGCATGCGGACCGCGCTCTTCCTCCTCCTGCTCCTCGCGATCGGTGCGGTGCCGGGCTCGACGTTCCCGCAGCGCTCGATCGACCCGGCGCGCACCGCCCAGTGGATCGCCGACCATCCCACGGCCGGGCCGGTGCTCGACCGCCTCGGCTTCTTCGAGGTCTACGCGTCACCGTGGTTCGCCGCGATCTACCTCCTGCTCTTCGTCTCGCTCATCGGCTGCGTCCTGCCGCGCACGAGGATCCTCTGGCACCAGGTGCGCTCGGCCCCGCCCCGGGCACCGCGGCGGCTCGAGCGGCTCGCGGCCCACCGGATGCTCGAGGTCGAGGGTGACCCCGAGCAGGTGCGCGAGGCCCTGCGCGGTGTCCTGCGCCGCCGCCGCTACCGCGTGCACGCCCATGACGGCCAGACGCTGTCGGCCGAGAAGGGCTACCTGCGCGAAACGGGCAACCTCGTCTTCCACGTCGCACTCATCGGCATCCTCGTCGGGGTGGCCTGGGGCCACCTGCTCGGGTGGAAGGGAGACGTCATCCTGCCCGTGGGCAAGACCTTCGCCAACACCCTCTCGCGCTACGACACCTTCAGCCCCGGGCCATGGGTCGACGTCAACGACCTCGCCCCGTTCACGATCGGCCTGGACCGCCTCGACGTCGAGTTCGAGACGCAGACCCAGGGGGCCGGCCAGTTCGGGGCCCCGCGCGACTTCGAGGCGTCGACGACGTTCACCCCGCCCGACGGGCCGGCGGAGCAGCGCTCGATCCGCGTCAACCACCCCCTCGAGACCGGCGACGGCACCGTCTTCCTCCTCGGCAACGGCTACGCCCCGACGATCACCGTCCGCGACGCCGAGGGCACCGTCGTGTACTCCGACGCGACGCCGTTCCTGCCGCAGGACGACACCTACACCTCGGTCGGCGCGGTCAAGGTTCCGGGCGCCTCGCCCCAACAGCTCGGGTTCGCCGGCTTCTTCCTGCCGACCGGGGTCATCGACGACGAGCGGGGTCCCCACTCGGTCTTCCCCGACCTGCTCGACCCCCAGCTGGCGCTCACGGCGTTCGAGGGCGAGCTCTTCCCGAGCGGACGCCCGCAGTCCGTGTACTCCCTCGACACCGAGGCGATGACGGCCGTGCCGGGCGCCGACGGGGCCGACCAGCTGCGCATCCTGCTGCGACCCGGGGAGACGTACGAGCTGCCCGGGGGGCGCGGCTCGATCACGTTCGACGGCGTGGAGCGCTTCGCCGGCCTGTCGGTGCGCACCGACCCGGGCAAGTCCCTCACCCTCGTCGCCGCCCTGCTGAGCCTCGCCGGCCTCGTCGCCTCCCTCGTCGTGCGGCGTCGAAGGGTCTTCGTGCGGGTTGGGCCGGGGGAGCGACCGGGTCGTACTGTGGTCTCCGTCGGAGGCCTGGCCAAGGACGACGACGAGGGGATGCCCGACGAGCTCGACGGGCTCCTCACCGCACTCGAAGGAACGCGATGACCGACCAGACCCTCGCCCAGCTGTCCAACACGGCGATCTACTCCGCGATGGTGGTGCTCACCCTTGCGATGCTCGCGTACGCCGTGCACCTCGCCCGGCTCGCCCCCACGCGGGATGCCGTCGACGTCGCCACGCGCGACCGCGCACTCGTCGGCGCCGGCGTGGGCGAGACGGCCACCGGTGAGGCGGTGGCCGGTGAGACGGTCGCCGGTGAGGCGGTGGACGGTGAGCCGGCGGAGGGGGAGGCGACCGGCACGGCATCCACGCCGCCGGGCACCCGTGAGGAGGAGCCGCTCGGCGCCCGAAAGGCCGCCGGCATCGGCTGGATGCTCACCCTGCTCGCCACCGCCCTCGTCGTCGCCGGTGTCGTGCTGCGGGCCGCCGAGGTGCACCGCTGGCCGCTGGGGAACATGTACGAGTTCGCGATCGTCGGGGCGATGTTCGTGCTCGTCGCGTACTGCGCCTGGGCGGTGCGCCGCGACCTGCGCTGGCTCGGCCTGTTCGTCGTCGCCCCGGTGCTGCTCAACCTCGGGCTCGCGATCACCGTCTGGTACACCGACGCCTCCGAGCTCATGCCGTCGCTGCGCTCGGTGTGGCTCGCCATCCACGTCGCCGTCGCGACGCTGTCGGTCGCGGTCTTCACCATCGGCTTCTCGCTCGGCATCCTCTACCTCGTCCAGGCCCGGCTCGAGGCCGACCCGGCGCACCGCCGCAGCTTCATGGACCGGCTGCCCGACGCGCGCGCGCTCGAGCGGCTCACCTACGCCACGCACGTCGTCGCGTTCCCGCTCTGGACCTTCACCGTCATCGCCGGGGCGATCTGGGCCCGCCAGGCCTGGGGCTCGTACTGGAACTGGGACCCCAAGGAGGTGTGGAGCTTCGTCATCTGGGTCGTCTACGCGGCCTACCTGCACGCCCGCGCGACGACCGGGTGGAAGCGCCAGAACGCCGTCTGGATCGCCCTCGCCGGCTACGCCTGCATCATCGTCAACTTCGCGGTCGTCAACGTGTTCTTCGTCGGCCAGCACTCCTACTCGGGACTCTGATCGCACCCATGCTCCGCTACACCGTGCTCCGCCTCCTCGTCTTCCTCGGCTGCCTCGCGGCGCTCTGGCTCGCCGGCCTGCGCGACCGCGAGGACATGCTCCTCCTCGTCGCCGGGGCGGCCCTGCTGTCGGCGGTCATCTCCTACTTCGCCCTGCGCCGCTTCCGCGAGGACTACTCCGCGCAGCTCGCCGAGCGGATCGACCGCCGCACCGCGGCCAAGCGTGCCGCGGCGGCCGGGCGGCCCACCGACGAGGAGGCCGAGGACGCCGAGACCTCGGGCGACGAGGGCACCTTCCGCTGACGGGCGCCGCCGGCGGGGCCGTCAGCCCGTGGCGACGCCGACGACGACGCCGAGCGCCGTGAGTGCGGCGTACGCCACCTCGTACAGGCCGGTGGCGGCCAGCACCGGAACGAGCCCCCCGCCGGTGGTCCCGGCTCGCACCGTGCGCACCGCGCGCCACCCGAGCGGCGCGGCGACCAGGCCGAGCAGCGCCCACGGCTCGACGACGGCCATGAGGCCGAGCGCGACGACGGATGCCGTGAGCAGCGCGGTGTAGAGGTCGCGCGTGCGTGCGTCCCCGAGGCGCACCGCGAGGGTGCGCTTGCCGTGCTCGGTGTCGGTCGGGATGTCGCGCAGGTTGTTCGCGACGAGGATGGCCGACGCGACGGCCCCCACGCCGACGGCGGCGAGCAGGCCGAACCACGAGACGGCATCCGACTGGGTGTACTCGGTGCCGAGGGTCGCCATGAGCCCGAAGAAGACGAAGACGTACACCTCGCCCAGGCCGCGGTAGCCGTACGGGTTGTCGCCGCCGGTGTAGCGCCAGGCGGCGAGCACCGCGAGCCCCCCGAGCGGCAGCATGAGCCAGGCGCCGCTCAGCGCGACGAGGGCCAGGCCGACCACGGCGGCCGCCGCGAAGCACAGCAGCGCCGCGAGCCTGACGTTCGCCGGGGCGGCGAGGCGCTGGCCGACGAGGCGGACCGGGCCGACCCGGGCCTCGTCGGTGCCCCGGACGCCGTCGGAGTAGTCGTTGGCGTAGTTGACCCCGACCTGGAGGGCCAGGGCGACGACGAGGGCCAGGATGGCGAGGGCGAGGTCCGCGCCCCCGACGAGGTGGGCCGCGGCGGTGCCGAGGACGACCGGCGCGAGCGCGGCGGGCAGGGTGCGCGGACGGGCGCCCGCCACCCACTGGGAGAGGGAGGCCATGGGTGGGGTCAGAGGTCCTTGAGGAAGTCGGGGTCGTCGTCCGGGCCGAGGGGGCGGCGCGGCTGCTGCCGGATGCCGCGCGGACCCTTGCGCGGCCGGCCGGCGATGAGCCACGCGGCGGGCCCGACGAGCGGGAAGAGCAGGACGAGGATGAGCCAGGCGATCTTCGGCAGGTTGCGCACGGCGGTGTCCTCGGTCTGGATGGCGTCCACCACGCAGTAGACCGTCAGCGCGAGACTGAGCACGGCGGGCAGGTAGCGGAGCACGCGACCATCATCCCACGGTGAACAGGGCGGCCACGGCGCGCCGGTCGGGCTTGCCGGGGCCGCGGGTCGGCACCTCGGGCACCGTGAGCGACCGGCGGGGGAGGGCGTGGTCGGGCAGCACGTCGCGCAGCCGGGCCCGCAGGTCCGCGGCGGTGACGTCGTGCACGGCACCGGGCTCGAGGACGAGCAGGGCGCACACGGCCTCGCCCCACTCGGGGTCGGGGCTGCCGACGACGACGACGTCGCGGACGCCGGGCACGTGCTCGAGGATCGCCTCCTCGACGAGCCGCGGGGCGACCTTGAGCCCGCCCGTGGTGACGAGGTCGTCGACCCGCCCGTCGACCCGCAGCCGGCCGCGGGGATCGGTGTGGCCGACGTCGTCGGTGCGGAACCAGCGCACGCCGTCGTCGTCGGTGCCGAAGGCCTGCGCGCTGAGGTCGGGCCGGGCGAGGTAGCCGTGGGCGATGGTGGCACCGCCGAGGTGGATACGCCAGTCCTCGTCGAAGGCGACCTCGGTGCACGCCAGCGCGACCCCGTCGTAGACGCAGCCGCCCGCGGACTCGCTCATGCCGTAGGTCGAGACGACCGGGACACCTGCGCGTTCGGCCCGCACCCGCAACCTCGGCGGCATCGCGGCGCCGCCGACGAGCACGGCGTCGAACCCGCACAGCGCCTCGGTGCCGCCGGGGTGGTCGAGCACCCGCAGCAGCTGGGTCGGCACGAGGCTCGTGTACCGCCGGGCGCCCGGGACGAACCCGGTCGTCGCCGCGACGAACGCCTGGGGCCGGAACCCGTCGGTGAGGTCCATCGCCAGGGGCGCGGTGCCGGCGTCGAGGGAGCGCAGCAGCACCTGGAGCCCGGCGACGTGGTGGGCGGGCAGCGCGAGGAGCCACTGGCCCGCGCCGCCCAACCGGGCGTGCGTGGCCCGGGCGCTCGCCCGCAGGGCCGCGGCGGTGAGCAGGGCCCGCTTCGGGGTGCCGGTCGACCCGGACGTGCCGACGACGACGGCGAGGCCGTCGGGGAGGGTGGCGGGGTCGTGGTCGGGGACGGCCGGCGCCGGCGCCGACGCGGCGTACGGCAGCACCGGGTGCCCCCCGGACAGGGCCTGCTCGAGGTCGGGCAGCACGTCGAGGGCGGCCGGTCCGGTGGGGACCGCGAGCATCCGCAGGCCGTCCGGCGGGGAACCGGTCACCGGTGGCCCGTCGACCGGCGGCCGCGACTCAGGACCTGCCCCGGTGGTGGATGGGAAGGCGCACACGCACCAGCGTGCCACTCGGCCCGGCCTCGATGGTGATCTCCCCGGAGTGACGTTCGACGACGATCCGGCGCGAGATGTCGAGGCCGAGCCCGGTGCCCTTGCCGACCTCCTTCGTCGTGAAGAACGGCTCGAACGCGTGCGCCTGGACCTCGGGGGGCATCCCCGGGCCGGTGTCGGCGACCTCGACGACGACCCAGCCCACGGCATCCGAGCGGGCGGAGACGCGCAGGGTGCCCTCGCCCCCCATGGCGTCGACTGCGTTGTCGACGAGGTTGGTCCACACCTGGTTGAGCTCGCCGGCCATCGCCTCGATCGGCGGCAGCCCCGGCGCGTAGTCCCGTTCGACGTGGATGCCGGGCCCGAGCTTGTGGCCCATCATGACGAGGGTGCTGTCGAGGCCCTCGAGGAGGTCGGTCACCCGCAGCGAGGCGCGGTCCATCTGCGAGTACGCGCGCACGGCGGCGACGAGGGTGGAGATGCGCCCGGTGGCCTCCTTGACCTCACCGAGCAGCGCGGCCGTCGACAGGGACGCCGACACCCACTCCAGTCCCGGGCCGAGGGAGGCCGCGGGGAGGGCGCGGGCCAGCTCGTCGCACCACGTGGTGTCGGCGCCGGCCGCGGCGAGGACGGGCGCGATCTCCCAGTCGCGGTCGACGTCGTGAGCGACGAGCCAGTCGGACAGCTCGTCCTCGCGGTCGGCGAGGGCGAGGGCGCTGAGCCCGGACTCGGTGCCGCTCACCCGCCGGCGCAGCTCGTCGAGCACGGTGAAGTCCTCGGCCGAGATGCCGGCCCCCGCGAGCCGGGACAGCGCCGCGAGCAGGAGGGCGGACGTGCCCTGGAGGCTGTCGACGGCGCGGGTCGCGGCGGATGCCGGGTTGTTGAGCTCGTGGGCCAGGCCCGCGGAGAGGGTGCCCAGCGCGACGAGGGCCTCGCGCTGGCGGGCGGTCGACTCGATCCGTCGTACGGTGGTGACGAGACCGTTGATGAAGTGCAGGCCGAACGGGAACCACTGCTCGGCGAGCCGGCGCAGCTCGGTCGAGGGCAGCCGGAGCACGCGGCCGGCCCCCGCGGCGCGGGCGGTGGCCAGGTAGGAGCCGTGCTCGTCCCACGCGGCGAACCCCCCGGCCCACTGGCCCGGACGAGCCAGCCGGCCCATCGGGGCCTCCTCGCTGCCGACCCGGCGGAACAGCTCGACCTCGCCCTCGAGCAGGACCCACCACGTGTCGGACGGGGTCCCCTCGTGGAAGAGCACCTCGTCGGGGGCGACGGTGTACTCGTCGGCGGCCGCGAGGAGCTGCTCGAGCTGGGGGTCGGTGAGCCCGTCGAAGAGGCTGAGGGTCCGCAGCTCGGTGAGGTCCATCAGACGGTCTCGAGGTAGCGGTGGACGAGGTAGACCGACATCGCGCCCTCGCCGACGGCTGACGCGACCCGCTTCATCGAGTCGAGCCGCACGTCACCGGCCGCGAACACGCCCGGCACGCTCGTCTCGAGGGCGTAGGGCGGGCGGGTGAGCGGCCACCGGCCGGCGTGCTCGGCGTGGTCGGGGTGCTGGAGGTCTGGCCCGGTGACGAGGAAGCCCTTGGCGTCGCGGACGACGCCCTCGCCGAGCCAGTCGGTGCGGGGCAGGGCCCCGATGAAGACGAAGAGCCAGTTCGTCTCCTCCTCGTGCGTGCGGCCGGTGTCGCGGTCGACGAGGGTCACGCCCTCGAGGTGGTCGGTGCCGTGCGTCGCGACGACCTCGGTGCGGTAGCGCACCTCGACGTTGTCGGCGGCGAGGATGCGCGCCACGAGGTACTCCGACATCGAGGCCCCGAGCCCGTCCCCGCGCACGAGCATGACGACGCGGCTCGCCACCCGGGCGAAGTTGAGGACGGCCTGCCCCGCCGAGTTGGCGGCGCCGACGACGTGGACGACCTGGCCCGCGGTCTGCGCCGCCTCGCTCGCCGAGGCACCGTAGTAGACCCCGCGCGACCCGAGCTCGTCGACCCCGCGGGCCTCGAGCCGGCGGTAGGCCACCCCGGTCGCGACGAGCACGGCCCGGCTCTCCACCTCGCCCCCGTCGGCGAGTCGCACCGCGTGCACCGGGCCCCGTTGCTCCAGCCCGACGACCTCCTGGGCCAGCACGGTCTCGGCGCCGAACCGGGCTGCCTGGGCGACCGCACGGTGGGTGAGGTCGGCCCCGGACACGCCCTTGGGAAAGCCGAGGTAGTTCTCGATCGCGGCGCTCTGGCCGGCCTGGCCGCCCGGGGCGTCCCGCTCGACGACGACGGTCCGCAGGCCCTCGGACGCGGCGTAGACCGCGGCGGCCAGCCCGGCCGGCCCGCCGCCGACGATGCACAGGTCGTAGAGCGGCTGCTCGGCCCGGGTCCGCAGCCCGAGCGCCTCGGCGAGCTCGACGCTCGTGGGGTTGCGCAGGGGCTCACCCTCGGGCAGGAGCACGAGTGGGAGGGAGGTCGGGTCGGCGTCCGCGAGGTCGACGAGCCGGCGGGCCTCCTCGTCACGCTCGAGGTCGAGCCACGCGTACGGGATGTGGTTGCGGGCCAGGAACATCTTGACGTCGTAGCTGCGGTCGGACCACAGGTGGCCGACGACGCGCACGGTGCCGTCGCCGTCGGGGTGGTCCCGGGTCCACGCCGCGAGCAGGTCGTCGACGACGGGGTAGAGCGTGGCCTCGGGAGGCTCCCACGGCTTGAACATGTAGTAGTCGAGCCCGATGTCGTTGATGGCCCGGATCGCGACCTCGGTGTCGGCGTACGCGGTGAGGAGGAGAAGGCGGGTCTCCGGTGAGCTCTCACGGACCGCCGCCATGAGCTCGATGCCGGTCATGCCCGGCATCCGCTGGTCGGAGACGAGGAGGGCGACCGGCCGGCCGCGCAGGGTGAGCTCGGCCAGCATCGCGAGCGCCTCGTCGCCCGAGGTCGCGCGGACGACGCGGTACCCGGACCCGTAACGGGCCCGCAGGTCGCGCACGATCGCCCGCGAGACCTGCGGGTCGTCGTCGACCGCGAGGATCGTGGCCCTGGCCATGCATGCTCCTTCGAGCGCGGAGTGGGACGTGCTGCCACCCTAGGGCGGACGACCGGGCGCAGAGACGCGTTCGAGGAGTGCCGCACGTCTCGTCGGCGCCCTCGCGCGCGTGGCCCGCGCGGTGGATGATGGGGACGGCGCAGGAGGTGGAGCGTGGACGAGACGTACGCGGCGTACCTCGGGAAGGTCCAGACGCAGCGGGCCGAGCTCGGGGAGTCGATGTCGGCCCTCCAGGGCGCCCTCGACCACCCCGCCGGCCTCGGCTCGACGTGGCGCGGCCGGGTGCGGGCGGCGCTCACCGAGCTGGCCCACGACCTGCGCGACCACGTCGAGCTCACGGAAGCTCCCGGCGGCTTCTACGACGACATCCTCACGAAGGCGCCGCGCCTCAGCCACCGGGTCGACGAGCAGAAGGCCGAGCACGCGGCGCTGCTCGCCGAGGTGGAGCGGCTCCTCGACGAGCGGGACGAGGGGATGCCGGGGGAGGATGCCGTCGCGGCCCACCGCGAGGCCGCGACCCGGCTGCTCGGCCAGCTCGTGCGGCACCGCCAGCGCGGGTCGGACCTGACCTACGAGGCCTACGCGGTCGACCTCGGCGGGATGGGCTGAACCCTTCCGTCCCGGATCGAGTGAGCAGGACACGCCGGTCCCGGAGGCGGATCCCGGGCGTGTCGTGCTCACTCGACCGAGCAGGCGGGGTGGGACGTGGCGACGCCCGGTCAGACCACGACGAGGGCCGTCGTCGCGACGACGACCGTGGCGACGACCTCGCCGATGCCGACCACCTTGGGCGACAGGCGGTAGGCCGGCAGCACGGCGGCCCGGACCGTCAGCAGCGCGAACACCACGACGAGCCACGGGTCGACCCACGTCATCGCGACGGTGGCCGCCCCGTGGGCGATCGCCGAGAGCCAGTGGAAGCGCTCGTCGCCGCGCTCGCGGATCATCGTCTTGACGTAGAGCACCGTGCCGGCGAAGTACGCGGCCACGACGGCCGTGAGCGTCCAGGCCCGGGCCCAGTCGGTGCCGCCGCCGGCGTCGTAGGCGACGAGCACCATGAGCGAGGAACCGGCACTCGTGGCCAGCCCGCTCCACAGGCTTCTGTCGTCGCGCCGCGCGCTCGCCACGAGCCCGACGCCGAGCGGGACGACGAACAGCGGAGCCCACCGCAGCAGCCCCGGGTCGAGCGCGAGGGTGAGGGCTCCGAGCACAGCCGCCAGCACGGCATACGCACGCACCGGTGGCAGGTACCGGGGTCGCCGGCGCGCCTTGAGCCACAGCCCGGTCGCGAAGAACGCGAAGTAGCCGGCGAACCAGAAGCCGGTGAGCGGCACGTGCACCCACGCCGGCCCCGACGCGAGGATGCCGACGGCGAGCGGAGTGGCGAGCATGGCCCACGCCCCGTGCTGGTTGGGCACCCATCCCGGCCCACGCCTGCGGTTCACGCGGTCGAGCCTAGGAGGGATGAGCGGGCGGGCCGGACGGAGGGGCCAGCCGGCGGGCCGGACGGAGTGTCAGCGGGCGGCCGTCGCGCGGCCCTCCCGGGTTGGGCGAGCGGGTGCTGCCGCGTCGGTGGACATGGCCGCGGCCGGTCTGATGCGAAGCGATGGGCACTCCTGCGGACTCCCGGCGGACTACAGGGAGGTAGACCAGGGATGACCTGCGATGATGCGGCGTATCAGAAGTACCAGGGGAACGGCGACCAGTCGGGGTCGCGCTTCTCGAGGAACTGGTCGCGCCCCTCGACGGCTTCGTCGGTCATGTAGGCGAGCCGGGTCGCCTCGCCGGCGAAGACCTGCTGGCCCACGAGCCCGTCGTCGAGGAGGTTGAACGCGAACTTGAGCATCCGTTGCGCCTGGGGGCTCTTGCCCATGACCTCGCGAGCCACCTGCAGGGCCTCGCTCTCGAGGTCGGCGTGGTCGGCGACGACGTTGACCGCGCCCATCCGGTGCATGTCGTCGGCGGAGTACGTGCGCCCGAGGAAGAAGATCTCGCGGGCGAACTTCTGGCCGACCATCTTCGCGAGGTAGGCGCTGCCGTAGCCGCCGTCGAAGCTGCCGACGTCGGCATCCGTCTGCTTGAACCGTGCGTGCTCGCGCGAGGCGAGGGTGAGGTCGCACACGACGTGGAGGCTGTGGCCCCCGCCGGCCGCCCACCCGTTGACGACGGCGACGACGACCTTGGGCATCGTGCGGATGAGGCGCTGCACCTCGAGGATGTGCAGGCGGCCGCCCTCCGCCCTGACCCGACGCTCGTCGACCGTGTCCGCGGTCTCGCCGGCCGCGTACTGGTAGCCGGAACGGCCGCGGATGCGCTGGTCGCCGCCCGTGCAGAACGACCACTTCCCCGCGCTGCCGGTGCCCTCGGGGCCGGGTCCGTTGCCGGTGAGGAGGACGACCCCGACGTCGGCGGTGCGGCGGGCGTGGTCGAGCACCCGGTGGAGCTCGTCGACGGTGTGTGGCCGGAAGGCGTTCATCACCTCCGGCCGGTCGAAGGCCACCCGGACGCAGCCCAGCCCGACGGCCCGGTGGTACGTGACGTCGGTGAGGTCGTCGAAGCCCGGCACCTCCTCCCAGGCGCTCGGGTCGAAGGTCTCGCTGACACCGCGGATCGCGCTCACGGCGGCAAGGCTAGCCGCGTGCTTCCTCGTGCCGTCGTCGGGTCAGGTTCCGAGGAGCCGGACGTCGAGCCCGGGGAAGCGGCCGAACCCACGGTCGAACGTCACGAGGGTGGCGCGTGCGGTGGACACGACGGCCGCGAGCCAGGCGGGGGGACGGCGCTGGCCGAGGCGGCCTACGGTTGGCGGCGTGCCCCTTGCTCCTGTCGGCGACCTCCTCGCCGCCCTGCGCGTCGTCGCGATCCCCATGCGCGTGCCCTTCCGTGGGGTGACGACCCGTGAGGTCGCGCTGCTCGAGGGGCCCGCCGGCTGGGGGGAGTTCGGCCCCTTCCTCGAGTACGGTCCGGCGGAGGCCTCTCGCTGGCTCGAGTCCGCCGTCGAGTCGGCGTGGCAGGCGTGGCCGGCCGCGCGGCGGGACACCGTGCCCGTCAACGCCACCGTGCCCGCCGTCGCACCGGAGCGGGTGGGCGAGGTGCTCGCGCGCTTCCCCGGGTGCACGACGGCCAAGGTCAAGGTCGCCGAGCGAGGGCAGGGGCCCGATAGCGACGCCGCGCGGGTCGCGGCGGTCCGCGAGGTGCTCGGGCCCTCGGGGCGGATCCGCATCGACGCCAACGGCGCCTGGTCCGTCGTCGACGCCCAGTCCGCCCTCGCCCGGCTCGCCCGCTACGACCTGGAGTACGCGGAGCAGCCGTGCGCCACCGTGGAGGAGCTGCGCGACCTCCGCCTGGCACTGGCCCGCAACGGAATCGACGTCCCGATCGCCGCCGACGAGTCGATCCGCAAGGCCGATGACCCGCTGCGGGTGCGCGACCTCGGCGCGGCCGACGTCGTCGTCGTCAAGGTGGCACCCCTCGGCGGGGTGCGACGGGCCCTCGAGGTCGTCGACGCCTGCGGCCTTCCCGCCGTCGTGTCGTCGGCCCTCGACACGAGCGTCGGCATCGCGGCCGGGGTGGCGCTCGCCGCGGCCCTGCCCGCCCTCGAGCACGCATGCGGGCTCGGCACGGCCGCCCTCCTCGAGGGCGACGTCGTGGACCCACCACTCGTCCCGCTCCACGGTGCCCTCCCCGTCGGCCGGGTGGCGGCCGCCCCGGAGCTGCTCGCGCGCCACACCGCGCCACCCGACCGGGTCGCGTGGTGGCGCGACCGTGTCGTCGCGTGCCACGCGCTCATGACCGGGGGTCGGGACTGAAGCAGGGTCCTTCGCACCGGATCCGGGCGGGTCTCGTGCCCCACGGATCGCGGCCGCAGCCGCTCCCCGTGACCTGACCGGAGGTGATCGGACCCACGCCGCCGCATCCGCGAGGGGCCGCGAGGCCGAAGATGAGGCATGACCGTCCTCCCGCTGCAGATCTCCACACCCTCCGTCGCAGTGCCGGCCGAACGGGCCCGCTCGCTGCGGGTGTTCAACCTCGTCATGGGGCTGCTGCATCTCGCCTCGGGCGCCGCCATGGTCGCCCTGAGCACGGACTTCACCCTCCCCGTCTCGGTCTTCGCCCTCGGTGGACCGCCCGGCACACCACTCGAGAACGGGACGCTCTCCGGCATCCTCGACGTCCCCCTCGCCTGGGCGACGGCGAGCTTCCTGTTCCTGTCCGCGCTCTTCCACCTCGTCATCGCCTCGCCGTGGGGGTTCCCGCGCTACGTGCGCGAGCTCGAGCGCGGCCGGAACCGGTTCCGGTGGGTGGAGTACTCGCTGTCGTCGACGCTCATGATCGTCCTCATCGCGCTCGTCACCGGCATCACCGACCTCGCGGCGCTCATCGGGCTCGCCTTCGCGAACATCGCGATGATCCTCTTCGGCTGGCTCATGGAGGTCTCGAACAACGGCCTCATGCACGGCCGGGACCAGGCGCCCTCACGCGGAGAGCGGGCCTGGTGGACGCCGTTCTGGTTCGGTTGCGTCGCCGGGATCGGCCCGTGGGTCGCGATCGCGGCCTACCTGTGGGGGGCCATCGTCGTGCTCGACGGGCAGGGGCCTCCCGGGTTCGTCTGGGGCATCCTCATCAGCCTGTTCGTGCTCTTCAACACCTTCGCGCTCAACCAGTGGCTCCAGTACCGCCAGGTGGGGCGGTGGCGGGACTACCTGTTCGGGGAGTGGCAGTACGTCATCCTCAGCCTCGTCGCCAAGTCGGTGCTCGCCTGGCAGGTCTTCGCCAACACGCTCATCCCCACCTGACCGGCCGCCGTCCCCACCGGGACGCCCCAACGCCGACTGCGCGGCGGCTGCGGCCGGCACACCGCTGCCGATGACGACGAGGTCGTGGCGCGGTACGGCCGCCGGCGCGGGTGTGCTCGTCCACAGCCGGGGCGTCGCGGGCGCCCGGTCCACAGGTCCGGCCACGGACTGTGCCCACGGGCCCGGAGGGGGTGGGGTGGGAGGCGGGCCGGGGGTCGGCCCGGGAAGGGGGACTCGGATGCCGGGCACGGGCGAGCTGCGTGACCTCGCCGCCGCGCTGCGGGGGGCGGCGCGACGGGTCGAGGCTCGCCGGGCGGCCCTCGGTCGGTACGCGCTCGTCTGGTGGGAGGGCACCGCGGCCGAGGCGTACCAGCAGCAGGTGGCGCACAGGGTCACCGCCCTGGCGACCCTCGCCCGCGAGCTGGACGAGGCGGCCGTTCTCGCCGAGGAGGTGGTGGCCCTGGCCGAGCAGGGGGGCGTTCTGGACCCATGACGGGGGTGGGCGTGCGGTCCGCGTCGTTGCACGCCGCGGCGGCGCGGGTGGCGGAGCTGGCCGACGAGCTGCGCGCCGAGTCCAGCCGGCTGGCCGTCGCGCTGGGGCGGGCGGGCGTGCCGCCCTTGCGGGAAGGGACGCGGTGGGCCGTCGTCCTCGCCTGGGGTCGAGCCGAGGCGGGCGCCCTCGCCGTCGTCGGGCCGGCGGGGACGTGGGGGCACGCGCTGGCGCTCGACGCCCTCGCCCTGAGGCTGCGTGTCGCTGCCGCCGCGTACGAGGAGGTGGAGGCGGCCGTGTCGGCGGTGCTCGCCGGCGTCGGCCGGGGGGTGCACCTCGCCGCGCACGGCGGCTGGCTCACCGAGGTCGGGGGCGTCGCCCGGGTGACGGCTGTCGAGCCGACGCTCGAGCTCGGGGCTGTCGGCGGTGGCCCCGACGTCGACGGTGCTGCGAGGGTCGACGGTGCGGCCGGGGCCGAGGGGGCGGTCGGTCTCGAGGGGTCGCTCGGGTCTGGGGGGGCGGTAGGGCTCGAGAAGGCGGTCGGGCACGAGGGGTCGCTCGGGTTCGACAAGGCGGTCGGGTTCGACGGGGCGGCCGCCCTCGTCGCGGCGGGCCGCGGGCTCGACGGGGGCCGGGTGCGCGTCGTGGAGGTCTCGCGGGGGGACGGCGGGTCGGCGTGGGTCGTCGTCGTGCCGGGCACGCAGGAGTGGTCACCCCGAGCGGGGTCCAACCCGTTCGACCTCACGACCGACCTCCGGGCCATGACCGGGTACCCGACGGTGGCCGCAGCCGGCGTCACCGCCGCGCTGTCGGCGGCACGGTCGAGCTCAGGTCGGTCGTCGACGACCGACCCCGTCCTCCTCGTCGGCCACAGCCAGGGCGGCATCCTCGCGGCGGCCCTGGCCGGCGACGTGGCGTTCGCGCGGCACCACCGGGTGACCCACGTGCTCACGACCGGCGCACCGGTGGGGCTCTTCCCGGTGCCTCGGCAGGTCCGGGTGCTCGCGGTCGAGCACGGCGCCGACCCGGTGCCGCGCCTCGACCTCACGCCCAACCCGTCCCACGCGTCCTGGGTCACGGTGCGCACTCCGGCCACGGGCGCGGTGCTCGACGTGGCCGACCACCGGCTCGACGCCCACGTCGAGACGATCGCGGTCGCCGAGGACGCACCACGCGGGACGGTGCCCGGGCTCGACGCCTGGCAGGCGTCGGCCGGGGGCATCCTCGGCCGGCCGGTGCGGTCGGTGTCGGAGTTCCGCATCGACCGGCAGTGGCAGAATCCGGCCTCGTGACCCCCTCCAGTGCGCTCGCCGTGGTGCTCGTCGACGAGCTGGTCCGCAACGGCGTCCGCGACGTCGTGCTGTGCCCGGGGTCGCGATCGGCCCCGTTGGCGTACGCCGTGCTCGACGCGGAGCGGTCACGGCGGATCCGCCTCCACGTACGGGTCGACGAGCGCAGCGCCGGCTTCCTCGCCCTCGGGCTGGCCCTGGCTTCCGGGTCACCCGTCGCGGTCGTCACGACCTCGGGAACGGCGGTCGCGAACCTCCACCCGGCCGTGCTCGAGGCCCACCACGCAGGTGTCCCCCTCCTCGTCGTGAGCGCCGACCGGCCCCACGAGCTGCGCGGCACCGGGGCCAACCAGACGACGGCCCAACCCGGGCTGTTCGGTTCGGCCGTGCGCTGGTCGGCCGACCTCCCGGCGCCCGTCATCCGGCCCGGGCTGCCACCGTTCTGGCGCAGCACGGTCTGCCGGGCCGTCGCGGCAGCGTTAGGGACGGTGGGGACGGCGGGGTCGCCCGGTGCGCTGCCGGGCCCGGTCCACCTCAACGTGTCGCTGCGCGAGCCGCTCGTGCCCGACGCCGTCGCGTCCCGGTGGCCCGACAGCCTCGACGGCCGCCCCGACGACGCGCCCTGGGTGAGCGTCACCGCCCGGGCGGCCCAGCCCGCCGGGCCCGACCTGCCCGCGCTCGAGCGCACGCTCGTCGTCGTCGGCCGCACGCGCGACCCCCGCGTGGCGGAGCGCGCGGTGGCCTGGGCCGCCGAGCGCGGCCACCCCGTCGTCGCGGAGCCGTTCGGGCCCCGGTCGGTCCGTTCGGCCGCCCTGCCCCACGGCCCCCTCGTGCTCACCGCCACCGACTGGGTCGAGCGGCACCTGCCCGACCGGGTGCTCGTCGTCGGGCGGGTCACCCTGTCCCGTGCGGTCGCGGCCCTCCTGCGTCGCCCCGGCGTGCGCGTCGAGGTCGTGTCCGAGGGTGGGCCGTGGCCGGACCCCTCGCACGTCGCCGCCGCCGTGCACCCACCGTCCGTTCTCGCCTCGGCCTCCGGCGGCGTGGCAGACCACGGCCCCGCGGTCCCCTCCTCGACCGCCGCCGACCCACGGGGCAGCGCCTCACACCTCGGGGCGTGGGCCCAGGGCTGGCGCCGGGCTGGGCAGGCCCTCGCGGATGCCGTTGCGGCTGAGCCGTTCCCGTGGCCGAGTGGACTCGCGGTCGGGGGCGCGGTCGCGGCATCCCTGCCCCCCGACGCGCTTCTCGTGCTCGGGTCGTCGAACCCCGTGCGTGACCTGGACCTCGCTGCCCCGGGTCCCGTGGCCGGCGACGCCCTCGCCAACCGAGGCCTCGCCGGCATCGACGGCATGGTCTCGACCGCGGTCGGGGCGGCGCTCGCCGCCCCCGGCCGGCCGGCGTACGCCCTCGTCGGCGACCTGACCTTCCTCCACGACGCCAACGGGCTGCTCGTCGGTCCCGACGAGCCGACGCCCGACCTCACGGTCGTCGTCGTCAACGACGACGGGGGTGGGATCTTCACGACCCTCGAGCCCGGCGCACCCGAACGGGCGGCCGACTTCGAGCGCGTCTTCGGTACGCCGACGGGGACCGACCTCGCCGCGCTCTGCCGCGCGCACGGCATCCGGCACGACCGGGCCGACGACCGCGACGAGTTCGCCGCGGCGCTCGCCGCGCGCCCTGCCGGCATCCGGGTCGTCGAGGTGCGCGTCGACCGCGCCTCCCACCGGCGGGCGCACGCCGAGCTGCGCGCCCTCGCCGCGCGCACGCTGCTCGACTGATTGCACATCACCCACCGTCGAGGGGCCGGATCCGGCCTCGGGAGGTGGGTGATCCGCAATGAGTCGCTGAACGTGTCGAGGGACGGGCGACCCGATTTCGGTCCGTCCCCGGCGCCTTGCGAGAATGCGCACGTGTCCCAGACCCCCCAGCGCACCGAGGTCCTCGTCGTCGGAGCCGGCCCCGCCGGGGCCTCGGCCGCCGCGTGGGCGGCACGCGCCGGGCGCGACGTCGTGCTCGCCGACGCCGCGGTCTTCCCGCGCGACAAGACCTGCGGCGACGGTCTGACGCCGCGCGCGGTGGCCGAGCTCGACCTGCTCGGCCTCGGCGGCTGGGTGCGCGGGCACGCCGTCAACCGGGGCCTGCGCGCCCACGGGTTCGGGCAGACGCTCCACCTGCCGTGGCCCGGCGGCTCCCTTCCCGACCACGGCAGCGCCGTCCCCCGCACGGCCCTCGACGACCGCATCCGCACCGAGGCGCTCGATTCCGGGGCGACGGGGCTCGAGGGGGCCAAGGCCGTCGACGCCCGGCTCGAGGGCGGACGCGTGCGCGCCGTGACCTTCCGCCGCGGCGAGGAGACCTTCGACGTCGAGTGCGAGCGGCTCGTCGTCGCCGACGGGGTGCGCTCCGGGCTCGGCAAGGTGCTCGGCCGCGAGTGGCACCAGGACACCGTGTACGCCGTCGCGGGCCGCTGCTACGTCGACTCCGAGCGGTCCGACGACCCGTGGATCAGCAGCCACCTCGAGCTGCGTTCGCCGTCAGGGGAGGCGCTGCCCGGGTACGGCTGGATCTTCCCGCTCGGCGGGGGGCGGGTCAACGTGGGCGTCGGCACCCTGGCCACGACGAAGCGCCCCGCCGACGTCGCGATCAAGCCGCTGATGAAGCACTACACCGACCTGCGCCGGGCCGACTTCGGCCTCACGGGCGAGCAGCGGATGCCGACGAGCGCCCTGCTGCCGATGGGGGGTGCCGTGAGCAACGTCGCCGGGGCGAACTGGGCCCTCGTCGGCGACGCCGCGGCGTGCGTCAACCCGCTGAACGGCGAGGGCATCGACTACGGGCTCGAGACCGGGCGCCTGCTCGTCGAGCACCTCGACGACGACCTCGCCACCGCCTGGCCCGCCCTGCTCCAGCAGCACTACGGCGAGGCGTTCTCGATCGCCCGCCGCCTGGCCGGCATCTTCACGGTGCCGCGCACCCTCGCCGCGCTCGGCCCGGTCGGCATGCGCAGCGACTGGCTCATGACCCTCGCGCTGCGCTGGATGGGCAACCTCGTCACCGACGAGGACCGCGACCGGTCGGCCCGGGTGTGGCGCTGGGCGGGGCGCCGGTCCATCTCCCTCGACGCCCGCCCGCCCTTCACCTGACCGGCCCCGTCACCCCACCACCGGTCGTGGGCGCGGAGGCGCGGCCCGGGCCACCACGTCCCCACTCACCGCGAGGACCGCGGGCCCGGCGCGGTGAGGGCGTCGCGCATCGGCACGAACTTCGCCGACGACTCGGCGACCTCGTCGTCCGGCACCGAGCCCGCGACGATGCCGCACCCGGCGAAGAGCCGGATCCTCGACGGGTCCTCGGCCGAGACCGCCCCGCAGCGCAGGGCGATGCCGAACTCGCCGTCGCCCGCGGCGTCGATCCAGCCCACCGGGCCGGCGTAGCGGCCGCGATCCATGTGCTCGAGCTCGGCGATGACGGCATCCGCGACGGGGCGGGGCGTGCCGCACACCGCCGCCGACGGGTGGAGCGAGGCGGCGAGCGCCAGGGCCGACGCGTCGTCGACGAGCACGCCGGCGACGTCGGTGGCGAGGTGCATGACGTTGGACAGGTGCAGCACGAAGGGCACCTCGGGGACGTTCATCGACGAGCAGTGCGGGGCGAGCGCCTCCGCGACCGAGCGCACGGCGTACTCGTGCTCCTCGAGGTCCTTGCTCGAGCGGGCGAGGGATGCCGCGAGCGCGAGGTCGTGCTCGTCGTCGCCGGTGCGCCGGATCGTGCCGGCGAGCACCCGCGAGGTGACGAGCCCCTTCTCGCGGCGCACGAGCAGCTCGGGCGTCGCGCCGACGAGCCCGTCGACCGCGAAGACCCACGTCGTGTCGTACGCCTCCGCGAGGCGGTGGAGCAGCCAGCGCACGTCGATCTCGGCGGAGGTCGTGACGTCGAGGTCGCGGGCGAGCACGACCTTGTCGAGCCGGCCGGAGGTGATCCGCGAGACCGCCTCGGCGACCGCCCCGGCCCACCGCGCGGGGGACAGCGCCCCGTCGGCGAAGGCGACGTCGTGCGGCCCGGAGGGTGGTTGCTGCACCCCGAGCTCGGGGGTCACGGGCACGGCGGCGACCGCCGGGGACGACTCGACGCCGACCGTCGTCAGCCACGCCACACCGCCGCGCACCCCGACGACGACCTCCGGCACGACGAGGGTCGCCCCGGCCCGTGAGCCCGCCGCGTAGGACACCGAGCCGAACGCGATCGGCCCGGTGCCGGGCCGGTAGACCTCGTCGCGCACGACCGCGGTGCGCGAGCGCTCGGCCCACCAGGCATCGAGCTCGTCCATCCGGTCGGGGCCGGTCGCCGTGCGGCTCGCCGCACGCCCCCACCCGACGAGGCCCTCACCGCGCCGCACCCACGAGCACAGGTCACGGGCCGGGCGGTGGGGGACGAGCGAGAGCAGGGCCGCGCCGAGCTCGGGGTCGAGCGGCACGGTGCGCGAGACGAGGGGGGCGGCGGAGGCGATCGCGTCGGTCGGCCGGTCACCCGCGGGCAGCGAGGTCATCACGCAGGAGGATACGACCCGCGGCGGACCGCCCGACGGTGGGTGGGAGGATGGCGGCCATGAGCCGCGCCTCCCTCGACAAGGACCCCCGCGACGTCGCCGCGATGTTCGACGACGTCGCGAGCAGGTACGACGTGACGAACGACGTGCTCTCGCTCGGGCAGGACCGGCTCTGGAGGCGGGCCGTCGTCCAGGCGTGCGAGGCGGTGCCCGGGCAGGTCGTGCTCGACATCGCCGCCGGCACCGGCACGAGCAGCGAGCCCTTCGCCGACTCCGGGGTCGACGTCGTGCCGGCCGACTTCTCGCTCGGGATGCTGCGCGTCGGCCACCGCCGGCGCTCCGACCTCGGGTTCACCGCCGCCGACGCGATGCGGCTGCCGTTCGCGGACGCGTCGTTCGACGTCGTGACGATGAGCTTCGGGCTGCGCAACGTCGCCGACCCGGATGCCGCGCTGCGCGAGTTCCTGCGCGTCACGAAGCCGGGCGGCCGGTTCGTGCTCTGCGAGTTCAGCCAGCCGACGAGCAGGGCCTTCCGGGCCGTCTACACCAACTACCTCATGCGCTCGCTGCCGGCGGTCGCCCGACGGGTCAGCAGCAACCCGGAGTCCTACGTCTACCTCGCCGAGTCGATCCAGGCGTGGCCGGCCCAGCGCCCCATGGCGCAGCGGATCGCGCAGGCGGGCTGGGACCGCGTGCAGTGGCGCAACCTGTCCGGCGGCGTCGTCGCCCTGCACCGGGCCACCCGCCCGCTCGCGGACGGTGCCGAAGGTCAGGACCCCGTGCTTCACGGACGTGGCGACCCGGCCTAGACTGCCGCCGTTCGTGAAGACATTCACAAGCACCCCCGCGACCCTCGCGGGCGGGCCGGGACGCTGCGTGCGGCGCGCCCGGACCGCCTCCCGGGCCTCGTCGGGTGGGGCGTGGGTCGATCCCCCTAGGATGACCGGGACGCCGTCTGTCGACCCGGCCGTGCCCGCCCGACGCACATGAGCACCGAAAGGGGAGTTGTCCTGCGATGAGCAACCCCTACGTCCCGCTTCTCATCCTGCTCGGGCTGGGCTTCGGCTTCGCCGCGCTGTCGGTCGGGACGAGCCTGGTCGTCGGCCCGAAGCGGTACAACCGCGCCAAGCTCGAGGCCTACGAGTGCGGCATCCAGCCGACGCCCCGCGCGCAGGGGGGCGGGCGCGTCCCGGTCAAGTACTTCCTCACGGCGATGCTCTTCATCATCTTCGACATCGAGTCGGTGTTCCTCTACCCGTTCGCCGTCGCCTTCGACCAGCTCGGCCTGTTCGCCCTCGTCGAGATGGTCCTGTTCATCGCCACCGTCTTCGTCGCCTACGCCTACGTGTGGAAGCGCGGCGGGCTGGAGTGGGACTGATGACCGACCTCGCCGCACCCGACCCGACCGCCAAGGAGGCCTGATGGGACTCGAGGAGAAGCTGCCCGCAGGGTTCGTGCTCACGACGCTCGAGAACGTCGTGGGCTACATGCGCAAGGCCTCGATCTGGCCCGCGACGTTCGGGCTGGCCTGCTGCGCCATCGAGATGATGGCCGTCGGCACCCCCGACTACGACCTCGCCCGGTTCGGCATGGAGCGGTTCTCCGCCACGCCCCGCCAGGCCGACCTCATGATCGTCGCCGGCCGGGTGTCGCAGAAGATGGCGCCGGTCTTGCGCCAGGTCTACGACCAGATGCCCAACCCCAAGTGGGTCATCTCGATGGGCGTGTGCGCGAGCTCGGGCGGGATGTTCAACAACTACGCGATCGTCCAGGGCGTCGACCACATCGTCCCGGTCGACATCTACCTGCCCGGCTGCCCGCCGCGGCCCGAGATGCTCCTCAACGCGATCATCGAGCTGCACGGCCAGATCCAGGGCAGCAAGCTCGGCGTCAACCGCGTCGCCGCCGCCCGGGCCGCCGAGGAGGCCGCGCTCGCCGCGACCCCGACCTCGCTCATGGCCCCCACCCACGACCACCTCGCCCACCTCGCGGCGCCGACCGGGAAGAACCTCCTCGCATGAGCGACGAGAAGACCGCCGACGACAGCCCCCTCCAGCCGGTCCCCGACCAGGTGGTCGACTCGGAGCAGACCCGCACCGACGACGACCCGGACAGCCTCGAGGCCGCACACACCGCGAACATCGCGTCGTGGCAGGAGATCTCCGACGAGGAGCGCGAGCCCGTCAGCATCGGTGAGCGCCGCGGCATGTTCGGCGCGACCGCCGGCCAGGACACCTCCGGCTACGGCGGCCTCGTCACCCCGACCCTGCTCCCCGGTGCCACCCCCCGCCCCTACGGCTCGTGGTTCGACGACGTCGCCGACCGGCTCGGCACCGCGCTCACCGAGACCGACGGGCCGGGCTACCACGAGGCGATCGAGAAGGTCGTCGTCGACCGCGGCGAGCTGACCTTCTTCGTGGCCCGTGAGCACCTCGTCGAGGTCGCGCGCGCGATGCGCGACGTGCCCGAGCTGCGCTTCGAGATGTGCATGGGAGTCTCCGGCGTGCACTACCCGGCCGAGGAGGGCCGCGAGCTGCACGCCGTCTACCCGCTGCTCTCGATCACGCACGGCAGCCGCCGGGTGCGCCTCGAGGTGACCGCCCCCGACGCCGACCCGCACATCCCCTCGGTCGTCTCGGTCTACCCGGGCAACGACTGGCACGAGCGCGAGACCTGGGACATGTTCGGCATCGTCTTCGACGGCCACCCCGCCCTGACCCGCGTCCTCATGCCCGACGACTGGCCGGGCCACCCCCAGCGCAAGGACTACCCCCTCGGCGGCATCCCCGTCGAGTACAAGGGCGGCACCGTCCCGCCGCCGGACCAGCGGAGGGCGTACACCTGATGACGACCCACGACGACACGACGATCTTCGAGAACCGCGACGTGTCCGACGACGCCAGCCCCGGGCTCGACCCCGGCCTGCCCGGCGCCGACGCCTACGGCGCGTCGGTCCACGAGGACGTCGAGGGGGTCCCGGTCTTCACCGTCTCCGGCGGCGACTGGAACGACCTCGTCGACGAGGCGACTGCCCTCCACGAGGAGCGCATCGTCGTCAACATGGGCCCGCAGCACCCCTCGACGCACGGCGTGCTCCGGCTCATCCTCGAGCTCGACGGCGAGACGGTCACCGAGGCGCGCGCCGGCATCGGCTACCTCCACACCGGCATCGAGAAGAACATGGAGTTCCGCACCTGGGTGCAGGGCGTCACGTTCTGCACCCGGATGGACTACCTCACGCCGATGTTCCAGGAGGCCGCGTACTGCCTGTCCATCGAGAAGCTGCTCGGCATCACCGACCAGGTCCCCGAGCGCGCCAGCGTCATCCGCGTCCTCATGATGGAGCTCACCCGGATCAGCTCCCACCTCGTCTGCCTGGGCACCGGCGGCATGGAGATGGGCGCGACGACCGTCATGACCGTCGGGTTCCGCGAGCGCGAGCGCATCCTGCGGGTCTTCGAAGCCGTCACCGGACTGCGGATGAACAACGCCTACATCCGTCCGGGCGGCGTCGCACAGGACATCCCGCACGGCGCCGTCGACATGGTCCGCGAGGTCGTCGCCGAGCTGCGGCAGGGCCTGCACGAGCTCGAGCTGCTGCTCAACGAGAACCCGCTCCTCAAGGGGCGCACCGTCGGCATCGGCTACCTCGACCTCACCGGCTGCATGGCGCTCGGCATCACGGGGCCGGTGCTGCGCTCGACCGGCCTCCCGCACGACCTGCGCAAGTCGGCGCCCTACTGCGGCTACGAGAGCTACGACTTCGAGGTCATCACCCGCACCGGCTGCGACGCCTACGACCGGCTGCGCATCCGCATCGACGAGATGTACGAGTCGCTCAAGATCGTCGAGCAGACCCTCGACCGGCTCCAGCGCACCGAGGGCCAGCCCGTCATGGTCCAGGACCGGAAGATCGCCTGGCCGGCCCAGCTCGCGATCGGCGGCGACGGCCAGGGCAACAGCCTCGACCACATCCGCGAGATCATGGGCACCTCGATGGAGTCGCTCATCCACCACTTCAAGCTCGTCACCGAGGGCTTCCGAGTGCCGCCCGGCCAGGCCTACGTCGCGGTCGAGTCGGCCAAGGGTGAGCTCGGCTGCCACACCGTCTCCGACGGCGGCACCCGTCCCTACCGGGCGCACTTCCGCGACCCGAGCTTCAACAACCTCCAGGCCGTGGCCGCGATGTGCGAGGGCGGCCAGGTCGCCGACGTCATCGTCGCGGTGGCCTCCATCGACCCCGTCATGGGAGGTGTCGACCGCTGATGGCCCACGAATTCGGCCTCCAGACCGCATCCGGCCACCTCACCGTCAGTGAGGCGTCCAAGGAGCCCTACCCCGCCGACGTCGAGGCGCGCTTCCGCGCCGACGCCGCCGAGGTCATCGCCCGCTACCCGCACCCGCGGTCCGCCCTGCTGCCGCTGCTCCACCTCGTGCAGTCGGTCGACGGCTACGTCACCGGCCGCGGCATCGACCTGTGCGCCGAGCTGCTCGACCTCACGACCGCGGAGGTCTCGGGCGTCGCGACGTTCTACACCCAGTTCAAGCGCCACCCCAACGGCGAGTACACCGTCGGCGTCTGCACGAACACCCTGTGCGCCGTCATGGGCGGCGACGAGATCTGGGATGCCGTCTCGGCGCACCTCGGCGTCGGGCACGACGAGACGACCGACGACGGCAAGATCACCCTCGAGCGGGTCGAGTGCAACGCCGCGTGCGACTACGCGCCGGTCGTCATGACGAACTGGGAGTTCTTCGACAACCAGACCCCGGCGTCGACCGTCGACCTCGTCGACGACCTGCGGGCCGGCAGACCCGTCGCCCCGACCCGCGGGCCGAGCCGGGTGTGCACCTTCAAGGAGGTCAGCCGGGTGCTCGCCGGCTTCCACGACGGCCTCGCCGACGAGGGCGTGGGCGCCGGCCCGGCATCCCTCGTCGGGCTGCGCCTCGCGCACGAGCAGGGCTGGACCGCCCCCGAGGGCGCGTCCTCGACCGCCCCGGCGCCGGCCACCACCGCCTCCGGGACTGCCGCCACCAGCACCACCACCACCACCACCACCACCACCGGCACCGGCCCCGCCGCCACAGCCACCGGCACCGGCACCGACTCCGCGGCAACGGGCACCCCGGGCCGCACCGAGGTCACCCCCTCGAGCGACGAGGCGAGCGCCATGAAGGCCGAGCCCGCCGCCACCCGGGACGCCGGCGACGACGCGCCCGGCGAGGACGAGGCCCCGGCACGCACGACCGGTTCCTCGACGACGGAGAAGGGTTCCTGATGGCGACGACGCTCACCCCCATCCTCAGCGCCTTCTGGGACGACCCGGCGTCGTGGACCCTCGACACCTACACCCGCCACGGCGGCTACCGCGCCCTCGACAAGGCGCTCGGCATGGAGCCGGCGGCGATCATCCAGGCCGTCAAGGACTCCTCGCTGCGCGGTCGCGGCGGCGCCGGCTTCCCGACCGGCATGAAGTGGTCGTTCATGGCGCCCCCGGACGGCGGCCCCCGCTACCTCGTCGTCAACGCCGACGAGTCGGAGCCGGGCACGTGCAAGGACGTCCCGCTCATGATGGCCAACCCGCACGTGCTCATCGAGGGCGTCGCGATCAGCTCGTTCGCCATCGGCTGCGAGCACGCGTTCATCTACCTGCGCGGCGAGGTCGTCCACGTCTACCGCCGGCTGCTCCGGGCGGTCGAGGAGGCCTACGCCGCGGGTCACCTCGGGAAGAACGTCCACGGCACCGGCGTCACCCTCGACATCACCGTGCACGCCGGCGCCGGCGCCTACATCTGCGGTGAGGAGACCGCGCTCCTCGACAGCCTCGAGGGCCGCCGCGGCCAGCCCCGCAGCAAGCCGCCGTTCCCGGGCGTCGCCGGTCTGTACGCCCGCCCGAGCTCGGTCAACAACGTCGAGTCGATCGCGTCGGTCCCCGGCATCATCCTCGAGGGCGTCGACTGGTTCACCGGCATGGGCACCGAGAAGTCGACGGGCTTCGGGCTGTTCAGCCTCTCCGGCCACGTGAAGAACCCCGGCCAGTTCGAGGCGCCGCTCGGCATCACGCTGCGCGAGCTGCTCGACATGGCCGGCGGGATGCGCGACCCCGACAAGGCCCTGAAGTTCTGGACCCCCGGCGGCAGCTCGACCCCGCTGTTCACCGCCGAGCACCTCGACGTGCCGCTCGACTTCGAGTCGGTCGGCGCGGCCGGCTCGATGCTCGGAACCCGCGCACTCCAGATCTTCGACGAGACGGTCTGCGTCGTGCGCGCCGTCGACCGGTGGACCGAGTTCTACAAGCACGAGTCGTGCGGCAAGTGCACCCCGTGCCGCGAGGGCACGTGGTGGCTCAAGCAGATCACCGGCCGCCTCGAGCGCGGCGAGGGCACCGAGGAGGACATCGACAAGCTCCTCGACCTGTGCGACAACATCCTCGGCCGCAGCTTCTGCGCCCTGGCCGACGGAGCGACGAGCCCGATCATGAGCTCCATCCAGTACTTCCGCGACGAGTACATCGCCCACCTCACGCCCCGCGGCTGCCCCTTCGACCGGCACGCCTCGACGTTGTTCGCCACGGACGAGAAGGACAGCGTGACCGCATGACGACCACGCCCGACAAGACCGCGTCGGCCGCGCCCGCCGCGCCTGCGGCGCCCGCCGCGACCGACCTGGTGACGCTCACCATCGACGACCGCGAGGTGTCGGTCCCCAAGGGGACCCTCATCATCCGGGCCGCCGAGACGGCGGGCATCGAGATCCCACGGTTCTGCGACCACCCCCTCCTCGACCCGGTCGGCGCCTGCCGCCAGTGCCTCGTCGAGGTCTGGATGCCGGGCCGTCCCGGTCCGGACGGGGAGCCGGGAGAGCCCACCCAGATGCAGGGCCCGCCCGGGCGGATGAAGCCGCAGGCCTCGTGCACGATGACCGTCGCTCCCGGGATGGTCGTCAAGACGCAGTACACCTCCCCGGGCGCCGACAAGGCGCAGCACGGGATCATGGAGTTCCTCCTCATCAACCACCCGCTCGACTGCCCGGTCTGCGACAAGGGCGGCGAGTGCCCCCTCCAGAACCAGGCGATGAGCAACGGCCGCTCCACCTCCCGCTTCGAGGACGTCAAGCGCACCTATCCGAAGCCGATCAACATCTCCTCCCAGGTGCTCCTCGACCGCGAGCGCTGCGTCCTGTGCGCGCGGTGCACCCGGTTCTCCGACCAGGTCGCCGGTGACCCGTTCATCGCCCTCGTCGAGCGCGGGGCCCTCCAGCAGGTCGGCATCTACGAGGAGAAGCCGTTCGAGTCCTACTTCTCGGGCAACACCGTCCAGATCTGCCCGGTCGGGGCGCTCACCGGCGCGGCCTACCGCTTCCGGGCGCGGCCGTTCGACCTCGTCTCGACGCCGAGCGTGTGCGAGCACTGCGCGAGCGGGTGCGCCCAGCGCACCGACCACCGCCGTGGCACGGTGCTGCGTCGCCTGGCGCAGAACGACCCGACCGTCAACGAGGAGTGGAACTGCGACAAGGGCCGCTGGGCCTTCGCGTACACCTCGGTCGGCGACCGGCTCGAGCTGCCGCTCGTGCGCGGTGACGACGGCGAGCTGCGCGTCGCGTCGTGGCGCGAGGCCCTCGAGACCGCGGCCGCGGGGCTGCGAGCCGCGTCGTCGGCCGCCGTGCTCGTCGGCGGGCGGGTCAGTGCCGAGGACGCCTACGCCTACGGCAAGTTCGCACGCACCGTCCTGGGCACGAACGACGTCGACTTCCGGGCCCGACCTCACTCCGCCGAGGAGGCCGACTTCCTCGCCTCTGCCGTCGTCGGCACCGGGCCGGGGCCCGACGGGACGCAGGGCGGCGCGGTCACCTACGCCGACCTCGAGCAGGCCACGACCGTCCTGCTCGTCGGCCTCGAGCCCGAGGACGAGAGCCCGATCCTCTTCCTCCGCCTGCGCAAGGCGTTCCGCAAGCACCACACGACCGTGTACGCCGTGGCGCCGGTCGCGACCCGCGGCCTGGCGAAGACCGGTGGCACCCTCATCCCGACCGCACCGGGCACCGAGCCGGAGGTCCTGCGAGCCCTCGCCGAGGGCTCGGGCAGCGACGTCGTCTCGGCGGCGGGTGCGGCGCTTCGCGAGGGCGCCGTCGTCCTCGTCGGCGAGCGCCTCGCGATGGTGCCGGGCGCGCTCAGCGCGGCCGCCGCCCTCGCCGAGGCCACCGGCGCCCCGCCTCGCGTGGGTGCCGCGCCGGGCCGGTGAGCGCGGCGCGCTCGAGGCCGGCGCCCTGCCCACCCTGCTGCCCGGCGGCCGCCCGGCATCCGACGCCACCGCCCGGTCCGAGGTCGCCTCGGCCTGGGGCGTGCCGGCGCTGCCGGCGGGTGCCGGTCGCGACACCGCCGCCATCGTCGCGGCCGCGGCCGCCGGCGAGCTCGGCGCCCTCGTCGTCGGCGGCGTCGACCCTGCCGACCTCGGCCTCGCCGGGGCCGCCGAGGCGCTGGCCCGACCCTTCGTCGTCTCGCTCGAGATCCGCCCCTCCGCCGTCACCGCCGTCGCCGACGTCGTGCTCCCGGTCGCGGCGCACGCCGAGAAGGGTGGCACCTTCCTCGACTGGGAGGGCCGCGAACGGCCGTTCGAGGCCGCCCTCGACACCGGGTACGTCAGCGACTACCGCGCGCTCGACATGCTCGCGAACGAGATGGGCGAGTTCCTCGGCACCCGCACGCTGCGCGAGGTGCGCGCCGAGATGGACTCGTTCGGCCGGTGGAGCGGCGCCCGACCGTCCGCACCGACCGTCGAGGCCGGCGAGGTCCCGAGCGTCGAGGCGGGCACCCTCGTCCTCGCGACGTGGCGACACCTGCTCGACCGCGGGTCGCTCCAGGACGGCGAGCCGTTCCTCGCGGGCACCGCGCCGCGGCCCGTCGCGCGGGTCTCGGCGAGCACAGCGGACGCGCTCGGCGTCACCGACGGCGACGCCCTCACGGTGCGCGCCGGCGAGACCACGGTCACCGCGCCGGTCCTCGTGTCCGAGATGGCCGACCACGTCGTCTGGCTCCCGACCAACTCCGCGGGCTGCGACCTGCGGGCCGCGCTGGAGGGTGCCCCCGGGGCCCTCGTCTCCGTCACGAAGGAGGGGCAGGCATGAGCACGATGCTCGCACTGCCGGAGGTCGTCTCGCTCGTCGCCGAGACGACCGACAACCCGAGGGCCGACTTCAGCGACACCCCGCTGTGGCTCAGCCTCGTCAAGGCGTTGCTCATCTTCGTCTACCTCCTCCTGTCGACCCTGCTCGTCATCTGGTTCGAGCGCCGGGTCATCGGTCGGATGCAGCAGCGCCCCGGGCCGAACCGCAACGGTCCGTTCGGGCTGCTCCAGACCCTCGCCGACGGCATGAAGTCGATGCTCAAGGAGGACGTGCGGCCCAAGGCCGCCGACGCCTTCGTCTTCACCCTCGCGCCGCTCATCACGGCGACGATGTGCTTCGTGTCCTTCTCGATCATCCCGCTCGCGGGCGACGTGTGGATGTTCGGCCACCGCACGCCCTTCCAGCTCACCGACACCTCGGTCGCGGTCCTGCTCGTCCTCGCCGTCGCCGGCGTCGGCATCTACGGCGTCGTGCTCGCGGGCTGGTCCTCCGGGTCGACCTACCCCCTCATGGGAGGGCTGCGCGCGACGGCCCAGATGATCTCCTACGAGATCGCGATGGGGCTCTCGCTCGTCGCGGTGTTCCTCTACGCCGGCTCGATGTCGACCTCGCAGATCGTCGGTGCGCAACAGGACCTGTGGTTCATCATCCCGGCCTTCTTCAGCTTCTTCGTCTACCTCATCACGATGGTCGGCGAGACGAACCGACTGCCCTTCGACCTCGCCGAGGGCGAGGGCGAGCTCACCGGCGGCTTCCACACCGAGTACGGCTCGATGCGCTTCGCGATGTTCTTCCTCGGCGAGTACATCAACATGTTCACCGTCGCGGCGCTCGCGACGACGATGTTCCTCGGCGGCCCGGCCGCCCCTCCCGGTGTCGCGGCGATCAACGACGGCATGTTCAACGAGGGCTGGTGGGGCCTGCTGTGGTTCACCGCCAAGCTGTGGATGTTCATGTTCGTCTTCGTCTGGCTGCGCGGCTCGCTGCCGCGCGTCCGGTACGACCAGTTCATGCGCTTCGGGTGGAAGTTCCTCATCCCCGCCACCCTCGCCTGGGTCGTCCTCGTCGCCTTCTTCCGCGCCGGCCAGAACGGCTGGCTCGGTGGCAGCGTCGACGTCGCCGGCCGGCGCTTCCCGGTGACCTCGCTCTTCCTCGTCGGGGTCATCGCGGTGCTCGCCCTCGTCGGCGGCTGGCTGTGGGACCGCCGGGCCGAGGCCCAGGAGGCCGCGGCGCACCCGACGGTGCCCGACGAGGTCGACCCGTACGCGGGCGGCTACCCGGTGCCGCCCCTGCCCGGGCAGCGGCTGCGCGAGCCCTCGCTCGACGTACCCGCCCTCACGCCGGGCAGCGAGACCAAGGAGGCCGTCCGTGGCTGACGAGCAGAGGAAGTCCGGCTTCTTCTCCGACCTGTTCGCCCCCGTCGGGGGCTTCGGGGTCACCTTCTCGACGATGTTCCGCAAGGTCATCACCGAGGAGTACCCCGAGGAGAAGCGACCGACCCAGCCCCGCTTCCACGGGCGCCACCAGCTGAACCGGCACCCCGACGGCCTCGAGAAGTGCGTCGGCTGCGAGCTGTGCGCCTGGGCCTGCCCCGCCGACGCGATCCTCGTCGAGGGCGCCGACAACGACGACACCGAGGGCGGTGCCGGCCGGTTCAGCCCCGGCGAGCGGTACGGCCGCGTCTACCAGATCAACTACCTGCGGTGCATCTTCTGCGGCCTGTGCATCGAGGCGTGCCCGACCCGGGCGCTCACGATGACGAACGAGTACGAGCTCGCCGACGACAACCGCGCCGACCTCATCTTCACCAAGGAGCAGCTGCTCGCGCCGCTCCAGCAGGGGATGCTCACCCCGCCCTTCCCCATGGCCGACGGCATGGAGGAGCGCGACTACTACCTCGGGAAGGTCACCGCGCCCACCGACTCGCAGCGCGAGTACGTCGCGGAGCACTCCCGCCACAGCGACGACGCGGAGGTGACCTCGTGACCGGCACCGGTGAGCAGGTCCTGTTCTGGGTGCTCGGGCCGCTCGCGGTCGTCGGGGCCCTCGGCCTGGTCTTCGCCAAGAAGGCCGTCCACGCGGCCCTCGGCATGGCGATGACGATGATCATCCTCGGCGTCTTCTACATCGCCCAGGGGGCCGACTTCCTCGGCATCATCCAGATCTTCGTCTACACCGGCGCGGTCATGATGCTCTTCCTCTTCGTCCTCATGCTCATCGGCGTCGACTCCTCCGACAGCCTCGTCGAGACCCTGCCCGGCCAGCGGTGGGTCACCGTGCTGCTCAGCCTCGGGCTCGGCGGCATCCTCGTCTCGGCGATCGGCCGGGTCTCGTTCGACGACCCCGTCGGCGTGGCCACCGTCAACGCCGAGGTCGGGAACGTCTCCGGTGTCGCTCAGCTCATCTTCGGCCGGTACGTGTGGGTCTTCGAGATGACGAGCGCGCTGCTCATCACCGCCGCGGTCGGCGCGATGGTGCTCGCCCACCGCGAGCGGCTCGGCAGGGGCCCCAACCAGCGCGAGTGGAGCAAGCGGCGGTTCCAGGGCGGTGAGCACCTGGCCGGCCTGCCCGCCCCGGGTGTCTACGCGCGGCACAACGCCGTCGACACCCCGGCGCTGCTGCCCGACGGCACGCCGTCGGACCTGTCGATCTCGCGGGTGCTCGTCGCGCGCGACCAGGACCGCTCACCCGAGGTGCACCGCGAGGCCGGCGCCCGCATCGAGCGCGAGATGCAGGAGGAGAGCGAGCGATGAGCCTGGTCAACTACATCTACCTGGCGACGATCCTGTTCGTCATCGGCGGGGCCACGGTGCTGACCCGCCGCAACGCGATCATCGTCTTCATGGGCGTCGAGCTCATGCTCAACGCCGCGAACCTCGTCTTCGTCACGTTCGCCCGGATGCACGGCGTGCTCGACGGCCAGGCCATCGCCCTCTTCGTCATGGTGGTGGCGGCGGCGGAGGTCGTCGTCGGGCTCGCCATCATCATGGCGATCTTCCGTTCCCGCCGGTCGGCCTCGGTCGACGACGCGAACCTGCTGAAGCTGTAAGGAGCACCAGTGACCTCACTCATCACCGAGGGCAGCGGGCTGGCCGCGGTCGACGCGAGCGGAGCATCCGCGTTCGCGTGGCTGCTCATCGCCCTGCCCCTGCTCGGTGCCGCCGTGCTCCTGCTCGGGGGGCGACGCACCGACCGGGTCGGGCCGCTGCTCGCGACCGCGCTGTCGTGGGGGTCCTTCGTCGTCGGCGTCGTCGTGCTCCTCCAGCTCGTCGGCCTCGCCGCGGAGGAGCGGGCCCAGCACCTCACCCTGTGGAACTGGGTGCCCGCCGGCGCCTTCCAGCTCGACATCGGGCTGCTCGTCGACCCGCTGTCGATGAGCTTCGTCATGCTCATCACCTTCGTCGGGTCGCTCATCCACGTGTACTCGATCGGGTACATGGAGCACGACCCCGACAAGCGGCGCTTCTTCGCGTACCTCAACCTGTTCATCGCGTCGATGCTCCTGCTCGTGCTCGCCGACTCCTACCTGCTGCTCTTCGTCGGCTGGGAGGGCGTCGGCCTCGCCTCGTACCTCCTCATCGGCTTCTGGAACTGGAACCCGGCCTACGCGACCGCCGCGAACAAGGCGTTCTTCGTCAACCGGGTCGGCGACCTCGGCCTGTCGATCGCGATCATGGTCATGTTCGTCACCTTCGGCGGCGTCGACTACGCGACGGTCAACGAGGGTGTCGCCGCCGCCAACCAGGGCGCGCTCACCGCGATCGGCCTGCTCCTCCTCGTCGGCGCCGCAGGCAAGTCGGCGCAGTTCCCGCTCCAGTCGTGGCTCGGTGACGCGATGGCCGGCCCGACGCCGGTGTCCGCGCTCATCCACGCGGCGACGATGGTCACCGCCGGCGTCTACCTCGTCGTGCGCTCGAACGTCATCTACGACGCGACCCCCGACGCCCGCCTCGCCGTCGCCCTCGTCGGGGCGATCACCCTCATCTTCGGGGCGGTCGTCGGCTGCGCCAAGGACGACATCAAGAAGGCCCTCGCCGCGTCGACGATGAGCCAGATCGGCTACATGATGCTCGCGGCCGGCCTCGGCCCCGTCGGGTACGCCTTCGCGATCTTCCACCTGCTGACCCACGGCTTCTTCAAGGCCGGGATGTTCCTCGGCGCCGGGTCGGTCATGCACGGGATGAACGACGAGGTCAACATGCGCCGCTACGGCGGGCTGTCGACGGTCATGAAGATCACCTGGGTCACCTTCGGGCTGGGCTGGCTCGCGATCCTCGGTGTGCCGCCGTTCTCCGGCTTCTGGTCCAAGGACAAGGTCATCGAGGCCGCGTTCGTCGGCGAGGGCTGGCAGCCGTGGGTGCTCGGCGGTGCCGCGCTCGTCGGTGCCGGCATCACGGCGTTCTACATGTCCCGCCTGTTCTTCATGACCTTCCACGGCGAGCGACGCTGGGCCGACGACGCCCACCCGCACGAGTCGCCCCGCACGATGACGGTGCCGATGATCGTGCTCGCCGTCGGGTCGGCGTTCCTCGGCCTCGTCCTCGGGCCGACGAACCTTCTCAACGAATGGCTCGCGCCCGTCGTCGGCGAGCACGGCGAGGAGCACCCGGTGCTGCCGGTCCCCGTCATCATGGGCCTCACCCTCGTCCTCGTCGCCGCCGGCGCCTACCTCGCGTGGACGCGCTACGCGAAGGACGTCGTGCCGGAGGTCGCGCCGCGGGGCTCGGTGCTCACCCGCGCGGCCCGCCAGGACCTGTACCAGGACGCCATCAACGAGGGCCTGTTCATGCGCCCCGGCATCCACCTGACCCGTGGGCTCGTCTTCGCCGACGCGCGCGGTGTCGACGGTGCCGCGGGCGGTCTGGCCGCCTTCGTCGGCGGGCTGTCCTCGAGGCTGCGTCGCCTCCAGACCGGCTACGCCCGGTCGTATGCCCTGACGATGCTCACCGGTGTCGTCACCGTCCTCGGCGCTCTGTGGGTGATCCAGTGAACTCCCTGCCCCTGCTCACCCTGATGATGGTCGTGCCGCTCGTCGGCGCGCTCGTCGTCGCCGCGCTCCCGGGGGAGTCGGCCCGCCACGCGAAGCCGGTGGCGCTCGGGTTCTCGCTCGTGACGCTGCTCCTCGCGGTGCTCGCCTGGGTGCGCTTCGACGCCGGCTCCACCGAGCAGTTCCAGCTCGCCGAGGTCCACCCGTGGATCCCGCAGTTCGGGGTCTCGTACGCCGTCGGCGTCGACGGCATCGCCCTGTCGCTCATCGTCATGGCGGCGATCCTCACCCCGGTCTGCCTCCTCGCGGCGTGGAACGACGTCACCGACGAGGGCTCGTCGCGCGAGAAGCGCTACTTCGCGCTCATGCTCGTGCTCGAGGCGTTCATGGTCGGGGTCTTCGCGGCCACCGACGTCTTCCTCTTCTACGTCTTCTTCGAGGCGATGCTCATCCCGGTGTACTTCCTCATCGGGATGTTCGGCGGCCCGCGGCGCCAGTACGCCGCGATGAAGTTCCTCCTGTTCTCCCTCGCCGGCGGCCTCGTCATGCTCGTGGCCGTCATCGCGGTGTACGTCGCCGGGCCCGGCGGGCCCGACGGCTTCCTCGTCGAGAACCTCACCGGCAACCTCGAGGGCTCGACGGCCGCACTGCGCTGGATGTTCGTCGGCTTCTTCGTCGCGTTCGCCGTCAAGGCCCCGATGTGGCCGGTGCACACGTGGCTCCCCGACGCCGCCACCGAGGCGCGGCCCGCGACCGCGGTGCTCCTCGTCGGCGTGCTCGACAAGGTCGGCACCTATGGGATGATCCGCTTCTGCCTCCAGCTCTTCCCCGAGGCCACGCAGTGGGCGACCCCCGTCGTCATCACGCTCGCGGTCATCTCGGTCGTCTACGGCGCGCTCCTTGCGATCGGCCAGACCGACATGATGCGGCTCATCGCGTTCACCTCGATCAGCCACTTCGGCTTCATCGTGCTCGGCATCTTCGCCCTGACGAGCGTCGGGGGCGCGGGGTCGACGCTCTACATGGTCAACCATGGCTTCTCCACGGCCGGCCTGTTCCTCCTCGCCGGCTTCCTCGTCGCCCGGCGCGGGAGCAAGCGGATCCCCGACTACGGCGGCTGGCAGCGGGTCACCCCCGTGCTCGCCGGCACCTTCCTCGTCGTCGGCCTGTCCAGCCTGGCGCTGCCCGGCCTGTCGTCGTTCGTGTCGGAGTTCCTCGTCCTGCAGGGCACGTTCATGCGCTACCAGTGGGCCGCCGTCATCGCGGCGCTCGGCATCGTGCTCGCGGCGCTCTACATCCTGCTCATGTACCAGCGCGTCATGACCGGGCCGAAGCCGGCCTTCGCGGAGGGCGAGGCCCCGCCCGACCTGTCGGTGCGCGAGCGGGTCGTCGTCGTACCGATCATCGCCTCCTTCCTGCTCCTCGGCTTCTTCCCGAAGCCGGTGCTCGACCTCCTCAACCCCGCCGTGGACCGCACGCTGCAGATCGTCGGCGTCTCGGACCCGGCGCCCGCCAACGCCTCCGGGAGTGAGAAGTGAACCCCGAGTTCCAGGCCGTCGACGTCGACTACGCCGCGATCGCGCCGATCCTCGTCGTCGCGGCGGGTGCCCTCGTCGGGGTCGTCGTCGAGGCCTTCGCACCGCGCCGGCACCGCCACGGCATCCAGGTGTGGCTCACGACGCTCACCCTCGCCGGGGCCTTCGCAGCGCTCGTCGCCTGGTCGAGCCAGTCGCACACGGTGACCCTCGGCGGGTCGGTCGTCATCGACGGTGTCTCGGTCTTCCTCATGGGCGCGCTGCTGCTCCTGTCGGTCATCAGCGTGCTCATCATGGCCGAGCGCTTCGGCGGCGTCGGCGCCGACGCCTTCACCCCGATGGGGGCCTCGACGCCGGGCTCGAGCCAGGAGGATGCCGCGACCCGCGCCGGGTACGCGACCTCCGAGGTCTTCCCGCTCACCCTCTTCGCGGTGCTCGGGATGATGGTCTTCCTCACCGCGAACGACCTCATCACGATGTTCGTCGGCCTCGAGGTGCTCTCCCTGCCGCTGTACGTCATGACCGGGCTCGCCCGCCGTCGCCGCCTGCTCTCGCAGGAGGCCGCGCTCAAGTACTTCCTCCTCGGCGCCTTCTCGAGCGCGTTCTTCCTCTTCGGGTCGGCCCTGCTCTTCGGCTACGCCGGCTCGTCCGACCTGAGCGCGATCTCCCGGGCCATCTCGACGGCATCCGGCGACCTCGAGGGGCTGCTCGTCCCCGGCGTCGTGCTCGTGCTCGTCGGGCTGCTCTTCAAGGTCGGCGCCGTGCCGTTCCACTCGTGGACCCCCGACGCCTACCAGGGCGCCCCGACGCCGGTCACCGGGTTCATGGCCGCCTGCACGAAGCTCGCCGCCTTCGGCGTCATCCTGCGGGTCACCTTCGTCGCGGTCGGCGCCAACCGGTGGGACTGGCAGGACGGCGTCTACGTCATCGCCGTCCTCACGATGGTCGTCGGTGCCGTGCTCTCGGTGACCCAGACCGACGTCAAGCGCCTCCTCGCCTACTCCTCGATCGCCCACGCGGGCTTCATCCTCGTCGGTGTCCTCGCCTTCTCGCAGGCGGCGATCGGCGGCGTCATGTTCTACCTCGTCGCCTACGGCTTCGCCACGATCGCGGCGTTCGGCATCATCGCCATGGTGCGCCAGGGCGGCTCGGAGGCCTCGCACCTGTCGCAGTGGGCCGGCCTCGGCCGGCGGCACCCGGTCGTCGCGGGCGCCTTCAGCTTCCTCCTCCTCGCGTTCGCGGGCATCCCACTGACGTCGGGGTTCACGGCGAAGTTCGCGGCGTTCGCGCCCGCCGTCGAGGCAGGGCCGGGCGGGGCCGTCCTCGTCCTCATCGCCGTGCTCGCGTCGGCCGTCACCGCGTTCGTCTACGTCCGCCTCATCGTCCTCATGTACTTCACCGACGCCACCGGGGACGAGGTCGTCGCCCTCACCCCGTCGGTGCCGTCGACGATCGGCATCACGGTCGGCGTCCTCGCGACCGTCGTCCTCGGCATCGTCCCCGGGTTCGCCCTCGACCTCGCGAGCTCGGCCTCCGAGTTCCTCCTGTGACCCCGGTGACGGCGGAACCGACGCAACGCGGCACCCCCTCGGTGCTCGAGCTGCCCGGGGCCTCCGAGCGGCTGCGAAGCCGCCTCGCCGACGGGCTCACCGCCGTCAACGCGCTCATCACGGCGCGCGTCGACCACGACGACCCGTTCATCGCCGAGGCGGGCTCGCACCTCACGGCGGCCGGCGGCAAGCGGTTCCGGCCCCTGCTCACGCTGCTCGCGGCCGAGCTCGGCGCCGGCATCGACGAGCGGGTCGTCGCGGCGGCCGCGGGGGTCGAGCTCACCCACCTCGCCTCGCTCTACCACGACGACGTCATGGACGAGGCCGACGTGCGCCGCGGTGCCCCGAGCGCCAACGCGGCCTACGGCAACTCCACGGCGATCCTCGTCGGTGACCTGCTCTTCGGCACGGCCTCCGACATCGTGGCCGACCTCGGTCCCGAGGCCGTCAAGATCCAGGCCCAGACCTTCGTGCGGCTGTGCTCCGGCCAGATCCGCGACGACCGGCCGTGCCCCGCGGGCACCGACCCGGTCGACTACTACCTCGGGGTGCTCGCCGACAAGACCGGCGTGCTCATCGCCACGGCCGCCCGCTACGGCGCGATGTTCTCGGGTTGCGACGCCGCCACGGTCGAGACGATGCGTGACTTCGGGGAGCGGCTCGGCGTGGCCTTCCAGCTCGCCGACGACCTCATCGACATCGAGTCCGAGGCCGACGAGACCGGCAAGACCCCGGGCACCGACCTGCGCGAGGGCAAGCGGACCCTGCCCGTGCTCTACGTCCTCGGGTCGCCCGACCCCGCCGACGCACGCCTGCGCGACCTGCTCACCGGGGACCTCACCGATGACGCCCGGCTCGACGAGGCCCTGCGCCTGCTGCGTGTCCACCCCGCGATGGACCGGGCCCGCGAGCACACCTACGCCGTGGCGCGCGAGGCGCAGGACGTGCTCGCCACCCTGCCCGACAGCGACGCCCGCGACGCCCTCCACGCCCTCGCCACCGGTGTCGTCACGCGCGTCGGCTGATCCGCACTGCTCCTTGCGTCCGGCACCTTGGGGGCCAGGTCCCCCAAGGTGCCGGACGTTGCGCCAGACTGCTGCGCTGCGTCCGGCAGGTTGGGGGTCAGGACCCCCGGGGCGCCGGACGTTGCGGTGGGTAGGGTCGGTCCGTGGACCCCTGGGAGCGCGCGACGTCCGGGCTGCCGGCCCCCCTCGTCGCCGTCGACCTCGACGCCTTCGACGCGAACGCCGACGACCTGCTCGCCCGCGCCGCGGGCCTTCCCGTCCGGGTCGCCTCGAAGTCGGTGCGCTGCCGCGCCCTGCTCGAACGCGTGCTCGCGCGCCCCGGGTTCGCCGGTGTCATGGCGTACGCCGTGGCCGAGGCGGTGTGGCTGGCCTCCTCGGGGGTGCGTGACGTGTTCGTCGCGTACCCGTCGGTCGACGTCGAGGCGATCCGCGCGGTCGCGGCCGACGACCGGCTGCGGGCCGAGGTCACGCTGACGGTCGACTCGGTCGAGCACGTGCGCTGGCTGCGCGACACGCTCGGTGCGCAGGTCGCGGGGCTCGGGGTCGCCCTCGACGTCGACGCCTCGGTGCGCGTCGGGCGGCTCCACCTCGGGGTCCGGCGGTCGCCGACCCGCACGCCGGCGCAGGCGCTCGCCGTCGTGCGCGCCGCCCTCGGTGTGGGGCTCGACGTGCGGGGGGTGATGACCTACGACGCGCAGGTCGCGGGCCTGCCGGATGCCGGCCCGCACGTCCGCGCCCTCAAGCGGCGGTCAGTGGGCGAGCTGGCGCACCGACGCCGCGACGTCGTCGAGGCCGTCCGCGGCGAGGTCGACCTGCGGTTCGTCAACGCGGGCGGCACCGGCAGCCTCCACCTGTTCCGCGACGACCCCGTCGTCACCGAGCTGGCCGCGGGCTCGGGCCTGTACGCCCCGACGCTCTTCGACGGCTACGACGGGTTCTCCCCGAGGCCGGCGATGGCGTTCGCCCTGCCCGTCGTGCGCCGCCCCGCACGCGGCGTCGTCACCGCCTTCGGCGGCGGGTACGTCGCGAGCGGGGAGCCGGGCTGGTCACGGGTGCCGTCGCCGGTGCGCCGCGGCCTGGCGCTGCTGCGCACCGAGGCGGCCGGCGAGGTGCAGACGCCGCTGCGCGGGGACGACGCAGACGCGCTGCGGCTCGGCGACCGGGTCTGGCTGCGTGGGGCCAAGGCGGGGGAGCTGCTCGAGCGCTTCGACACGGTGCGGCTCGTGCGCGGCGGGGCCCTCGTCGCCTCGGTGCCCTCGTACCGGGGGGAGGGGCGCAACTTCGGATGACGCTCTGGCGCAACTGGGCCGGCACCGTGACCGCGTCTCCTCGCGAGGTCGTGCACGCGGGAACGGTGGATGCCGTCGCGGCGGCGGTCACGCGGGCGGCATCCGCCGGGCTCACCGTGCGGGTCGCCGGCTCGGGCCACTCCTTCACCCCGCTCGTCGCCACGGACGGGCTGCTGCTGCACGTCGACGAGCTGAGCGGGGTCACCGCCGTCGACCGCGAAAGGGGCCGGGTGCGGGTCCTCGGCGGGACCCCCCTCCACGTGCTCAACCCGGCGCTCCAGCGGCTCGGCCTGGCGCTGCCCAACCTCGGCGACATCGACCGCCAGACGATCAGCGGCGCGATCGCCACCGGGACGCACGGCACGGGGATGCGGCGGCAGGGCATCGCGTCCGCGGTGTGCGGGCTGACCCTCGTGCTCGCCGACGGCTCGACGCTGACCTGCTCGGTCGAGGTGGACCCGGAGGTGTTCGCGGCCGCCCGGGTGGGGCTCGGCGCGCTCGGCGTCGTCGTCGAGGTCGAGCTGCAGTGCGTCCCCGCGTTCCGCCTCCACGCCAAGGAGTCGGCGCAGGCCCTCTCGAGGCTCCTGCCGCGCCTGCAGGCCGAGGTCGACGGGCACGACCACGTCGACGTGCTCTGGTTCCCGCACACCGACCGCGTCAGCGTCAAGCGCAACGACGTCGTCGGGGCGCACGAGGGGCCCGGGCCCCTCACCCCGTGGCGGGCCCGGCTCGACGACGAGCTGCTCGCGAACGGGGTGTTCGAGGCGACCAACCGGCTGGCCGCCGCGCTGCCGGCATCCGTGCCGGTGGTCAACGAGGTCGCCGCGCGCCTGCTCGGCGCACGTGAGTTCGCCGACGACTCGTGGCGGGTGTTCTGCTCGTCGCGGCGGGTGCGGTTCGTCGAGAGCGAGTACGCCGTGCCACGGGCGTCGGTCGGGGCCGTCATCGGCGAGCTGCGGTCGTGGTTCGAGCGCACCCGGGCCCCCGTGCCGTTCCCGGTCGAGCTGCGCTTCGTCGGCGCCGACGACGTGTGGCTCTCGACGGCGTTCGAGCGGGACAGCGGCTACGTCGCCGTGCACCAGTACCACCGGATGGACCCGGCCCCGCTCTTCGCCGCGTTCGAGGCGATCGTCGCCGAGCACGCGGGGCGGCCGCACTGGGGCAAGGTGCACACCCTCGGGGCCCAGCGGCTGCGCGACCTCTACCCGCGGTTCGAGCCCTTCCGGGCCGTGCGCGAGCGCCTCGACCCGGGCCGCGTGTTCACGAACGCGCACGTGCGCCACCTCCTCGGCGACTGAGCGGCCCGGGGCCTGTGCGGCTTCCCCCGGCAGGCCCGACGGTCTAGGGTCGGGCCGATCGGAGGTGGCGGCCCATGTCGGACGAGCGAGCTCGAGCACCCCGGATGCCGCCGCGCTGGTTCGTCGTCACGGCCTGGTACGTGCACCGTGCGATCTACCGCGGCACCCGCGGGCGGCTCGGCCTGTGGCGGCCTCGGCCCGGCCGCTGGGGCACCCTGCGCCTCACGACGACCGGCCGGCGCTCCGGGCAGCCACGCAGCGTCATCCTCGGGTACTACGAGGACGGCCCCGACCTGGTCACCCTCGCCATGAACGGGTGGGCCGAGGGGGAGCCCGCGTGGTGGCTCAACCTGCGGGCCCATCCCGACGCCGAGGTCGTCCTCAGGGGCGAGGTCCGGCAGGTCACCGGCCGTGCGGCGCACGGCGCCGAGCGCGAGCGCCTCTGGGCGCGGTGGCGCGAGATCGACGAGGGCCTCGACGCGCTGGCCGCGAGGCGGTCGTCCGAGACGGCCGTCGTCGTCCTCGAGCCGCGGGATGCCGTGCCGCGTTAACTCTTGACTCGTTCCAGATCTGCCGCCAGACTGCAGGCGTGCCTCACACCCCCGACGTCGAGCAGGTGCTGCGCGACGCGTCGCTGCGGGTGACCCGGCCCCGGGTGGCCGTGCTCTCCGCCGTCCGCGAGCACCCGCACGCGACGACCGACGTCGTCATCGACCTCGTCCGCAGCGACCTCGGCGAGGTGTCGCACCAGGCCGTCTACGACGTGCTCCGGGCGCTCACGAGCGCGGGACTGCTCCGGCGGATCCAGCCGGCGGGGTCCGTTGCCCGGTACGAGAGCAGGGTCGGTGACAACCACCACCACGCGGTCTGCCGCTCGTGCGGCGCGATCGCCGACGTCGACTGCGCGGTGGGGCACACCCCCTGCCTCACGGCATCCGACGACGTGGGCTTTCGCATCGACGAGGCCGAGGTCGTCTACTGGGGCCTGTGCGCCCGGTGCGGGGGCCACCCGACGAGCTGACCGGCATCCCACCACCCGAGACCCGACGAACCCACCGACCGACGCACAACGAACAGGAGAGAGCGACGTGAGCGACGTGACCACCAACGGCGTGACGGACCAGGGGAGCGAGAGCGAGAACCCGGCGATCGACGCCCCCACCCCGAACCCCCACCGGCCCAGGACGAACCAGGACTGGTGGCCGAACCAGATCGACCTGTCGGTGCTGCACCGGCACTCGCCCGCCACCAACCCGCTCGACGCCGACTTCGACTACGCGGCGCAGGTCGCCGAGCTCGACGTCGAGGCCCTCAAGCGCGACATCGTCGAGGTCATGACGACCTCGCAGGACTGGTGGCCGGCCGACTTCGGGCACTACGGCCCGCTCTTCATCCGGATGAGCTGGCACGCCGCCGGCACCTACCGCATCTGGGACGGGCGCGGCGGGGCCGGTGACGGGCAGCAGCGCTTCGCGCCCCTCAACAGCTGGCCCGACAACGCCAACCTCGACAAGGCCCGCCGTCTCCTGTGGCCGGTCAAGCAGAAGTACGGCCAGAAGGTCTCGTGGGCCGACCTCCTCGTCCTGGCCGGCAACGTCGCCCTCGAGGACATGGGCTTCGAGACCTTCGGGTTCGCCTTCGGCCGGCGCGACGTCTGGGAGCCGGAGGAGGTGTTCTGGGGCTCCGAGGACGCGTGGCTCGGCGACGCCCGCTACAGCGGCGACCGCGAGCTGGCGAGCCCGTTCGGCGCCGTGCAGATGGGGCTCATCTACGTCAACCCCGAGGGTCCCAACGGCGAGCCCGACCCGGTGAAGTCGGCGCGCGACATCCGCGAGACCTTCGCCCGGATGGCCATGAACGACGAGGAGACCGTCGCGCTCATCGCCGGCGGCCACACCTTCGGCAAGACGCACGGCGCGGGCGACCCCGACCTCGTCGGGCCCGAGCCCGAGGGCTGCCCGGTCGAGCACCAGGGCCTGGGCTGGAAGTCGTCGTACGGCACCGGCAAGGGCGACGACACGATGACCTCGGGCCTCGAGGTCACGTGGACCTACCACCCGACCCGGTGGGACAACGAGTTCTTCCACATCCTGTTCGCCTACGACTGGGAGCTCACGAAGTCCCCGGCCGGTGCCCACCAGTGGAGCCCGAGGAACGGCGCCGGCTCGGACATGGTGCCCGGCGCGCACGACGCCACTCGCCGGCGCGAGCCGCGGATGCTCACCTCGGACCTCGCCCTGCGCTTCGACCCCGAGTACGAGAAGATCTCCCGCCGCTTCCACGAGAACCCCGAGGAGTTCCGGCTCGCCTTCGCCAAGGCCTGGTACAAGCTCCTCCACCGCGACATGGGCCCGATCGAGCGCTACCTCGGCCCGTGGGTGCCGGAGCCGCAGCTCTGGCAGGACCCCGTGCCGCCCGTCGACCACGAGCTCGTCTCGGACGCCGACGTCGCCGCCCTCAAGGAGGCCGTCCTCGGCGCCGGCCTGAGCGTGCAGCAGCTCGTGCGCACGGCGTGGGCCTCGGCGGCCAGCTTCCGCGGCACCGACAAGCGCGGCGGCGCGAACGGCGCCCGGATCCGGCTCGAGCCGCAGCGTGGCTGGGAGTCCAACGACGCCGCCGAGCTCGACACCGTGCTCGGTGCGCTCGAGCGGGTCAAGGCGGACTTCGACGCGCAGGGCGGGGCGAAGATCTCGCTCGCCGACCTCATCGTGCTCGCCGGCTCGGCCGCGGTCGAGCAGGCGGCCCGCGACGCGGGCCACGAGGTGACCGTGCCGTTCCGCCCCGGGCGCACCGACGCCACCCAGGAGCTGACCGACACCGAGTCCTTCCGGGTGCTCGAGCCGCGGGCCGACGGGTTCCGCAACTACCTGCGCCCCGGCGAGAAGCTCTCCCCCGAGACGCTCCTGCTCGACCGGGCGAACCTGCTCAACCTGTCGGCCCCGCAGATGACCGTGCTCGTCGGCGGCATGCGGGCGATGGGGGCGAACACGGGCGACTCCGACCTCGGCGTGCTCACCGAGCGCAGGGGCCAGCTGACGAACGACTTCTTCCGCACTCTCCTCGCGCCGGGCACCGAGTGGTCGGTCTCGAAGTCCACCGAGAACGTCTACGACGGCCGTGACGTCGCGACGGGCGAGGTGAGGTGGCAGGCGACGGCGGTCGACCTCGTCTTCGGCTCGCACTCGCAGCTGCGCGCGATCGCCGAGGTCTACGCGAGCGAGGACGCCGGGGAGAAGTTCGTCCGCGACTTCGTCGCCGCGTGGGCCAAGGTCATGGAGCTCGACCGCTTCGACCTGCACCCCTGACCCCGGCGGGGAGAGGCTGGGCCCGGGCGCCGTCGAGCGCCCGGGCCCGGTCGCCCTGCCGGGACCGCTCGGACGCCGGGACCGCCAGGCCGCCGGGGGGACCGCCGTCACGGCTGCGACGGGACGTCCACCCCTCCCGGGTGATGCCGACGGGCCGCCACCGCGGGGACGATCGTCCCGGCGGGTGCCGACGAGCGGCGGCCCGCGAGCACAGGCGAGGGCGGCGAGAATGACCCCACCGAAGGCGGGCGCGAACGAGCTCAAGGACATCGGCTACGAGATCTTCGTGGGCGCCGTCTCCGTGCTGTCGATCCTCAACCTCGTGCTCATCTACGCCGTGCGGGACCCGAGCCTGGACACGGTCCTGCTCGTCATGAACGTCGTGCTGACCGTCATCCTCTTCGTCGACTTCCTCTACCGGCTCCTCTCGGCGCCGTCCCGGTCGGACTACCTCGTGCGGCAGCACGGCTGGGCCGACCTGCTCGCGAGCCTGCCGGTCCAGCAGCTGAAGATCCTGCGCATCTTCCGCCTCGTGCGGGTGTTCCGGCTGCTGCGGGCGAACGGCATCCGGGTCATCGGCAACCGGCTGATGCGCAACCGGGCCGGCAGCGCCCTGCTCACCCTGCTCCTCATGGGCATCCTCGTGCTCGAGTTCGGCAGCCTGTGGATGCTCGCCCTCGAGCAGGGCGCACCGGACGCGAACATCACGACGGCGTCCGACGCCATCTGGTACGTCATGGTGACGATCTCGACCGTGGGCTACGGCGACCAGTTCCCCGTGACCACCGGTGGCCGCTTCCTCGGCGCCCTCGTCATCGTCATCGGGGTCGGCATCTTCGGCACCTTCACGGGCTACCTCGCCAACCTCTTCCTCGCCCCCAAGCCGCCGCGTCGGGTCGAGCCGGGCGACGACACCCGCCAGCGGGTCGAGCACCTGCGTGCGCTGCTCGTGGAACAACAGGCCGCCATCGACGAGCTCGACGGCATCCTGCGCCGCCGACCCTCGGACCCGGACTCCGGCTGAGCCGCCGCGCGGCACCCGGGGTGTTTCGGGTCACCCGATGAGCCCCAGCCTTGCAGGACAACACGTGTCGGGTTGAGTGGGGGTGTGCCCGTTGAGTGCCGAAGGGCAGGTTCGGCGCTCATGGGCAGGGTTCGGCCACCTCCGGGACGTTCGGCTCGTCCGGCTCGAGGGCGCGGCGCTCGCTCCGTGTCGTGCGTGCCGCGCGCAGCGAGTCGACGGTGAGCACGACGAGGGCGACCCAGACGATGCCGAAGCCGACCCAGTGCGGCGTGGAGACGGTCTCGTCGAGGACGACGACCCCCACGACGAGCTGGAGGACCGGGGTGATGAACTGCAGGAGGCCGATCGTCACGAGGGGGATGCGCCGGGCCGCGGCCGCGAAGAAGAGCAACGGCACCGCGGTCACCACCCCCGAGGCGACGAGCAGCGCGGTGTGCGCGCCACCGTGCCCGAGGAAGGTCGTCCCCCCGGTGACGAGGAGGACCGTGAGGATCGCCACCGCGAACGGGGTCATGACCGCGGTCTCCGCGACGAGGGAGTGCAGCGCGTCGAGCGACCTGCCGACCTTCTTCTTCACGAGGCCGTACGTGCCGAACGACAGGGCGAGCACGACGGCGATCCACGGGAACGCGCCGCCACCGACGGCCATGACGACGACCGCGAGGAGGCCGATGCCGACCGCCGCCCACTGCAGGGGCCGCAGCCGCTCGCGGAGCACGAGCACCCCGAGGGCGATGGTGATGAGCGGGTTGAGGAAGTACCCGAGCGCCGCCTCGTAGGTGCGCTCCGTGAGCACGGCGTAGACGTAGACGACCCAGTTGAGCGAGAGCACGAGTGCGGCCGCGGTGATGCCGAGGACGAGCCGGCGGTTGCGTGCGAAGGGCCGCACCCAGGCGACGTCGCGCAATACGGCGAGGGCGAGGGCGCACACGACGAGCGTCCACACGATGCGGTGGGCGAGGATCTCCCACGCCCCCGACGGCGCGAGCGCGGCGAAGTAGATCGGGAAGGCACCCCAGATGCCGTAGGCGAGGAAGCCGTATGCCGTACCTCGCCTGACCTCCGCCTCGTCGCCGCCCGCCGTGGTCGAGCCCGACGGGGGCGGGCTCACCCGACGGTCCAGGTGTCGCGTCCGCGCAGCAGCTCGGCGAGGTCGGCGTCGGTGGCGGGCCCGCCCGCGGTGCTCACCGCCGCCTCGACCTGGTCGCGGACGAGGTCGTCGTACGTCGGGCGGGAGACCTGGCGGAAGATCCCCATGGGGACGTGCGTCATCTCGGGGGTGTCGAGCCGCGAGAGCTGGAACGCCTGGGACGGGTCGTCGAGGGTGGGGTCGTGGACGACGACGGCGCCCGACTCACCGGTGGCGGCCTCGGCCTCGGCGACGAACTTCATGGTGCCCGAGCCCTTGCGGACGAGCACCCGGCGGTCGCCTTCGGCCCCGACGGTCACCGCCTCGCCGGAGCGCAGGCGCACGATGCGGGCCTCCTGCTGGGTGCGGTCCTTGAGCACCTCGAACGCGCCGTCGTTGAAGATCGGGCAGTTCTGGTAGATCTCGACGAGCGCGGTACCGCGGTGCTCGGCGGCGGCCCTGAGGATGCCGGTCAGCTCGGCGCGGTCGGACTCCATCGCCCGCGCGACGAAGGTCGCCTCGGCGCCGAGCGCCAGGGACACCGGGTTGAACGGGGTGTCGACCGAGCCGGCCGGGGTCGACTTCGTGACCTGCCCGACCCGCGACGTGGGGGAGTACTGCCCCTTGGTCAACCCGTAGATCTGGTTGTTGAAGAGCAGGATCGTCATGTTGACGTTGCGCCGCAGGGCGTGGATGAGGTGGTTGCCGCCGATCGAGAGGGCGTCGCCGTCGCCGGTGACGACCCACACCGACAGGTCGGCGCGGCTCGTCGCGAGGCCGGTGGCGATGGCCGGCGCGCGGCCGTGGATCGAGTGCATGCCGTAGGTGTCGAGGTAGTACGGGAAGCGCGACGAGCAGCCGATGCCGGAGACGAAGACGATGTTCTCGCGCCTCAGGCCCAGCTCGGGCAGGAAGGACTGCACCGCCGCGAGGATGACGTAGTCGCCGCAGCCCGGGCACCAGCGCACCTCCTGGTCGGAGGTGAAGTCGCGCTTGGTCTGCTTCCCGGCCTCGTCGGGGAGGTGGGGGACGGACTGGAGGCCGCTGACCGGCATCCCGATGTCCACGCTGGTCACGAGAGCTCCTCGAGGGTGGTGGAGATGACGTCGGCGAGCTCGACCGTGGAGAACGGCAGGCCGCGCACCGAGGTGTGCGACCGGACGTCGACGAGGAACTCGGCCCGCAGCAGCAGCGCGAGCTGTCCGAGGTTCATCTCGGGCACGACGACCCGGTCGTAGTCGTGGATGACCTTCGCGAGGTTCCTCGGGAAGGGGTTGAGGTGGCCCAGGTGGGCGCGGGCGACGGCCTGGCCGGCGTTGCGCACGACGCGCGTCGCGGCCGCGATCGGGCCGTAGGTCGAGCCCCAGCCGAGCACGAGCACGCGGGCGTCACCCGTCGGGTCGTCGACCTCGAGGTCGGGCACCGTGATGCCGTCGACCTTGGCCTGGCGCAACCGGGTCATCCGGTCGTGGTTGTCGGGGTCGTAGGAGATGTTGCCGGTGACGTCGGCCTTCTCGATACCGCCGATGCGGTGCTCGAGGCCCGGGGTGCCGGGCACCGCCCACGGCCGGGCGAGGGTCTGCTCGTCGCGCAGGAACGGGTGGAACGTCGGCTCGCCCTTGGGGTCGGTGCCGTTGGGCGCGTTCGCGAACGCGACGTGGAGGTCGGGGAGGTCCTCGACGCCCGGCACGCTCCACGGCTCGGAGCCGTTCGCGAGGTAGCCGTCGGACAGGAGGAAGACGGGGGTGCGGTACGTCGTGGCGATGCGCACGGCATCCATCGCGGCGTCGAAGCAGTCGGCAGGGGTGCGCGGGGCGACGATCGGCACCGGGGACTCGCCGTTGCGGCCGAACATCGCCTGGAGGAGGTCGGCCTGTTCGGTCTTGGTCGGCAGGCCGGTGGACGGGCCGCCGCGCTGCACGTCGACGATGACGAGCGGCAGCTCGAGGGAGACGGCCAGGCCGATCGTCTCCGACTTGAGGGCCACGCCGGGGCCGGACGTCGTCGTGACTCCGATCGCGCCGCCGAAGCTCGCGCCGAGGGCGATGCCGATGCCGGCGATCTCGTCCTCGGCCTGAAGGGTCGTCACGCCGTGGCGCTTCAGGGCGGCCAGCGCGTGGAGGACGTCGGATGCAGGGGTGATGGGGTACGAGCCGAGCACGAGCGGGAGCCCCGCTCGGTGCGCGGCCGCGACGAGGCCGAGCGCGAGGGCGGTGTTGCCGGTGACGTTGCGGTAGGTGCCGGGGGGCATCTTCGCGGGCGCGACGACGTACGAGGAGGCGAAGTCCTCGGTGGTCTCGCCGTAGTTCCAGCCGGCGCGCAGGGCGGCGAGGTTGGCCGCGAGGATCTCGGGTCGGGCCCCGAACTTCTTCGTGAGGAAGGCCTCGGTGCCCGTCGTGGGGCGGGTGTACATCCACGACAGGAGGCCGAGCGCGAACATGTTCTTCGCGCGCTCCTTCTCCTTGCGGCTCAGGCTGTCGAACGCGGCGAGGGCCTCGACGGTGATGCTCGTCAGGGCCAGCGGGTGGACGTGGAAGGAGTCGAGGGTGCCGTCGTCCAGGGGGCTTTGGGCGTAGCCGACCTTGGCCAGGTTGCGCGTCGTGAACTCGTCGGTGTTGACGATGACCGTCGCGCCCCGGGGGAGGTCGGAGAGGTTGGCCTTGAGGGCGGCGGGGTTCATCGCGACGAGGACGTCGGGGGCGTCGCCGGGGGTGAGGACGTCGTGGTCGGCGAAGTGCAGCTGGAAGCTCGAGACGCCGGGCAGGGTGCCCTGGGGGGCGCGGATCTCGGCGGGGAAGTTGGGCAGCGTCGACAGGTCGTTGCCCATCGTCGCGGTGTCGCTCGTGAACCGGTCGCCGGTGAGCTGCATGCCGTCACCGGAGTCGCCGGCGAAGCGGATCACCACGCGGTCGAGCGTGCGGACGGACTTGCTGCTCACTGGTCTGGTCACCCTGGTCGGTCGGCGGAGGAGGGTTGTCGTGCTGTGCCGAGGTGGGGCCGCCGAGTGCGGTCGCGGTGCCGCGGGCGCAGCGTTCTCCATCGTACGTCGCTGGAGGGGGTGGGTCGCGGGTGTCCACCGGGTGTCCTCGCGCCGTCCTCGGGGCGTCCTGGTGGCGTCCCCGGGGTGTTCGCCGGGTGCGGATCGGGCGGCTGGCGCGCGAACTTCTCGCTGGTTCGTCCACAGGGCGGGCGGTTGGTTGTCGTCGTCTACAGCTGGGGTGGCGGGTTCAGGTGTGGTGTCGGTGGACACCTGTACGGTTTTCTCATGGCGGGGGAACTGGGGTGTGAGGGTCCGGGCGGCAGCCCGGGGAGTGGTGTGCCGCGGCCGGTGACGGATGCCGTGCCGTCCGGCGGGGACGCCGCCGCGTCTGGTGGTGTGGTGGGGCCGGTGGTGGCGTTCCAGGGGTGGCTGGCGGGGGT
>NZ_BAABGM010000024.1:0-166128 GCF_039541575.1 Fodinibacter luteus | reverse complement strand
CCGTGTCGTTGACGCCCTGGCGGGCAAGCTGCCCGCGGTCGCGCAGCACCTTGAAGGCGCCCACGCCGACATCCTCGCGTTCACGCCGTTCCCGAAGGAGGTGTGGCGTCAGATCTGGTCCAACAACCCCAACGAGCGGCTCAACCGGGAGATCCGTCGCCGCACCGACGTGGTCGGGATCCTCCCCGACCGGGCCAGCATCATCCGTCTCGTCGGCGCTGTCCTGGCCGAGCAACACGACGAGTGGGCCGAAGGCCGCCGCTACCTCGGACTCGACGTCCTGGCCCGCGCCCAAGCCGTCGACACCGCCGCCGAGGAGGTGAGCACCGACCTTGAGCTTCAGGCCCTCACGGCCTGACCCACACGCCCAACCGAAGGATCAACCTCGTACACCACCCCAGCGGACTTGACCGGACTGGTTGCCCGGTTCGACGAGACCTCCGGTCCCCGCTGCACGCTCCTGCGCTCAGCGACTGACGCGCACCATGGTCAGTGGGCCGACGATCGAGAAGTCATCCGCGACGCTCTCGAGTTCAGCCTCGTCGCGGCGGTGTGCCCGACGCGAGGTCAGGTTTCCAAAGAGCAGCTCGAACTCGAGTTCGTGCTCGATCCGCACTGCGGTGGCGACGACCTCGTACTCAGCGGTCCTTGATGTCCACCATGACCAGCCCGACGCGCCGACCCCAGCGGGCCAGGTAGCCCGCTAGCCCGGCGGCATCGACGAGCTCACCTCGGCGCACCACGGACGTCGACGGCCACTCCTGCACGAGTGTCTCCGCCACCCATACGCGATCAACCTGCGCGATCCTCCTGACCCGCGGATTCGAGTCTGACGCCACCCCACCATCATCCGCCGGCTCACGAGGTGCAGCCATCGCGCCGCGTGCTCGTGCCGTCGTCAGGAAGGTCGCCAGGCGGCTGAGACGCAGGTCGATGTCCGCGCGTGTGCCGTGAGCGAGTGCCGATGGCAGTGTCACGCCAGGGCGGCCAGGGCGGCCAGGGCGGCCAGGGCGCTTGGGATGACATCGACGCGCAAGTGCTCCTCACGCGATCAGGTCGACGCCCATTTGGCGAGTGTCACGAGATGGAACGCCTTGTGCTGTTCTGGGCGGTGGGAACGGGAGGTCAGCGTGCGAACGTTCGTCGGATCCGCTGCCAGAGGCGCCGGCGGCGGGTGACCGCCACGTGCCCCCCATGCACTTGGGACGCGACGCCGCCTGCCACGATCATTGCGCCCACAGCGTCGGCAGTAGTGCCGGTGCTGGCCAACGCCGGGGCGGCAGCCATCGTCGGGTTGTAGTGCTTGTCGCAGAGCCGCTCACCCTGGGGCCCGGTGGACGTCGCTTCGGCTCGGCAGCGTTCACATCTCATGGGCACGCCCTTCCTGCGAAGTGTTCGAGGCGGCCGGAACGCGATCAGTTCACTGTCGCCATGGCACCATCACAGCGCGGAGATGTCACGATCACGGATCACCACATCTGGAACGGCCACTCGTGGGAAGAGTGGACAGGCGGCGGACTGACGCGCGTTGGAAGTGGGCGCTCATCACTGCCACTGGGACGCCGGGGTCCGCCGGGGTCGGCCCTTATGCGGGGTTCCTGGCCGGGCGCGGTTGGTGCGTTGTGGGTTCCACGTCGGTGGTTTCGTCGGCCTCGTGGACGTGCCGGGGCGCCAGGGCGACGAACGCCAGCCCGAAGGCGGCGAGGACCTCCACGTAGGCCGGGTGCGCCCATGGGCTGCCTGTGGCGCCGAGCAGGATGGTCAACCCGAGGGCGGCAATGATGCCGGTGAGTGTCCGCGCGGCGAGCCGCAGCTGCGGTCGGCGCAGCAGTGTGATGCCCAGTGCCAGGCTTGCCACGAACATGAGCAGGAACGCGATCCCCGCAACGGCTTCGAACACGGCGTTGTCGGGCACCTCGCCCGTCGCGACGGCGACGCCGGTCCCGATCAGCAACGTGAGGGCCAGTACCGCGAGCGTGATGGTGAGGACCACCCGGACCGCGCGGCGGAAACGGCTTGCACCGTCGATCTGGGCGCGCCAGCTGTGCAGGACGGTGGCGAAGGTGACATACGCGCCCACATGTACCAGACCGGACAGCACGAACGGCGCAGTGACGCCGTGCTCGTCGCTGGCGAAGCTGGGCTCGCCGGTGAGGGCGACGGTCACGGCGTCGGTGAGCGCGGTCGTCGTGATGCCGGCCGCGCCAAGGAGCGCGAGGGCGGTGAGCGGCTTGGACATGAGGTCCTCCTTGTCATCCCGGCCCCGGGTGGGGTGGGTGCCACCACGCTGTCGCCCAGCCCGGGTCAGCACGTCCCGTTCGCAGACGAGATCCCACGCCAGGCGGATGATGTGTTCTCGTCCCTGCGGACGAGGCGCCGGCCACTCTCACGGTGGCACGCTGTCAGGTATGCGTCTGCGACACCTGTCGGAGGTCGGCCTCGTGGCCGTGGCCTTCGCTGTCGCGGCGGCGGTCGCAACCCAAGCGGGCCGCACCTGGGCCGATCTGCTGTTCGTGGGGGTTCTTCTCTCGTTCTTGTTCCTCCTTGCCCGACTGGTGTGGCGCTCGGTGGTTCGCTCCCACCGAGCTCGTCAACGCGAGCGGCAGGTCGTCGCAGTGCGGCCGAGCGAGGCCGCCAGACGCGCCGTCGAGGACGAGCGGGTTCGCCTGTCGAACGAGATCGACCGCTCGGTGCGGCGGTCCCTTCGCGCCGTCAGGTCCTTGGTCGCCGGCGCGGACGAGGCCGACGACCCGCGGCCGGGTCTGGTCGCGATCCAGGCGGAGTCGCGCACGGCGATGGCCGAGCTGCGCCGTCAGCTCGGGCTCATCGACTCCGACGGCAACGCACGGGGTGAGGATCCCGTGATCGGCAAGCCGACCACCGCGACGTCCTCGCCGTTGCACCCTCTGTCACGCTTGGACGTCGCGACGGTCCTCGCCTTGTGGGCGCTGATCGCCGTTGAGAACGCCCTCGTCGCGGATACGGAGCGCCCGGCCTCGTGGCTGATGAGCGCACTACTGGCTCTGACCGTTCTCACCCGTCGACTCGTGCCCGTCCTCACCGCCCTCGCCGGCGCAACCATTCTGATGCTCGGGGTCGTCTTGGACGCGCCGGTGGGTGACGGGTTCTCCTTCCCCCTCATTGTTGGCCTGCTGCTGTGGAGTCTCCTGGAGCAGAAACCCACACCGCTGTGTGTTGCGTGTGCCGGGGTGCTGCTCGGCTGCGCCGTGGGCAGCCGCTACGCGCACGACCCCACCAACGGCCCCATCAACATCGTCGTGCTGTCCATCGTGGCCCTGGCCGCCTCCGTCGTCGGTCGTGCTCGTCGTTCTCGGGCGGCCTCCCAGCACCGCGCCGACAGACACCAGGCGCAGGTCACGACCGCCCGGGAGGCTGCCACGACCGCCACCAGACGCGAGGTGGCCCGCGAGCTGCACGACGTCGTCTCGCACGCGGTGAGCCTGGTCGCGGTTCAAGCCGGCGCCGCCGAGCTCGCCTGGCCTCGCCACCCCGACGCCACGCGGGCCGGGCTGCGGGCCATCGACGAGACCGTGGCAGCCGCGCTCGCCGAGCTCGATGCTTCAGGGTGGGGCCAAGCACCGGCTCCTCCATGGGGCGACGTCGCCCACACTGTCGGCCGGCTGCGCAGCGCTGGGCTCACTGTCTCGCTCGAGACGGCGGGGCGGCCACCGGACCACCTGCTGCCCACGGTCCACCGCCTCGTGCAGGAGGCCCTGACCAACGTGCTCAAACATGCTCCGGGCGCGACCGCAGCAGTCCTGGTCGTCAGCGATCCCGTTCGCACCCGGGTCGAGGTCACCGACAACGGTCCCGCTCCGGCGCCCGCCGGCCTCGGGTATGGGCTGGCCGGCTTGGAGGACCGGGTCACCGCGGCCGGGGGCACCTTCAGTGTCGGCCCCACCCCGCAAGGTGGATTCGCGGTCAGCGCGGTGCTGCCGCATGCCGCAACAGGCGCACGGCAGCAGGTCGCGTCGTGACGGTCCGGGTCCTGCTCGTCGACGACCACGCGATGCTGCGGGCCGGACTGGCGAGCGTGCTCGGTTCAGACGACGAGATCGAGGTGGTCGGCGAGGCCGATGACGGGGCCGCCGCAGTCGTCCTGGCCCGTCGGACCCGCCCCGACGTGGTCCTGATGGACATCGAGATGCCCGGCGTGGACGGCATCACCGCGATCGCCAGACTGGCGCAGGCCCTACCGCAGGCCCGTGCGCTGGTCCTGACCACGTTCGACGTCGACGACTATGTGCTCGGGGCACTGCGGGCGGGGGCGGCGGGCTTCCTTCTCAAGACCACCCCGCCACGCGACTTGATCCGCGCCGTAAAGGACTGCGCCATCGGCGGATCCGCACTCGGGCCTACCGTCGTGAAGCGTCTGGTTGCGTCCTACGTCGGTCAACGGCCGGCACGCGTGCCACAGCTCGAACAACTCACCGAGCGCGAGCTCGAGGTGCTCCGTGTCATGGCCAGAGGCCTATCCAACCTCGAGATCGCGGCCGAGCTGTACCTCACCGAAAACACCGTCCGCACCCACGTCGCGCACATCCTGCGAAAGCTCCAGGTGCGCGACCGAGTCCAAGCAGTCATCCTCGCCCACCAGGCCCGCCTCGCCTGACCAACCCTCCGACGCCCACGCCGACCAATGTCGAACCACAGAGCACACAGGATGATCCGGCATCAGATGTGTCGAGCCCCATGGTCGGTAGGTCCGGAGGACGACACGCCATCAGCGTCAGGCGCTCGCGCGATTGCCGCCGTCTGGACGGTCGACTCGCGGCCATGACGCACTACGAAAGTGTCCTCCTCGTTGAGCACGAGCCACAATCAGGGCGTCGCGGATGCTGTTGGCGTTCGCCGCGGGGCCGCCACCGTCCGGGCAGCGCGGGAGTAGCCTGTTGCGACATGAGCAGGCCAGGCGAGCCGTACCAAGCCACCGCCGCCGTTGCCGACTCGGCGACGTGCCCAGGCAGCCAATGCCAGTTCACGTTTCCGGCGGTTCCCGCCGGCAAGCGTCTGCTGATCACGAGTGTCTCGGCCAGCTCGGCCAGACCCACGACACCATCGTCCTTGAAGGCAACGGAGTGTCGTACTTCGTGACCAAGACCCATCCCGACCTTGGCCATGTGACCGCGCCGGTCAGCCTGTACTACGAGGCCGGAAGCAGTCCAACGGCTCGTGTCTTCGCTCCTGACCCCACACAACACACGTCTCTCATCATCACTATCGTCGGCGAGCTCCACGCCGTGTAGCGAGGCGCACGTTGCATGACCTCCTCGGCGGAAGTGATCGTCGACCGCCGGTGCTCGCGCGGCGCAGAGACGCACACGCATGGACTGGGTGGGTTTGGTTTGGAGGAGGACCTGGTCGGCGCTGTTGTCGGTCGGAGGCTGCCACGCGGGATGCCGTGACCGCCCGTCACGTGCCGGCTCGCGAACCGGACCTCGCCGGCTCTCAGGTTGATGTGTCTGTGACCCAGCGGTCGACGTGCTTGCGTGGGAGCTGTCCCCAGGCCTTTTCGTAGGCGCGCTCGGCCGCCTCTGCGCGTTGTTCTTCGCGTGCGTGCAGCCGGCCGGCGCCGAACGCGACGGCGGGATCGCGATCGGCGCGTGCAGCCAGCTCCTCCAACCATGCCCGCGACGCCACGGTGTCCTGATGGGCGCCCAGCGCGTCCTGGACCTTCTTGGCGCGCTGGGCCAGCCGCTTGCCGCGCTTGCCCAGCACCGGTGTGGCGGACTCGGCTGCGTAGCGCAGCCGCTTGGCCTTCTTGCGTACCTCGTGGAGCGCCTCTTCGCGGGTCGTGGGGCCGTGGGTTCGACGCGCTGCCTTCGCAGCGCGCCGCAGGCGCCGAGCGTCGCGCTCGAGGAGTCTGGGTAATGCCTTTCGGGCGCGCTTGGAGGCCCTGGGGCGCAGCGGCGGGGCTTCGGTGACGGCGTCGAGGGAGCGGACCAGCCGCCGGTAGCGCTCACTGGAGACAGCTTCGACGGCGGCCGCGCGAGCGGCCCGGTGCGCCTGGTCGAGGTCGTTGTCGATGCGCTCGCGCAGCCTGGTGTGGGCCGTGGCGGGTGGTTCGTCCGTGACCAGTGCGTCGAGGTGGCCACGCAGGACCTCCGAGTCGCGGGCTTCGCTGAGCGCGCCGCCCAGCCAGCGAAGCTCCTCGCGCAGGGCGTCGACGGCGCCGGGTACGAACATCGGTCGGTAGGTCGTCAGGGCAGAGCGGAGCCTGCGGGCCGCGATGCGCAGCCGGTGGACGGTCTCACCCCGCAACCCCGCATCATGCTCCTTGAGGACCACGAGGTGCTCAGCGAGATAGGCCGTCAGGAGGTCCTGCACCGTGGAGCGGCGGGAGAGAGCGACCCCGCCGGGTGAAGGCCCGTGGCCAGGTGACTCCTCGGCGAGTGCCCGGGCGAGCTTTGATGACACGACGCCCGGGCGGGCGCCGGCGCCCAGGAGCTCGGCCTCGATGCGCTCGAGCAGGTCCGACGGGGCGCCGGCGAGCTCGACCTCCCACTCCCTCCAGTGCAGAGCGAGCGGCGGTGCCAACAGCCGTGTCGCGTGCACGTCGTCGTCGGCGATGACGGCAATCTCGGTGCCGTCATCGCCGACGAGGGCGACCTCCGTGCGGTGGGTGCAGATCCGGGCCACCGGAACCAGGGGCCGACCCCCGGTCAGGTGCCCCACGGCGCTGCGCAACCGCTTGGGGACGGTGTGGACGGCACGCCCCAACGGCAGGCGGGTCTCGGATCGAGCATCAGGGCCCGAGGGCTCCTTCAGGTGCCATCCCTCGTCAGCCCCGCCCTCCCGGCGGCGGAGGGTGAACCCCCGCTGCACCAGAGAAAGCTCCGCCGTGTCGAAGTAGGTCGCAGCCAGGTCGGCCTCGACGGCGACACCAACCTTCGCAACACCGTCCACCCCTGTGAGGTCAGGAACGGCCGTGCCGGCGCCCACCGTGTACTTGCGCTCCACTTCCTCATGCGGTGTCTCAGCCATGACCCATCCTCCCGCCCCAAAGGCACCAAATCGCTCGCAGTGACGAGCCAACGGAGAACCCGCGTCCCACGACACGGTGACTCCCCCGGGTTGGCGGCACAAGCCGGGCATCGCTTCCAGCATCGAGCCAGACAACCCGAGCGCATCGGGCGCAGAGACGCTGCTTCGCGCAGCGGTGTCTGGTTGCGGTTGACGTCTCGGCCGGGGTGGCGCGATGGTGGTCGGGGACGGCGGGGGTCCGTTGGCCCGGAAGTGGGGAGGAGCGTGTCATGTCAGGTGTCATCAGCCCGTGGCCGCAGGTGCGTCGGGGCGATCGTGAGCATCCGGTACGAACCCTGCAGCACCTGTTGCGGGCCCGCGGCCACAGCGTGGTGGTGGACGGCAGCTTCGGGCCGCTGACAGAGACCGCGGTCAGGGCGTTCCAGCAGGAGAAGGGCCTCGCGGTCGACGGAGTCCTCGGCCAGCACACGTGGAGGGCCCTGATCATCACCGTGCGGCGAGGGAGCACCGGTGATGCGGTACGTGGCGTGCAGGAGGAGTTCCAGTTCCGCAACCTGTCTGGTGACCCCAGCCAGGGCCCGGCCGTGGACGGCAAGTTCGGACCGCTCACCGAGGCCGCGGTTCGAGGCTTCCAGCAGGCCTTGCACACCGACATCGCGACCGTGACGGTCGACGGCATCGTCGGACCGGTGACCTGGCAGGCCCTCGTCAGCGGAATGCTCTCCTTCTGACGGAGCCGGATACCCGTCCGGTTACCGTGAGCGCGCACGCCGCAACCGCTGCCGGTCGTAGCTGAACCGCTTGGCATCGACCTCGAGCACTACGGCAGCGTCGCCGCCACGAAGCCCAGCACGCGGCGAGTGACGCACGACGGCACTGGCCGTGGTAGATCTTCAACTTGGCCGACAGGCGGTGATGTCGGCAGCCGCGCCCCAAGGTAACCGCGGCCTCCCGGCTGGAGGGTGGTGACGCGGGGCGGGTCGCTGCGACACTGTCGAGATGACGGCCCTTCGCGCCGCACTCGAGGCCCTGCCCAAGGTCGAGCTGCACTGTCACATCGAGGGCACGATGCGCCCGCAGACCGTGATCGACCTGGCCGGTGCGAACGGCATCCCGCTGCCGACCGCCGATCCCACCGAGCTGTACAGCTACGACTCACTGGACAGCTTCCTCGACGTCTTCTGGCTGGTGCAGTCCACCCTGACGACCCGCGCCGACTGGACCAGGCTGGCCTACGAGGCCGTGGTGGACAGCGCCGCCCACGGGGTGGTCCACAGCGAGTGCTTCTTCACACCGGCCAGGCACTTGGCCGCCGGAACGTCCCTGAAGGAGATCCTGGCCGGGCTCGACGAAGGCATCACCGCCGCGCAGGCCGAGACCGGCACGACGTGCCTGCTGATCGGGGACATGGACCGAGCCTTCGGACCAGCCGCCGGGCTGGCGTTCGTCGAGGACCTGGTTCGGCTGCGGCGCGAGGGGGCCGCCGGGGCGGAGCGGGTGATCGGCGTCGGCATGGACTCAACCGAGCTGGGGATCGACTCGACCACGTTCCTGCCCGGCTACCAGGCGGCGCACGCAGGCGGGCTGAAGCTGACCGGGCACCAGGGCGAGAACTCCACCGCCACTGACGTCGGCGCCTGCCTGACGGTGCTCGGACTGGACCGGATCGACCACGCCTTCCCCGTCCTCGCGGACCGCGACCTCACCGCAAGGCTGGCCGGGGAGCGCTTCCCCATCACCATCTGTCCCACCTCGAACGTCGTCATCGCCCGCTGCTTTGACCGGCTCGAGGACCATGTCTACCCGCTCATGCGGCAGGCGGGGCTGCTGGCCACCGTGAACACCGACGACCCGGCGCTCAGCGACCTGAACCTGGCCCACGAGTACGACGCCGTCGCCCGGGCCTTCGGCTACCAGTGGGCGGACATGGTGGCGATCGCCCTCGACGGTGTCGAGGCGTGCTGGCTCGACGACCCGGACAAGACACCACTTCGTAACCAGATCGCGCGTGCAGCCTCGCAGCTCACCATGTCTCCCCAGAGACCGTTGGACGACGGATCCCGGTGACCCCCGCCCAGGCTGTTGCCGCCGGATCGCAGGGCTAGGTTGCCCACGAGGGGCTTCGGACACCAGCGATGACCAGAGGATCGCCTGTCGGCTGCGAGGCGGTGGAAGATGAACGGACTTCGTCACGCTGGAGGTGCAGCATGCGCCGTGTCCGGTGTCTGGTCGGTTTCCACCAATGCGAGCACCAAGTCAACCGGGAGAAGGGCAGGCCCGGCGGCGGGTACGACCTGTGCTTCCCACCGCGGCCGGGAGAAGAAGTCCTACGGGGCGGCGGCAAACCCCTCCTTCAACGGACCCCTTATCGGCTGAGCACCGACCAAGGCACCCGCTCCGACAAGTGGGTGGGGCGCTGTCCCGGGTGGCGGGCGATCTGCCCGCCGTCGATGAGCGGTCCGCGCACGCACCGGCTCGAGGATCGGCGACATGGATTCCGCTACGCGTCCCGAGTTCAGTGCAACCACCCCTGGCGTACGACCGCGCGGCACGCGTGCCGATGAGACGCACCTGTGGAGCGCCCGTCCAGCCGGCTGGCGTGCGTCACGCAGTGCATGGCCGAGTCGCGAGGGACTCGGCATGCTACTACTCGCAGTGAGGGGGGCGCCGGACTCGAGTCGTTCATCCGTGCCGGGTGAGGACGGCTGAGCGAGCGGGCCGTACGTTGGCGGCAGGACACCGGGCGCCAAGGTTCCATGAGCTCCGCGGGAGACTCCATTGGCGTCGCAGGGCCGCATTGCGACCCACCCGTGCAGCGCCTCGACAGAACGGAGCCGGCCGTGTCTGACCTAGCGAAACGACAAGCCATCCTCGAAGGACCGAAGTCAACGTGGGCGGGGGGCCTCACGTTGTTCGGCGGCGCCATGCTGGTCATCGTGGGCATCCTGGAGCTTCTCCAGGGCTGGTCGGCCATTCGCAAGGATGACGTCTTCGTTGCTGCGCCGAACTACGTGTACGCGCTTGACCTCACCACCTGGGGTTGGATCCACGTGCTCATCGGCGCGGCGGCGATAATCGTCGGCGCAGCGATAGTGAAAGTCCGCACGTGGGGCCTGATTGCTGGCATCGTCATTGCCGCCATATCCCTCGTGTCGAACTTCTTGTTCGTCCCGCAATCCACCTGGTGGGCCGTGGTGATGGTCGCACTCAGCGTTGCCCTGATCTGGGCCTTCAGCGAGGTCATCAGCGAAAACCGTCAACTTGGGCAACTTGGGACCTGATGCACCGAGCGTGAGCCGGCCGAACTACAGGCGCAGGCATGGCCCGCAGTAGTCACAGCCGGGCTCCCTGCCTCATGTGGTCGGCACGACACTGCCTTGGGCGGGACGGGACCGTCACTCGGTTGCTGTGCCTGGGGTCCGACTGGCGGCTCGGCGTCCGCGTAGGTGCGTCCCACGCCGGAACCCTAGGCCTGACTGTTCACCGAGGGGGGCGGAGGCGATTCCCGAGGACCCCCATTTCGGGCTTCGGTTCGACGCGCCCCGTCTACCTCGCCATCCCCGACGCGCGGGGTCCGCCCGTATCACGGCTGAAGTGACGCACCTGCATCGCCAGGGCCCGCCCTCGGTAGCGGTAAGGATCAGGCAGGGACGGAGATCCCCTGCAGCCAGGCCTGCCAGGCCGACTCTTCGCGCCGCACGTAGTCCGCCGCGTCCGCGGAGAACAGGTACGCCCGTACGCCCGCCGTCGCCTTGCCGTCGCCCTCGTCCCACGCGAAGACGCTGAGCATTCCGGGTACCGGCGCCGTGAGCCGGACCAGGGTCTGCCGCTCACCGACGCGCTCGACCGTGCCGGTGGCGCCGCGCACCTGAACCGTCGCGCCCTCGTCGCCCAGCCGGAGCACGTCGTGCAGGGTCGACCAGAGCGCCTCCGCGTCGCCGGGGTGGGAGGCGGCGGCCTCCAGGTGCGTGGCCTCCTGGCCGGGGAAGTGCGACAGGTAGAGGCGCAGGTTGTCGAAGAACGGCATCCAGCCGGGGGCCATGGTGTCCCAGAACTCCGACTCCCAGTCGGCGCCGGTCCCGAAGCCGCTGCTGGTGACGTGCACGATGCAGGTTCCGCCGGACTGGGCCTCGACGAGGAACTCCGAGGTCAGCGGGCTGAGAGCGTCGGGGTCCTTGCCCATGAGGGCGGCCCAGTCCTCCTCGTAGACCAGGCGGCGCGGCGGCTCCCATGCGGTGACCTGGCCGTCCGAGCCCATCTGCGGGCCCATGGTGAAGTGCAGGGAGCCGCCTTCGCGCTCCTCCATCTCGGTCGGCGCGAACCAGGCGCTCATGCCCTTGGCGGTGGCGATGGCGTGCCAGACCTGCTCCGGGGTGCCCGGGACCTCGACGCTGAACTCCAAGCGGTACGGGACGTTCGGGGTGGTGCTCATGGGTTCTCCTCAGGAAGGGGGTGGGCGGCGACGAGGAGCCGGTGCGGGCGCCCGTCGTCGTGGTGGTAGCGAGCGGCCAGGTCGAGCACCGCGGCGGTCAGGTCGTCCGCGAAGGCAGCCCGGTCTGCGGCTGACCGGAAGCCGATCCGCGTGTCGATGGTCAGGGTCGGCAGGCGCTTGCCGGAAGCTCCGGCCCGGCGCGCCAGGGCGCCGACCTCGCGCACCAGCCGACCGGCCAGCGCGACGAGGTAGCCCGCCGACAGGTGGTCGGCGTTGGCGTCCGGGTTGGCCGCGGACGCACTGAGGGCGGCCGGCGACACGACGTACGACGCCGCCGATGCCTGCAACACGCGCTCGGTGATGCCACCGTGCCGACGCTCGCCGGACAGCTCCACCAGGCCGTGCGACTCGAGCGTCTTGAGGTGGTAGTTGACCTTCTGGCGCGCGATGCCCACCCGGGCGGCGAGCCCGGCGGCGGAGGCCGGGACGGCCAGCTCGCCGAGTAGCAGGGCCCGAACCGGATCCAGCGCGACGGCGGCTGCCTCCGCGCTCTCGATGACTTCCACGTCCTGCATGTCACCACCCTGCCCTTGACAACTATTCTTGTCAAGGGCGCAGGCAGGGTGCGCTTGCCTGGTGACCAGGACGCACCAGTCAGCTTTCGCATTCCGAGGGCGCCAGGCGGCTGTGACGCATCCGACGGCCACCGAGAAGGTGGCCTGCCCGGCTTCCGTCCCGAGTCAGCGAAGTGTTGCCCCGAGGAGCAGCAATTGTGCGGTGGGGTGGGCTGTGCCCCCTCGCCGGCGCGGGGGGACGTCAGGCGGTGCGCATCGACTGCCGGGAGGCGTACCGGGAGCTGCCGGCGAGGACGGCCAGCGCGGGCAGCCACAGGGTGATCTCGCCCCACACCCAATGGGCCGTCGTCGCGAGCTGGTCCACTGCAAGGCCAGAGACCATAGCGAAGGCGGCGACGGTGATAACCGCTCCAGCTACCGCGGCACCCTTGGCCCACCACTCGGGTCGACCGACGACGGACATCGCGAACGAACAGACCGCGACGACGAAGCATACGAGTCCGATGAAGAAGAGGGGCCCCTCAAGGGGGCTGTTGCCGGGGCCTCCGGCGGCCCAGATGGCCACACCTTTCAGGGCCCAGGAGACGACGGCGCTGGCGGCAGCGATGACGGCGATGCGTGTTGTGTCCATGTCCACCAGCCTTGCGGTCGCGCGGGGATGCGGGCGTCCCTCGCCAGAGGGATGCCCGGTGATCCTCACTCGCCTAGCCTCAGAACATGCCCCGCGCTGTCGCCGCTGTCGTGTTGCTGCTCAGTGTGGTCGTGCTGCAGCTCGCTGACGCGCTGCGCGGTGGTGTCCTCGTGGGCACACCGATTGTCGTCCTGGGGTCGGCTGTGGCCGGCTACCTCGTCGGGCTGACCTGTCGGTGGCCGGTCGCCCTGGGTGCTGGGCTGGTTGCGGCCTCGGTTCTCACATGGGCGCACCAGGTCGCGGACCCGGGGGTCCACCCGGTGCCGGACGACTTCATGTTCTCCCTCTTGTGCGTGGGGGCTCCGGCGCTTGCGGGCGCAGTGGTGCAGGGGCGATCCGATCAGGTTCGGGAGTTGCGACGGGTCGCCGGCCTGCTCGAGGCGCAGCGCGGGGCGGAGGTGCGCCGTGCGCGGCTCGAGGAGCGCAACCGGCTGCAGGTGCTGCTGTACCGGGGCTTCAGCGAGCAGGTGGCTGCGATCGCGGTGCGGGCTGAGAGCGCGGTGGGGGCAGAGGATGCGGAGATGCGCCGGGCGCTGGCGGACATCGAGGGCGCGGCGCGCGCGAGCCTCGATGAGCTGCGCGGAGTGCTCGGCTCGCTGCGGGACGAGTCCGAGACGAACTGGCGCGAGCCGGCGCGGACCCCGGCCCTCCCGGAACCAGTGGGGGTCGCAGACATCGCGCTCGGCGCAGGAGTCGGTGCAGTGCTCGCCGTGGAATCGGTGGTCTCCCCACAGGCGCAGGGGCCTGCGCTGCTCAACGTCCTGGTCGCCCTGCTCGCAGCCGCCCCGCTCATCATCCGGCGGCAACACCCGCTGACCGCGTGCGCCCTCACCCTGAGCGGGTTGACCGTGATGGCGGTGTGGCTGACCCCACCAACGGTGATGGTCACCTCCATCCTTGCGGTGTTGGTGTGTGGGTACGTGGTGGGTGCCCACGGTCGCGGCGGGCGACGCATCGCGGGTGCCGCCGTGGTCCTGGGCGCCCTGGCGCTGCTCGCATGGGCCGACCCCGGTGGCCTGGCCGACCCGGCCGCGCTCGTGCCGATGCTGGCATTCACCGGGACCGCCGTCGGCGTGGGCGTGGTATCGGCGGGCTGGAGCCAGCGCGCGGCCGAGCTGGTCGCCGCCGTTGTGGAGCTGGAGCGCGGGCGCGAGGTGGAGGTGGGCCTGGCGGTCGCCGAGCAGCGCAACGAGCTGGCGGGCGAGCTGCACGACACCGTGGCCCACGCGATGACCGTCATCTGCCTGCAGGCCTCAGCCGGTCAGGTGCGACCTGGCGAGGGCACGCTCGACACGGTCCTCGACGCTGCCCGCAGCACCCTGCACGAGCTGCGCGACGGGTTGGGACACCTGGCCGAGGACGGCGAGCTGGGGGTCGCCGGCCTGACCGCGCAGGCGCGGCGAGTCGGGCTGAGCCCCCAGGTGAGGGTGACCGGCAGGATGGACGAGCTGCCTCCGGAGACTCGCAGCATGGCCGCCCGCGTACTGCGCGAGGCACTGACCAACGCCAGTCGGTACGCCCCCTCGTCCTCGGTGCGGATCGAGGTAGCTACCAGCGACGTCCTGCGGCTGTCGGTGCTCGACGAGGGCCCCAATGCCCCACCCGAAGGCGGTTTGGGTGCCGGCACCGGTCTGGCCACCCTGGCTCAGGAGGTGTCCCGTCGCGGCGGCACCATGTCGTGGGGCCCGTCCGGTGAGGGCTTCCGCGTGAGTGCGACGCTGCCCGGGATCGGGGTACTGGCATGACCACTGTGGTGCTCGCGGACGACCAGGACCTGGTTCGCACCGGGCTCCGCGCGATCCTCGAGGCCGAGGCCGACATCCAGGTCGTCGGGGAGGCGACAGACGGAGCCGATGCAGTCGACATGGTTCGCCGGCTGGCACCCGCCGTGGTGCTCATGGACGTCCGGATGCCGGTGCTCGACGGTATCGCCGCTACCCGCCTGATCACCGCTGGCGGGCCAACCCGAGTGGTGATGCTCACGACGTTTGACCGGTCCGAGCTGGTGTACGACTCCCTGATCGCCGGGGCCAGCGGGTTCCTGCTCAAGGACGCCCCCCGCGCCCAACTCGTCGGTGGCGTCCGTGCCGCCGCCCGAGGCGAGGAACTGCTCGCCCCGAGCATCACGCGCCGCCTCATCGAACAGTTCACCCGCAATGGCCGCACCGCGCCCCCACCTGGGTACGACCGGCTGACCGAGCGGGAGCGTGAGGTGCTCGTCCTCATCGCGCGCGGTCGGTCGAACGCCGAGATCGCAGCCGAACTGTTCGTGGCCATGGAGACCGTGAAGACCCACGTGGCGCGGGTGCTCGCAAAACTCGGACTGCGCGACCGAGTGCAAGCAGTGGTCGCAGCCTACGAATCGGGGCTGGTGCGCGCCGGAGAACACGAGGACTTCTAACCCACGTACAAGCCGGGCTCCGACCCCGCCAGCCCTGCACCCACCACGAACCATCGAGCGCCGCGACCATCGCGTGACGGGCGGATCTACGGACGCGATGCCGGACGCCCCAAGCCAACTCAGCGGTCGGCTGGCGGCGCCGAGACTCACCCCGACTTCGCGCTCATGCCGATGGTCGGACGTTTCGCGGCTTTGTCACGCGAGGTAGTCGGCCAGCACCTCGAGTAGGCCTCGGCTGCCGTCCTCGCGGTTCGGCGCGTCGGCCTCGAACTGGTCGAAGAAGACGCCGTGCTCGATATGCGTGAACCGAGTGCCCTCAGCGGTCGGCTCGAACTCGAACGACGCCAGCGACGTCGACATGTGGAACCCGTCGAGCCACATGTCATATGTCGTGACGATGCGGACGTGCTCGACGATGTCGGTGTACGTGGCCTCGTACCGCGAGACGGGGCCGTCGTGGAACCTGCCCTCGGCGACATCGCGACCTCCGACACGGAACTGGAAGGCCCACTCCCCGGACTCGAAGGTGTCGCCGGCGCCGAACCACTCGAGCTTCTGCTCCTCTTCCGCAAAGGCGTCCCAGACACGCCGGATGGGAGCGGGGTAGTCACGGGTCAGGGTGAATCCGGCGCGGGCCAGTCGGCGTTCGATCGTCATGGGCAGCGTCCTATCGCGAGAAGGTGACGTGGATCGTGCCGCTCTCGGCCACTTCCGCCGTGACCTGGTGAGTGAGCTCGAGGCCGCGAAGGTTGTCCCACAGTCGGGTGCCCCGGCCGATCAGGATTGGGGCGATCGCGACGTGCAGCTGGTCGACCAGGCCGGCGCGAAGGAAGTCCCGCGCCGTGCTGACGCCACCCCCGACGCGCACGTCAGACCCGTCGGCGGCCTCGACCGCCTCGGCGAGCACGTCCTCGATCGCGGCGTTGCGGAAGTGGAAGGTCGTTCCCCGCTCCATCGGGATCGACGGACGCGGTGCCGTGTGGGTGAGGACGTAGACGGGCGCTCGGAACGGTGGCTGATCACCCCACCACCCCTTCCAGCCCGGGTCGTCCGGGAATGAGTGCAGGCCGAACATGGCAGCGCCCATGATCTCGGCGCCGACGCCCTCGAAGTACGCGTCGGCGTACCGGTCGTCGATCCCGGTCGTGCCGGTGCCGCTGGTGTCGCCGAGGACGCGCTCACGGAATGTGCGGGTCGAGCCGTAGGCGGCGGTGAGGCGCTGCCAGTCCTCGCCCATCGGGTTCTCCAAGGTCTGGTCGCCCGAGGCGTAGCCGTCCAGCGAGAGGTTCAGGTCGATGCGGACGCGGGTCATGTCAGGTTTCCTTCGCGGTGGTGCGGGTCAGATGGATGCCGAGCCGGTCGGCCTGGCGTTCGGCCGGGGTGCGTTGTTCCCCGAGCCACAGGTGGAGAACGTCGAGGGCACCAGGTCGCAGACTCACGGTGCGGACACGTCCGTTCTTCTCGGACGTGACCACTCCGGCGTCCTCGAGGATGCGCAGGTGCTGCATGAGCGACGGCAACGCCATGGAGAACGGTGCTGCGAGCTCCGACACGACGGCCGGCGACTTGGCGAGGCGCTCCACCACGGTCCGGCGCGTCGGATCCGCGAGAGCACGGAGCACGGCGTCGAGCTCGACGTGATACTTAGCCATCTGCCTAAGTATTGCATGCGGAAGTCACCGTCGGCGACCGTGACCCCCCAGCGGACGTGACCGGCGACGCTCTGCTTCGTGACCCTCGGCTCATGGAGCCGGAGGTGGGGCGGCGATGGAGGTGCCGTGCCAGGCGGCCGTCATGGAGCTCCGACACCGCTCATCGGCGAGTGAGGTGACCACAGGATTTACCGCGACCTGTCGCCGTCAAGACACGCACTCATCCGATGGCGGAGTGGCACCGGGGCATCACCGAAGGCCGCTCACATCCGCGCCACGAAGTAGCTGTTGATGACGTCCTCTGGGAGCCGCTGAACCGAGACGTCGCCGAACCCGGCGTCTGCCAGCATCTGCAGGGCCAGCTCCGCGCCCCAGGCCGTGCCGAGCCCGTCACCGCCCAGTGAGAGCGAGACGGTCATGCAGTGCATGGTGGAGATGGCGTAGAGGAAGGGGGCCCACGGTAGGTCCAGGTTCGCCTCGACATCGCTTGATGCATGCACGTCGACCATGAGGAAGGCCCCGTCGCGGTCCAGATGTGTCTGGATCTGTTTCAGCACTGTGGCGGGGTGCGCTTGGTCGTGGATGGCGTCGAAGGCCGTGATGAGTCCGAAGGTTCCGGTGCCGTCCAGGCTCGTGACGTCGCGTACCTCGAAGCGGGCGTTACCCAGGCCCCAGTCCTGCGCCTCGGCACGTGCGACCGTGAGCGCTTCCTCGGAGAAGTCGTAGCCGACGAACGTACTGGCCGGGAACGCCCGGGCCAGCAGGTTGACGGCGTGGCCCTGGCCGCAGCCGACGTCGGCTCCTCGGATGCCCCGCTTCAGCCGGTCCTGCAGGCCCGGCACCAGTGGCACGACCCGATCAAGCAGTGCGGCGTCGTTGGTATTGGCGCTCAGCTCGGCCATCACGTCGTGGAACCGGCCGTAGCGAGCGTGAGGCACCCCGCCGCCCTCGGCGAAACAGCCCACCACGTCGGTTTCCACCTCGGCCATCAGCGGCAGGAACTGCATCAGCGCGGCCAGGTTGTCTGGCCCAGATTCTCGGGTGAGCACCGCGGCGTGCTCAGCCGGAAGCCGGAAGCTGTCATCCGTGGGGTTGTGCTCCACGACCCGCGCGGTGGTCATCGCGTGGAGCCACTCGCGGACGTAGCGCTCGTGCAGCCCTGCTGCGGCCGCGACCTGAGGGCTGGTGCACGCTGGCAGCCCCGACAGCGCGTCGAAGAGCCCGGTCCGGTGCCCGATGCTGACCATCAAGGCCGTCGAACCGGCGGCCAATGCACCGAACAGGTTGCTGGCGAACTCCTGCACCCTGTCTGGGTCCAGCCCCTGACCAGTCGCGGTGGTCTGGTCTGGGTACCTGGACTGCGGGTGGGGTGCCGTGTCGAGAGACATGGTCTGCTCCTTCGTCGTCGTCGTGCGGACACCATCGACGCTAGGGACGCCGGGGGCGGGGCACATCGACAGAAGTGTGCAGACGCTGTGTAGGTGGCGGCTCGCCCGGGGCAGCAAACCGGCGGGCGGCGTCAGATCAGGCCGCGCTCCCGGGCCCAGGCCACAGCGGCGGTCCGCGAGGCCGAACCTGTCTTGAGATAGACGTTGGCCAAGTGCCGCGCGACCGTGCTCTCGCTGATGTGCAGGGCGCGGGCACTCTCCCGGTTGCTGCGCCCGTCTGCGACCGCGGTGAGCACCTCCAGCTCACGCGGCGTCAGTCCGACCAGATCCGGCGAGGACCCGTGCGGTACGCCCAGGCTCGTCAGCACGGCCACGGCGCTCTCCTGCTCCCGGCGGGCGGTGTCCTGGTCGCCCAGCGCCTCGTAGGCGACGGCGAGGTCGAGCGCGATGCGGCCCACCTGGTACGGCGCCTTCATCCGCCGCCACCTGGCTTGCGCCTCTCGCAGCTCGCCGACCGCCTCGGCGGCCCGGCCCCGCGCCAGCAGGCTCGCTCCGGACCAGCGCAGCGCCTCGGCCCGCCATCCGGGGCTGGCGTGGGCATCGGCGATCAGGGCGAGCTCGTCGAGGTATGCGGCCCCGCCGCCGGGGTCGTCCCCCGCCAGGCACACCTCCACCCGTGCAGCGAGCAACGGCGCCCGGAGCAGTGGCCTGGGCTGCGCGGCCAGCGCCGCATCGAGGATGGAGGCAGCGACCTGCCTGCGACCTCGCTGCAGGCACAGCAGCGCCATTCCGGGCAGCGGGTCCCGGCCCAGCTCGTGGGCATGTCGGTACGCCGCCCCCGCGGCCACGAGCTGCCCCCGAAGCCGGTGCAGCTCACCGATGCAGTAGTGCGCCTCTCCCGCGACCGCGACGTCCAGGGTCTCCAGGTCTGCCGCCGCCTGCCGAGCCTCCACCTCAGCACGAACCCATTCCCCGCTCACGACCCGCAGCTGGGCCCGGTGGACCCGGCAGATCCCGGTGAACATCACGGCGGGGGTGTGACCCTCGAGCCAGCGTTCGGTCAGCGTGGTCCAACGCTGCGCGCGGGGAAGGTCCAATAGCTCGAAGCAAAGCGACATCGTGTCGCAGTAGAGCGACCCCACCCACTCGGGGTCCACCTCCCCGGCCTGCACCGGCAGCATCGCCTCGTCAACGTCACGCAATCCTTGGGCAGTCCGCCCCTGGTGCACAGCCACGCATCCACAGAGAAAGCGGGCCAGCGCCACCACCGTCGACAGACCATGCCGCTCGCCCAGTGCGAGCGCCTCACGGGCCAGCCGGCCCGCGGTGTCGAGGTCCCCTTCCACCAGTGCCTGCTGGGCATCGGCCGCCAGCACGAACCCCCACTCCGGCGCCTCCGGCTGCTCCTCGAGAAGCCGACGTGCCCGGGCCATCCACCCGACGCCGACGCCCTCACGGCCGCGCACGACCTCGGTGTAGCCCAGCTCGAACGCGGCCAACGCGGCCTCCACCGCTCGACCGAGCCCCAGGAGCTGCCGGTGCAGTTCGGCGGTGGCGACGGCATACTCTTCCACCTCGCCCAGCCACCAGCAGGCGGTCGCCAAAGACCCCAGGTCCTCAGTACCGAGCTCCCCCGCCGCCCGGAACCCCTGCCGCGCCACAGCCCAGTCGTGCCGCCCGTACGCCGCACGGGCCGCCTCCAGAGCCTGGTCCACTGTCATCGTCCCCTCACCTCGAACGAGCATGACAGCCGGTCGGCGGCGAGTGAAGCGGCACTACACGCGAGGACGCTCCGGCCATCCGGACATCAGCGTGAGGTGCGCTCGGGAGACGGACTGGCGGCCATGACGCGGGTGCGAGTGGGCGAGCATCTGGTCACTCACCGCGGGTGATCTCCGGCGGTCGCAGGACGGTGATGTGCGTGCCGGAAGGGACGCTGGCCGCAGGCGTCACTACCCGCTCTCGTAGCCACCCCACCCCAGTCTCCGTTGCCTCAGCCATTTCCGAGCGTGGCCCAGCACCACTAGGTTGTCGATGGAGTCGGCGCCGGCGGGCATCCCGGCGGCGACCGCGGCCGCTTGCACCGCGGCGTTCGGCGAGGGCATGCCCAGTTGTGCCGCAATAGGGTGTGCCAACCAGCGCGCTCGGCCAGGCACATCAGGCCGGTCGGCCCGACCGAACCGACCAGGTTCGGGTCTTCGGAACCCGCGGATACCAGCACCGACCGGCCGTCAGTGGAATCAGAAACCCCTGCCAATCTGGGTAGAGGAGCGTGGGTTCCAGCCAAGGGCACCTGTGGGATCCGGTTCGCCGTGGCCGTCGTACCGATACCACAGGAGGCGATCCTCCTGGTCCACGGCGAAGAGCACCGTGCCTCGCCCACCCGAATCGACGGTACCGCCGGTGACCATGCGCATACCCTGCCATCCTCGACCTACCTGGCTTCCGGACCTGGAGTCCCAGCCGGTCGCACCACTGCGGTCGGCGGTGCCGTCGCCGTTGTATCGGTACCAGTGGAGGGCGCCATCAGGCTTGACCGCGAACACGTCGCTGGTGCCGACGATGTACTGGAAGTCAGCCCAGCCATTACCGATGACGTTCCCTGAGTTGGGGTGCCAGCCCTTCACTCCGCTGGGGTCGGGCTCGCCGTTGCCGCGATACCCGTACCACCGCAGATCACCGTTGGGGTCGACGCCGAAGAGCTGGGCCATCGGGCGGGTCGTCATTCCCTCGGCCGGCTTGGCGAACAGGTGGACGAAACTCTGAAAGCCGTTTCCTATGGTTGCGCCGCTGCCGGGGTCCCAGCCCAGTGCCCCGGTCTGGTCGGCCGTGCCGTCTCCGTCGTACCGGTACCACAGGAGATCCCCGTTTTCTCGGACGGCCATGATGACGCCGTCACCGCACCCGAGGACATGCAGGAATCCTTGCCACCCGCGACCAATTGGGTTGCCGGTGTTCCCATCCCACGAAGGCGTACCATCCTCGGCACGGTGCGCACCCGTAGGGTTCTTCTGCCCGTTGCCGACGTATCGGAAGTACCGCAGGTCCCCAGCGTCATCGATCCCGAAGATCCGGCCCACGTGAGGTAGGCCGCTGTCGACTGGAACCGTACCGTTGCCCGTATAGACGATTTTCCGCATGCGCAACCCCGTCCATCCAGGCTGCCCACCGAAGGACAACCACTGTTCCACAGGGTCCCCCCAGGTTCAGCGGGGGTCAATGGCTCAACTGGGTGTCCCGCCGGGAGCAGACGCGCTGCTCACCGGCGAGCTGCGGGCCGGACCGACGTGTACACCAGCGCGGGGGCTCGCGGCGGTGGTGCGCGGTGGATCCTCGGTCGTCGTCACTGCGCTGTTCCGCACCGACGACTGGGTGCACGGCGTCGATTCACGGCATTCGGTCGCGAGGTGACCCGGGTTCAGGCGAAGAATCCCTGACTTCCGTTGGCGCGAGGATCGACTGCCCGCGGGGCGCCGCGACACGCAGGGATCCGACGCGGCCTACCGTTCGGGGGGATGTTCAGTCGAGACCTTCGCGACGCGGTGGCACGCGGCGACGTGACGGCCTCGATCCGGCTGCGGAGCCGAGCGCAGGCCAAGGTTGGTGGGCGCTACCCTGTCGCCGGCCTCATCATCGAGGGCGACTCGCTCGAGGTGCTGCCCTTCTTGGCCGTGACCGAGGACGACGTGGTCCCATCAGGGGAGATCGATCGTGAGGCACTGCGGATCGGCGGCTCACTGCGGGCCGATCCACGACGACACTCTCGTCCACCGAGTCGAGTTCCATGCGGTGTGAAACGACAGGCGCCGAGGAGATGCGCCCTCCTCCTTGCTCCGAATGGCTACGTGTCGGAGGGGGCGGCGAGTGTTTCGGCGGCGTGACCGTCGCGGTCTCGCACAGTGAGCCGCAGCACGGCGTTCGGGCCGAAGACCTTGCGGGCGGGGCCGGGTAGGGGATCCGTTCGACCCATCTGCGGGGTGCCGCGTCCTCATCATCGAGCGGAGGACCGGTGGGTGCGTCGTCGCGCAGTGTCACCGGCAGGAGGAAGCGGCGCATGTTCTGGTAGCCCTCTTCGGAGTTCACGATGCCGTACCGGCCGGAGTGGCTGCGGTGCACGAACGCGGACTTGGCGTCGGGGACGTAGGCGTTCTCGATCTGGACCAGTCCGTCGCTCTTGACGCCCACGGCTTGGGAGAGAGACCGCCGGCGACGTCGTAGTCCTCGGGATTGGTGCCGATCAGGGTGAAGACCCGGTTCGTCGCGAATGGTGTGTCGGGGATCTCCCTGGGACCCCAGTTCTCCGGGGGCGGTCCGGACCCGCGGGGTTGAGGTGCTCCCACATGCGCTCCGGTCCGAAGATGTCGGCCCCGTTGATGCCGAACCGGTCGCGGATCTTCTCAACAGGCCGAACCCGACGTCGAACTCGATACCCCCGTGGGGGGTGGCGTACGTGAAGAGCCTGTCAACGTACTGCTCTGCCTTCTCCCTCGCTCGGGGATGGCCTTCTGGATCATGCTGCGGCAGACGAGGCCGCCCATTGAGTGCGCCACCAGGTGAACTCTCGGAGCGCGGGTCTTCCTGCGCACCAGCTCGATGAGGGTCCAAGAGGTCTTCGGCGGCACGTTCAAGGCGGTACTCCTGGGCCGCCCGGCCCCACGCGGAGGCAGAGTCGTCAGAGAAGCGATGGATCCAGATCGTCGCCTCCGGGACCTCTCCGTCCTGCTGGGCGCTCGACCAAGCCAGCTGTCCGCCCTTGACCTTGAGCTCGAGGGCGGTCGGCCCGGAACACGGCTGACGTTCGCCGGAAGACCGAGGTCCTGCTCGCCCAGACGGCGCTCGCGGGTTCTTGGTTGGCCGCTCAACCAACCCTTGCCTCGAGGACGCCATGGCGAGCAGATGAGACGGTCCGCAGTCTGTTCGCACACGTCCGCACGAGTGCCGAACGCGACCCATGGAGCTCGGCCGAGCGCGCACCGTGCATCGCGATGATGCCCCGCGGCCCGCCGGGGATCACAGCTGGAGGATCCTGGCCGAGACGAGGTAGGAGGCGGCGACAGCCCCGGGGTCGTGCAGGCCGCCCGGCGCCTCCAGCGCCTCCTGCGAGCGCGCCCGCACCGCGGCACCGGGGTCATCGGCGACCAGGTCGACGCACAGCCCCGCCACGACGGCACTCGCGTCGTGCTCGTCGAGGCCGTCGAGGGCGAGGCCGTTGTGCAGCAGGGTGGCCGCCTCGAGGAACACCTCTCGGGCCATCTCGGGGTCGACCTCGGGCCGGGTCCGGGCCACCTCCTCCGCGGTCGCGAGGAGCTGGTCGAACGGCGGGTCCACGGCGGATGGCATGGCGTGAGCCTGTCAGGGCACCCTCGGGACGACAAGCGAGATGTGCGACGCGTCGGGAGCCAGCGCCGCCGAACGGGCCCCGTCGGGGTGCGCGCGTGCATCACTCAGGCGCCCGCGGCGCCTGCCGCCTCGCGCAGCCAACCGACGACCTCGTCGTCGACGTCGTCGGGCGAGCCGACCTCGAGGTGGTGCATCCACGTCGTCGGCGCCGGGTGCACGACCTCCTTCCACCGGGGCGACTCGACCCGGTACGGGAGGGCCAGGGACAGCGCGACCTCCGCCGCGGCATCCCCGAGGTACTGCCGCGGGCGCCACAGGTACGCGAACCCCCGTCGACCGCGGAACGCAACCTGGCTGCGCGTCGTGCGCTCGGTGGCGCCGGGGTGCGGGGCGAGCGCCGAGCGCACCCGCGCGAGGACGGCCAGGCCGAGGTCGCTGCCGGCGAGGAGGTCCTCGGCGTCACGTGGCCCGTCCGCTGCCGCACCCATGCCCCCAGTGTCCGCCGACGAGGGCCACCGTGGCCGCGGTGTGAGAGAACAGACCGGGGGCGGCGGGGCGCGCCCCGAGCGACTGGAGGATCATGGAGGCATGGCGGACAACGTGGTCAGTGGCCCCCCTCCCGCGGACTCGTCGGACGGTCGGGGCGAGGAGGCTCTCGTCGTGGCCGGCGCGGTTCTCGTCGCGCTCGACGGCTCGTCGGCCGACGGACCCGTCCTCGACTGGGCCGCCGACGAGGCCGCCCGCACCGATGCCCCGCTGCGCCTCGTGACGGCGATCGACCCCGGTGTGCAGCTCACCCCGTACGAGGCGATCGCCTCCGGGTCCCCGAGCCTGGCCGAGCACCTCGACGAGAGCGCCCACCAGCTCCTCGGTGCCGCGGCGGAGCGCGCCCGCAGGCGCCACCGCGACCTCGACATCGCGACGAACGTCCCCTGGGGGCCGGCCGCTGCGGCCATTGTGCGGCTCTCCGAGGGGGCCCGCCTCGTCGTCGTCGGCGCCCCTGCCCGGGGCCTGCTCGACCGCATCCTCCTCGGCTCCGTGGCGCTCCCGGTCGTCGCCCACGCCAGGTGCCCGATCGCCGTCGTCCCGGCTGACACGGCGGTCACCACCTTGCGCAGGATCGTCGTCGGCGTCGACGGCAGCGAGGCGAGCGCCCACGCCGTCGAGCTCGCGGTGAGCACGGCGCGGGCGAGCGGCGCGGCTGTCACCTGCGTCGTCGGGTGGAACCTCGAGGTCCAGGACGGCGTCGTCGTCACCGAGCCGGGGAGCGAGCGCTGGGCGGCGGTCGAGCAGCGCTACTCCGCCCGGGGCCACCACGTCGTCGACCCCGTCGTCGCCCGCCACCCCGGGGTCGACGTCACCGTCGAGGTGCGCCACGGAACCCCGGCGAAGGTCATCGCCCAGACGGCCGCCGAGCTGGACGCCGACCTCGTCGTCGTCGGCAGCAGAGGGCTCGGCGGGTTCCGCGGCCTGCTCCTGGGGTCGGTGAGCCGGCGCGTCGTCGAGCACGCCGGTCGCGTCGTCGTCGTCGTGCGATAGCCCCTCCGGCGCCCGCGCCTCACCCCCCGAACGGCCACCCCTCGACCATCCCCGGTTCCCGACCGGGCTCGACGTAGTGCTCGTGGCCGAAGAACACCGCGAACACCTCGGGCGGCATCGCGAGCATCATCCCGACGTCGGTCGTCTGGCTCACGTGTGCCTGCAACGAGGCCCGGCGGCGCTCGAGCCACGGGGTGACGTCGACCCGCCAGTGGAGCGCGGACTCCGGCTCTCCGAGCGGGTTGCCGTCGTCCATGGGCTGGTCGGGGTCGAACGAGTCGGCGTCGGGCGCACCGGCCGCGCGTGCCGCCTCGGCGAGCCGCCGCATGGCGTCGCGGTTGAAGGTGGCCTCGAGCACCCGCGGACGCCGTCGAGCCAGGTCGGCGGCGCGGTGGAGCACCGCGTGGACGCGCACGTGGTCGGGGTGGCCGTAGTTGCCGTGCCAGTCGTAGCCGACGGCGACGTCGGCGTCCTCCTCGTCGAGGAGGGCGGCGAACCTCCCGGCGGCCTCGTCGAGGGGTGCGGTGACGAAGGCGCGCTCGTGCGCGTTCTGCTCCCAGCCCGTCATCCCCGAGTCGGCGTAGCCGAGCCAGGCGACGCGGTGCAGCCCGATCGCAGTGGCCGACGCCTCGGCCTCGAGCCGACGACGGTCGACGACCGTCTCGCCCGGAGCGAGGTCGGCGGGGGCCTCGCCGTGGTCGCCGTCGGTGGCGAAGACGACGACGACGCGGTGGCCCTCGTCGACGGCCCGGGCCATCGAACCGGACGTCTGGGAGGCCTCGTCGTCGGGGTGGGCGTGGAGGAACACGATCGTCGACACGCACCCATCATGCCGACCATCGCCGACACGTCCACCGCCACGGCCACCGACACGGCATCCGCTCGGGGCCTACGCTCGGGGCATGCGCATCGCGGTGACCGGTGGGTCGGGCAAGCTGGGCAGGCACGTCGTCGAGCGGCTGCGGGGGAGCGGACACGACGTCGTCGTCCTCGACACCGCAGGCGAGCGCTGGACCGGCTGGATCGCGGTCGACCTCACCGACTACGGGCAGGTCGTCGACGCGCTCGGCGGGGTGCACGGCGAGCAGCCCGCCGCGGATGCCGTCGTGCACCTCGCGGCGATCCCCGCGCCCGGGCTGGCCCCGGACGCCGCGACGTTCGCCAACAACATGGTGGCCACCTTCAACGTGCTGCACGCCGCCATCCGGCTCGGGCTGACGAAGGTCGTCATGGCCTCGAGCGAGACGGTCCTCGGGCTGCCGTTCGACACCCCGCCGCCGTACGTCCCCGTCGACGAGGAGTACCCCGCCCGCCCGGAGTCGGTCTACTCGCTCGGCAAGCACCTCGAGGAGACGATGGCGGTCGAGCTGTGCCGCTGGCACCCCGAGCTGTCCGTCACCGCGCTGCGCTTCTCCAACGTCATGGACGTCGAGGACTACGCCCGGTTCCCGTCCTTCGACGCCGACCCCGCGCTGCGCCGGTGGAACCTGTGGGGGTACATCGACGGGCGGGACGGGGCGCAGGCCGTCGAGCGAGCGCTCGGGCACACCGTGCCGGGCTTCGACCGGTTCGTCATCGCCTCGCCCGACACCGTCATGGCGCGCTCGAACGCCGAGCTGCTCGCGGCGGAGTTCCCCGGGGTCGAGGTGCGCGGGGAGGTCGGCGAGCACGACACGCTGCTCTCGATCGAGCGGGCCCGCAGGGTGCTCGGCTACGACCCGCAGCACTCGTGGCGGGACGAGTTCTGAGCCTGCCGCTCGGCACGGCAGGATGACCCCCATGGTCTCCGTCGCCCCGCCGCCCCGGCTCGTCGATCTCGCCCACGCCCACGGCGTCGCGACGGAGTACTGGGACTGGCAGGGCCAGCACGTCACGGTCTCCGCCTCGAGCATCCGGGCGGTGCTCACGGCCCTGGGCGTCGACGCCGAGGGGGACGACGCCGTCGAGCGTGCCCTCACCGACGTCGAGCTCGCGCCCTGGCGCCGGACGCTGCCGGCCACCGTCGTGGCCCGGGAGGGCTGGACGCCCTGGGTGTACACCCACGTCGCCGCCGGCACCGGCATCCGGCTCGAGATCCACCTCGAGGACGGGACCCGGCGCGAGGCGCGCCAGGTCGACCGGTGGGTGCCCGAGCGCGACGTCGACGGCACGATGGTGGGGGAGGCCACCTTCGAGCTCCCCGGCGACCTGCCCGCCGGGTGGCACCGCCTCGTCGCGCGCCTCGACACCAGCGCGCTCGACCCGCGCACCACCGAGGCCACGCTCGTCGTCACGCCCGAGCGGCTCCGGCTGCCGCCGGCGGTGGCGCAGGGCCGGGTCGTCGGCCTCATGGCCCAGCTCTACCAAGTGCGCTCGGCCGAGTCGTGGGGCGTCGGCGACCTCGGCGACCTCGCCGACCTCGCGACGTGGGCGGCCGCCGCGCACGACGCCGACTTCGTGCTCATCAACCCGCTCCACGCGGCCGAGCCGGTCCCACCCGTCGAGCCCTCGCCGTACCTGCCGACGACCCGGCGCTTCGTCAACCCGCTCTACCTGCGCGTCGAGGACGTGCCCGAGCTCGCCCGGCTCGAGCACGCCGCCTTCCGACGGGTCGCCGAGCTCGCCACGACCGCGCGCGGCCTCGACGAGCTCGACACCATCGACCGGGATGCCGCGTGGGCCGCCAAGCGGGAGGCCCTCCGGCTCGTCTTCGACGTCGGTCTCACGGCGCGGCGGGAACGGTCGTTCGCCGAGTTCTGCGAGCGCGAGGGCGACGGCCTGACGACCTACGCCACGTGGTGCGCCCTCGCCGAGGTGCACGGCCTGCCGTGGGTGCAGTGGCCCGAGGAGCTGCAGGACCCCACGAGCACGGCGGTCGCGACCTTCCGCGAGCGCCACGCCGACGCCGTCGACTTCCACCGGTGGCTGCAGTGGCTCCTCGAGCAGCAGCTCGCCACGGCGCAGCAGGAGGCTCGTGGAGCGGGGATGCCGCTCGGTGTCGTCCACGACCTCGCCGTCGGCGTGCACCCGTTCGGCGCCGATGCCTGGGGCCTCGGCGACGCCCTGGCCCGGGGCGTCACCGTCGGGGCCCCGCCCGACCAGTTCAACCAGCTCGGGCAGGACTGGAGCCAGCCGCCGTGGCGACCCGACCGGCTCGCCGAGCTCGGCTACGCGCCCTTCCGCGACATGGTGCGCACCGTCCTGCGCGACTCCGGCGGCATCCGCGTCGACCACATCATCGGCCTGTTCCGGCTCTGGTGGATCCCTGCCGGGGGCCGGCCCGCCGACGGCACGTACGTCCACTACGACCACGAGGCGCTGCTCGGCATCCTCGTCCTCGAGGCCGAGCGGGCCGGCGCCGTCGTCATCGGCGAGGACCTCGGCGTCGTCGCCCCGCACGTGCGCGACTACATGAGCGAGCGCGGTCTCGTCGGAACCTCGATCCTGTGGTTCGAGTGGGAGGACGACCGGCCCAGGCCACCCGAGCACTACCGCGACCTGTGCCTGTCGACCGTCACGACGCACGACCTGCCACCGTCGGCCGGCTACCTCTCGCTCGAGCACGTCGCGATCCGCGAGCAGCTCGGCCTGCTGACCCGCCCGGTCGAGGAGGAGCGCGCCCAGGAGGAGGCGTCCATCGCCCGGCTGCGTGACGCCTGCGTCGAGCGCGGCCTGCTCCGGCCCGGCGCCGGTGTCGACGCGGTCATCGAGGCGCTGCACCGGTGGCTCGCGCTCACCCCGAGCCGGATGCTCGCCGTCGCCCTCGCGGACCTCGTCGGCGACCGGCGGGCGGTCAACCAGCCGGGCACGAACGACGAGTACCCGAACTGGCGGATCCCCCTCGCGGGCCCCGACGGCCGCCCGGTCTCGCTCGAGGACGTCCGCGAGAGCGACCTCGCCCCGGTGCTCTTCGCCGCGCTGCGTGGCCACACCCCCACGCACTGAGCCGCCGCGGACCGGTGAGAACTCGGATGCCGGTCGGTCGCGGCCGGCGCTACGCCGTCAGCGGTCGAGCGCCCTGCGCAGCGCCGCCTCGAGGCGGCCGGGCTCCTGCTCGGCGAGCGAGTAGCGCGCGCGCACGAGCGGCACGTCGACCGTGACGACCCGGGTCAGGTCGACGGGGGTGCCGGACACGACGACGTCGACGACACCGGCGACGACCATCGCCCGGATCGTCGCCTCGAGGTCGCGGGTCTGCGCCTCGCCGTACCCCATCGCCGGCAGGATGCCGCGCGCGTTCGGGTAGCGCTCGTAGGTGTCGGCCAACGACCCCACCGCGTACGGTGCGGGGTCGACGACGGACTCGGCACCGGCATCCTTGGCGCCGACGACGCCGGCCCCGAAGCTCATCGAGCCGTGGGTCAGGGTCGGGCCGTCCTCGACGACGACGACCCGCCGCCCCGCAACGGCCGCGGGATCGTCGAGGGTCACCGGGCTGTCGCAGCGCAGCACCTCGGCCCGGGGGTTGAGCGTGCGCACCGACGCCTCGACGGCCGCGACGTCCTCGGGCCGGGCGCTGTCGCACTTCGCGACGAGCACGAGGTCGGCCATCCGCACGTTGGCCTCGCCGGGGTGGTAGGCCGCCTCGTCGCCCGGGCGCAGCGGGTCGGCGAGCACGATGTGCAGGTCGGGGGCGTAGAAGGGCAGGTCGTTGTTGCCGCCGTCCCACAGCACGACGTCGGCCTCGGCCTCGGCCTCGCGCAGGATGCGCGCGTAGTCGACCCCGGCGTAGACGACGACCCCGGCGTCGATGTGCGGCTCGTACTCCTCGCGCTCCTCGATGGTGCACTCGTGCCGGACGAGGTCGTCGTGCGTCTCGAAGCGCTGGCAGGCCTGAGCGGCGAGGTCGCCGTAGGGCATCGGGTGGCGCACCGCGACGACGCGCAGCCCCTGCTCGCGCAGCAGGCCGGCGACGTAGCGGGTCGTCTGGCTCTTGCCGACGCCGGTGCGCACGGCCGTCACCGCGACGACCGGGCGCCGCGAGCGCAACGTCGTGCGGCGCGCACCCGGGACGACGAAGTCCGCCCCGGCCGCGATGACCCGAGACGCGAGGTGCATGACCTGGGTGTGGGCGAGGTCGGAGTACGCGAGGACGACGGTGTCGACCCGCTCGCGCGCGATGAGCTGCTCGAGGTTCGCCTCGTCGACGATCGGGATGCCGGCGGGGTAGAGCGGGCCCGCGAGCTCGGCCGGGTAGGTGCGCCCGTCGATGTCGGGGATCTGCGTCGCCGTGAAGGCGACGACCTCGACACCGGGGTCGTCCCGGTACATGAGGTTGAAGTCGTGGAAGTCGCGGCCCGCGGCACCCAGGACGAGGATGCGCTCGCGGGGGTCCGCCGAGGTCGATGCGCTCATGCCGTTGCTCCGTCACGGCTGGGTCGACCACGGGGTGCGGGACCCGCCGACCCGATGCTAGCGCCGGTCGTGCGTCGCTGGCCTCAGGGGGTGACGGGCGACGCAGCGCCGGCGCTGCCACGACCCGTGCTCCGCACCGCGGCGTCGTCCGCGGCGTCCTGCGCGGCGTCGTCCACGACGAGGGCGGCGAAGCGCTCGGCGAGGGGCTGCCAGGACGCGCGCAGGGTCTCGCGGGCCGCGCCGACGCTCGCGAGCAGCTGCTCCTGCTCGCCGGTCAGCCCGTCGGGGGAGTCCCACCGCAGCCACGACCCGAACACCTCGGGCGAGGTCTCCGGGTGGAACTGGACACCCCACGCGGTCGGCCCGAGCCGCACCGCCTGAGGGCGGCCGTCGGGCAGGGTCGCGAGCACCGTCGAACCCGGCGGCAGGTCGAGCACGACGTCGTCGTTGTGGTGCACCGCGACGAGCCCGTCGAGCCCGGCGAGCAGCGGGTCGCACGCACCCTCGGAGGTGAGGCGCACCGGCACGAGCCCCGTCGTGCGACCGGCGGGGTTCCGGCCGACCCGGCCGCCGAGGGCGACGCACGCGAGCTGGTGACCGAGGCACACCCCGAGGGTGGGGACGCCGCGCGCGACGGCGTCGGCGACCAGCCCCCGGGTCGCGGCGAGCCACGGGGCGACGGCGTCGTCGCCGGCCCCCATCGCACCGCCGAGGACGACGAGGCCGTCGTGCCCGGCATCCTCGCCGTGGCCGCCCCAGGCGTCGGCGATCGGCTCGCCGAGGTCGCCGCGCACGACGTCGAGGTCGAGCCCGAGCTCGCTCCACCACTCGCCGAGCCAGCCCACGGGGGCGTCGGGCTCGTGCTGGACGACGAGGAGCCGGGCCGGCACGCCGGTCACCCGACCTGCGTGCCGACGAGGGCGCCGATGGCGTAGGTGACGGCCATGGCGAGCAGGCCGCCGACGACGACACGCACCGTCGCGCGGCGCGCGTCCGCCTCGCCGAGCCGGGCGCTCAGCCAGCCGGTGCCGGCGAGCGCGAGGACGACGGCGACGACCGTGACCGGCACCCGCCAGCCCACCGGCGGCAGCACGATCGCGAGGAGGGGGAGCAGCGCACCGAGCGTGAAGGCGACGAAGGACGCCCAGGCCGCGTGCCAGGGGTTCGTGTAGTGGTCGGGGTCGATGCCGAGCTCGGCCTCCGCGTGCGCCGCGAGCGCGTCGTGGGCGGTGAGCTCGACGGCGACCTCGCGGGCGAGGCGGGGGGACAGGCCCTTGGCGGCGTAGATGCCGGCGAGCTCGGCGAGCTCGGCCTCGGGCTCCTCGCGCAGCTCGCGGACCTCCTTGGCGATGAGGGCCTGCTCGCTGTCGCGCTGGGTGCTCACCGAGACGTACTCGCCGACGGCCATGCTCATCGCCCCCGCGGCCAGCCCGGCGAGCCCTGCGGTGAGGAGCACGCCGGTGTCGGTCGTCGCAGCGGCGACGCCGATGACGAGCCCGGCCGTCGACACGATGCCGTCGTTGGCGCCGAGCACCCCCGCCCGCAGTGCGTTGAGGCGGGCGGCGTAGGAGCCGCCGTGGGCCTCGTCGTGGCCGGGGACGACGCCGGATGCCGGGTCAGGCACCGAGGGTGGCCCCGTGCGTGCGGGCGGCGGCGCTGATGCGGTGGGCCAGCTCGATGTCGAGCTGGGTGAGCCCGCCCGCGTCGTGGGTGGTGAGCAGCCAGGAGGTGGTGCGCCACCGGATGTCGATGTCGGGGTGGTGGTTCATCTGCTCCGCCTCGTCGGCCACCGCGTCGACGATCCGGATCGCGGCAGGGAAGTCGGGTGCCTCGACCGTCGCGACGAGGGCGTCGCCCTCTCGCCGCCAGCCCGGCAGCTCGCGCAGCTGCGTGGACACCTCGTCGTCGCTCAGCAGTCGGCTCATGCGCCCATTGTGGTCCACCGGACCGTCAGAGGACCTCGGTCACCGACGCCGGACCCATGAAGGGGTCGTCCCCGAGCCCGTCGTCCATGGGCTCCACGAGCACGGGGGTCACCGTGTGCGGACGGATCTCGCCCCGCTCGATGCCCTCGGCGAAGTGGCAGGCCACCTTGTGGGTCGCCGGCATGCCGGGCAGGTCGAGCACGCGCAGCGGCGGGCGCTCCGAGTCGCAGCGGGTCTCCTGACGCCACGGGCACCGCGTGTGGAACCGGCACCCGGACGGGGGGTTGGACGGCGAGGGCAGGTCGCCGGTGAGCAGGATCTGCTCCCGGGCGTCCTCGACGAGCGGGTCGGGCACCGGCACGGCCGACAGCAGCGCCCGCGTGTAGGGGTGCAGCGGCTGGGCGTAGAGGTCGTCGGCCGTGGCCTCCTCGACCATCCCGCCGAGGTACATCACGCCGATCCGGTCGCTGATGTGCCGCACGACCGCCAGGTCGTGCGCGATGACGAGGTAGGTCAGGTCGAACTCCTCCTGGAGGTCGTCCAGCAGGTTGATGACCTGCGCCTGCACCGAGACGTCGAGCGCGCTGACCGGCTCGTCGGCGACGATGAGCTTCGGCTCGACCGAGAGCGCCCGGGCGATGCCGATGCGCTGGCGCTGACCGCCGGAGAACTCGTGGGGGTACTTCATGAGGGCCGCCGGGGGCAGGCCGACGGCGGCGAGCAGCTCGCGCAGGCGCTTCTTCGTCGCGGCGCCGTCGGTGTCGAGCCCGTGGGCGCGCATGCCCTCGACGAGCAGCGACTCGACCGACTGGCGCGGGTCGAGGCTGCTCATCGGGTCCTGGAAGACCATCTGGATGTCCTTGCGCCGGCGCCGCAGCTCCTCCCCCTGCAGCGAGGCGATGTCGGTGCCGTCGATGACGACGCTGCCCTCGGTGGGCGGTTCGAGGTTGAGGATCGCCTTGCCGAGGGTCGACTTGCCGCACCCGGACTCCCCGACGAGCCCGTAGGTCTCGCCGCGGCGGATCTGCAGGTCGACGCCGTCGACGGCGTAGACGTGGCCGATGACCTTGTCGAAGATGACGCCCCGCTTGATGGGGAAGTGCACCTTGACACCGCGCACGTCGACGAGGACGTCGGTGCCGGAGGACGGGGTGGGGACGGGAGCGGTCGCGGTGTCTGTCATCGGGTCACCTCACGGGGTTGTGGCAGCGCAGTGCCCGGCCGGCGTGCTCCTCGAGGGCCGGGGTGATGGTCGTGCACGCCTCGACCCGGTTCGGGCAGCGCGGCGCGAAGGCACACGCGCTGTCCCACGGGAGGTTGTCGGCGACGGACCCGGGGATCGGCGTCAGGGGCTCCCCGCGCGGCGCGTCCAGCCGGGGGATGGAGCCGAGCAGGCCGTTCGTGTACGGGTGCCGGGGCTCGGCGAACAGCGGGTGCCGCTTCCCGCGCTCGACGATGCGACCGGCGTACAGGACGTTGACCTCGTCGCACAGGCCCGCCACGACACCGAGGTCGTGGGTGATCATGACGAGGGCGGTGCCGGTCTCCTGCACGAGCTCCTTGAGCAGCGCGAGGATCTGCGCCTGGATCGTGACGTCCAGGGCGGTCGTCGGCTCGTCGGCGATGAGCAGGCGCGGGGCGCACGCCAGCGCCATCGCGATGAGCGCGCGCTGGCGCATGCCCCCGCTCATCTGGTGCGGGTAGTCCTTCAGGCGCCGGTCCGGGTCGGGGATGCCGACCCGCTGGAGGAGGTCGCGGGCCAGCGGCTGCGCCGCCTTGCGCGACATCCCCCGGTGCCGCTCGAGCACCTCGGTGACCTGCAGGCCCACGGGGACCACGGGGTTCAGGGAGGAGAGCGGGTCCTGGAAGATCATCGCGATGTCGCGCCCGCGGCGCTCGCGCATCTCCTTCTCGCCGAGGGCCAGGAGGTTGGTGCCCTCGAACGACGCCTCGCCCTCGACCCGGTTGCCGCGCCGGGGCAGCAGGCCCATGATCGCCAGCGAGGTGACCGACTTGCCGCAGCCGGACTCGCCGACGAGGCCGACGGTCTGGCCGGGGCGGACGTCGAAGTTGACGCCGTCGACGGCGGTGAACGGCTCCTCGCCGTGGCGGGTGAACGTGACGCGCAGGTCGCGCACCGACAGCAGCGGCTCCTCGCCGGGTGAGGTCGTGGGGGGTGGGGTCGCCGTGGCGGTCATCGGCGGCTCACTTCCTGCTCTTGGGGTCCAGGGCCTCGCGCAGCGACTCACCCATGAGGGTGAAGCCGAGCGCGACGAGGATGATGCACAGGGCCGGGTAGACCGCGAGGTGGGGGTACTCGATGATGTACTGCTGGGCCCGACCGAGCATCTGGCCCCACTCGGGCTTGGCGTCGTCGGGGTTGCCCAGGCCGAGGAAGGACAGCGCGGCGGCGTCGATGATCGACGTCGCGAGCACGAGTGTCGTCTGCACGATGACCGGCCCCAGCGAGTTCGGGAGCATGTGGCGGAAGACGATGGCACGCCGCTTGACGCCCAGGGCGCGGGCGGCGAGGACGTGGTCGCTGGACCGTTGGGCGAGCATGGAGCCGCGCAGCAGCCGCGCGAAGACCGGCACCTGGACGACCGCGATGGCGACGATGACCGTCCACTGGCTCGGCTCGCGCGCCAGGGCGGCGATCGACACGGCGAGGAGGAGGGAGGGGATGGACAGGAGCACGTCGACCGCGCGCATGACGAACGAGTCGACGCCGCCGCCGATGGCCCCGGCCAGGATGCCGAGGACGAGCCCACCGGCCAGCCCCAGCAGGGTGGCGGCCACGCCGACGATGAGGGTCTGCTGGCTTCCCACGAGGAGCCGGGAGAGCAGGTCGCGGCCCTTGTCGTCGCCGCCGAGGGGGAAGCCGGGCTGGGGGCCGGGAATCGGGTTGGACTGCCGGCGCACCTGGTCGATGAGCAGCCGTGCGTCCGGGTCGTGCGGGGCGATCCAGGGCGAGATGACCGCGAGCACGATGAAGGCGATGGTGATCGCGGCGCCCACGAGGAACACCGGGTCACGGCGCAGCCGCCTCCACGCACTCGCGATGAGGGAGACGCCCGGGGACTCGTCGACGGCGCCCGCGTCGTCGACGGCGACCGCTGCGCCGCCGGATGCCGTGCCGCGGCCGGACGGGCGCGCCGAGCCGGCGGCCAGGTCGTCGATGCGCTGCTTGCGCCGGTCGAAGGGGTTGGCGGGGCTCATCGGGTGCGCACTCTCGGGTCGATGACGGCATACGAGATGTCGACGATGAGGTTGACGATGACGTAGATGACGGCCGCCGCGATGATGAGCACTTGGAGCACGGCGTAGTCCCGCTGCGAGAAGGCCTGGAACAGGGTCGAGCCGATGCCACCGAAGTTGAACACCGTCTCGGTCAGCACCGCGCCGGCGAGCAGGCCACCGGTCTGCAGGCCGATCGTCGTGATGACGGGCAGCAGGGCGTTGCGCATGACGTGACGTCCGCGGATGGTCTGCATCGTGAGCCCCTTGGCCTCGGCGGTGCGGACGTAGTCCTCGTCGAGGACGTCGAGCACCGAGGCCCGGGTGATCCGGAAGATCACCGCGAAGGGGATGGTGGCGAGCGCGATCGCGGGCAGCACCAGGTGCCTCAGGGCATCGGCCGAGCAGTCGAACTCGCGGGTCAGGATGCCGTCCAGGACGAAGAAGCCGGTGACCCTCGTGCAGCCGAGCGCCGAGTCCTGGCGTCCGGAGACGGGGAAGAGCGGGGTCTCCACGGCGAACCAGTACTTCAGGAGGAAGGCGAGGAAGAAGACGGGGACGGCGACCCCGATGAGCGAGAGCACGACGGTGCCGTTGTCGAACGTCGTCCCACGCCGCTTCGCGGCGAGGTAGCCGAGGGGGATCGCGAAGACGACGGCGATGACCATGGCACAGATGCTGAGCTCGATCGTGGCCGGCAGCCGCGTGGTGAAGATGTCGAGGGCGTCGCGCCCCGGCAGGACGGCGGTCGAGGCGCCGAAGTTGCCCTGCAGCGCCCGTTGGACGAACTTGAGGTACTGGACGTGGATCGGGTCGTCCAGGCCCAGCGCCGCCGAGAGGGCGGCGCGGCTCTCCGGGGTCGCCCGCTCGCCGAGGATGGCCGAGACCGTCCCACCGGGCAGGGAGCGCAGCCAGAAGAACAGGAGGAGGGAGAGCACGATGACGACTCCCACCATCTGGATGAGGCGTCGGATGATGAATCTCGCCAAGGCGGGCTCCTTGTCTCCCTGAGACGTCCGTGGCCGCCTCGGACCCTAGTGGGTCCGAGGCGGCCACGGCACGCGGTCCGTGCGGACGTCGGGGGCCGTGGCCCCCTCAGGTCACTTCGCGACCGTGACGTTGTTGAACGTCTCGGCGGTCAGTGGGCTTGCCACCAGGCCGCTCACCTTGTCGCTCGTGACGAGCGCCGGCGGCGAGTGGCTGATCGGCAGGCCGGGAAGGTACTCCTCCGCGATCTGCTGGTTGATCGTCTGGTAGGCGGCCTCACGCTCGGCCTCGTCGACGATCGCGTCCGCCTTCTTCAGGTCGTCGGAGAGCGTCTTGCCCCAAGGCATGACGTCGGTCTGGAAGTCGTTGCTCTCGAGGTTGCTGAAGAACGTGCCCAGGAAGTTGTCGGCGGCGTTGTAGTCACCGGTCCACCCGAGCAGCCAGGCGTCGTAGTTGTCGTTGTTGACGTCGTCGAGGTAGCCGCCGTTCCACGGCTTGCTCACGACCTCGACCTTGACGCCGACGGCCTCGAGGTCCTTCTTGAACGCGTCGTGGATCTTCTGCGGGTCCGGCATGTACGGCCGCGTCACGTCGGTCGGGAAGGCGAACTGGAGGGTCATCCCCTCGGCGCCGGCCTCCTTGAGCAGGGCCTTGGCCTTCTCGGGGTCGTAGGCGTACGGCTGCAGCTCGGTGTTGTAGCCCGACACCGTCTCGGGCATGAACTGGCTCGCCACCTTCGCGCCCTCGGGCAGCTGGCTCTGGACCATCTGCTCGCGGTTCAGGGCGTGGTAGAGGGCCTGGCGGACCTTGAGGTCCTTGAGCTTCTCGTTCTTCTTCGGGTTCAGGCCCATGTAGAGGATGTTGAACGCGGGCCGGATCTCGACCTTGTTGCCCTCCTCCTCCAGACCCGCCCAGTCGACCGGGTTGGGCAGGTCGTAGCCGTCGATCGACCCGGCCTGCAGCTCCTGGCGGCGCGTGCTCTCGTCCGGGATGATCTTGAAGACGAGCTTGGCCGTCTTGGGCTGCTCGCCGTAGTACGTGTCGTTGGCCACGAGGGTGACGGTCTTGTTCGCCTCGTCGTACTTCTCGAGCTTGTAGGGCCCGACGCCCACGGGGTTCATGGCGTACTCGGGGTAGGTGAAGCCCTCGCCCGCCGCCTGCACGTTGTTGGCGTTGCCGGCCTCCATGGCCTTGGGCGACTGCATGGAGAAGGAGTCCAGCGACAGGATCGTCGGGAAGCTCGACGTCGCGCGGGTGATCTGGACGACCGCCGTCGACTCGTCCTGGGCCTGGCACGACTTGAAGAGCGAACCCTCGGGCTTGTCGCTGAACGAGCCGAAGAAGTAGCCCCAGTACTCGGCCGCCGTCTGCCCGGCGCCGGTCTGCTCGAACATCCGGGTGAAGTTGGCGCAGACCGCCTCGGCGTTGAAGGGCTCGCCGTCGGAGAACTTCACGCCCTGCTTGAGCTTGAACGTCCAGGTGAGGCCGTCGGCCGAGGGCTCCCAGCTCTCGGCGAGCTCGGGCTGCACGTCGGCGCTGCCCTCCTTGACCCCGAGCAGGCCCTGGTGCATCTGCCGGGTGACCCGGAACGTCTCGCCGTCGGTGGCGTAGAAGGGGTCGAAGAGCTTGGGGGCGCCGGCGGCGCCGAAGGTGAACGTGTCCTTGAACTCGCCACTGGCCGCATCGGAGCCGGTGTCGCCCGACTCGCGCTCGGACTGGGCGCAGCCGGTCACGGTGAGGGCGGCCGCCGTCAACAGGACGATCGGCACCTTCCGCTGGAGCTTCATCGATAAACCTCGCTTGGGTGTGCGAACGCTCGGGCCGACCGGGGCGGACGGCCGAGTTGGGTCCGGTGACCGGGCAGGACCGCGCTGTCACCGATGCGGGTGACAGTAACGGCAAAACAGGCCGTCGAACCGGCGTCACGCGAGTGGTTATCCAAGTGAGACCAAGCTGCCCGACAGATCCTGCACGCGTGGGGGCCCTTTACACGGATTGGGACGACGACGCAATACCTGAGAGACTGGTGGTTATGTCTGTCTCCCGCCGCGACGATCTCCGCAACGTCGCCATCGTCGCCCACGTCGACCACGGCAAGACCACCCTCGTCGACAAGATGCTGTGGCAGTCGGGGGCGTTCGGGGAGCACGACCACGTCGCCGAGCGGGCGATGGACAGCGGCGACCTCGAGCGCGAGAAGGGCATCACCATCCTCGCGAAGAACACCGCGGTGCGCTACGCCGGCAAGGCGGCGGCCGAGGCCGGCCTCGTCGACGGCATGACGATCAACATCATCGACACCCCCGGCCACGCCGACTTCGGCGGCGAGGTCGAGCGGGGCCTGTCGATGGTCGACGGCGTCGTGCTCCTCGTCGACGCGAGCGAGGGCCCGCTCCCGCAGACCCGCTTCGTGCTGCGCAAGGCGCTCGCCGCCCAGATGCCGGTCGTGCTGTGCATCAACAAGGTCGACCGTCCCGACGCCCGGATCGGCGAGGTCGTCGACGAGGTCTATGAGCTGTTCATGGACCTCCTCGTCGACGCGGACCACCACCAGGACCAGCTCGAGTTCCCGATCGTGTACGCCTCCGCGAAGGCCGGCCGGGCCTCCCTGACCCGCCCCGACGACGGCTCCCTGCCCGATGGCGAGGACCTGGAGCCCCTGTTCCGCACGATCATCGAGACCATCCCGGCGCCCGCGTTCGACCCCCAGGCTCCGCTCCAGGCGCACGTCACCAACCTCGACGCCTCGAACTTCCTCGGCCGCCTGGCCCTCCTGCGCGTCCACAACGGCACGATCCGCAAGGGCCAGCAGGTGGCGTGGTGCCGTCGCGACGGGTCGGTCGAGAAGGTCAAGATCACCGAGCTGCTCATGACCGACGCCCTCGAGCGCCGGCCGGCCGAGCAGGCCGGGCCGGGCGACATCATCGCCGTGGCCGGCATCCCCGAGATCACCATCGGCGAGACCCTCGCCGACGCCGACGACCCCCGCCCGCTCCCGCTCATCACCGTCGACGAGCCGGCGATCTCGATGACGATCGGCATCAACACCAGCCCCATGGCGGGCCGCGTCAAGGGCGCCAAGGTCACCGCGCGCCTCGTCAAGGACCGCCTCGACCGCGAGCTCGTCGGCAACGTGTCGATGCGGGTGCTCCCCACCGAGCGGCCCGACGCCTGGGAGGTCCAGGGCCGCGGGGAGCTCGCCCTCGCGATCCTCGTCGAGCAGATGCGCCGTGAGGGCTACGAGCTCACGGTCGGCAAGCCCGTCGTCGTGACCCGGGTCGTCGACGGCAAGGTGAACGAACCGATCGAGCGCGTCACGATCGACACGCCGGAGGAGTACCTCGGCGCCATCACGCAGCTGCTCGCCGCCCGCAAGGGGCGCCTGGAGCAGATGACGAACCACGGCACGGGCTGGGTGCGGATGGAGTACCTCGTGCCCTCGCGCGGCCTCATCGGCTTCCGCACCCAGTTCCTCACCGACACCCGCGGCACCGGCATCGCCCACCACGTCTTCGAGGGCTACGAGCCCTGGGTCGGCGACATCTCGACCCGGATCAGCGGCTCCCTCGTCGCCGACCGCGCCGGGGCGGCGACCGCCTACGCGATGATGAACCTCCAGGAGCGCGGCACCCTGTTCATCCCCGCGACGACCGAGGTCTACGAGGGCATGGTCGTCGGCGAGAACTCCCGGGTCGACGACATGGACGTCAACATCACCAAGGAGAAGAAGCTGACGAACGTGCGATCCGCCGGTGCCGAGGTGCTCGAGCGCCTCGCGCCGCCGCGCGCGCTCTCGCTCGAGCAGTCCCTCGAGTTCTGCCGGGAGGACGAGTGCGTCGAGGTGACCCCGGAAGCCGTCCGCATCCGCAAGGTCGAGCTCGACCAGACCCTGCGCGCCCGTGCGGCGGCCCGCGCGAGGAAGGGCTGACGACTGGTGGTGGACAGGCTCAACCGTCGACCCGACCCGGCGGCGACACGCGCCGGCCGGCGGTCCGCGCGCCGTCGCCGGCTTCCCGCGCTCGTCGCGGTGCTCCTCGGCGCCGTCCTCGTCGTGGCGCTCGTCGTCGCCGGCGTCGTCGCGCTGAGCGGCCCCGCACCCGCCGACCCGGAGAAGGCCACGCCGACGTCGGCGGTCGGTGACCGCGTCGACACCGACGGCGGCACCCTGCACGCCCTCTCCCTCGGCCCGGTCGTCACGTGGGACCCGCAGCGGATCGCCTCCCGCGACGACATGGCGTTCGCCGGCCGGGTGTTCGCGCGCAGCCTCACCGCGTACGCCCCGAACACCGACCCCGACGAGCAGCACCGGCTCGTCGGCGACCTCGCGACCGACACCGGCACCCCGAGCAAGGACCTCAGGACGTGGTCGTTCACCCTGCGCGACGGGGTGCGCTGGCAGGACGGCAGCCCCGTGACCTGCGCGGACGTCGCCTACGGCATCTCGCGCACGTTCGCGACCAAGGACATCGCCGGTGGGTCGACCGACGCGCTCGCCGTCCTGGCCATCCCGCGCCGGATGGACGGAACCAGCACCTACCCGGGCCCGTACGCCACGGGCGAGGCCGCGAAGAAGGGCCAGGCCGCCTTCGACAAGGCCGTCGCGTGCACCGGTCAGACGATCACGTTCACCCTGAGCGCCCCGCTGGGGGACTTCAACGAGCTCGTGAGCCAGCCCGCCTTCGGTCCGGTCAAGGAGTCGGCAGACCGGGGCGCCGAGGGAGGCTACGACGTCTTCTCGGCCGGTCCGTACATGCTCGAGGGCGAGTGGACCCCCGGCTCGGGAGGCACGTTCGTGCGCAACCCGAACTGGAGCCGCGCGAGCGACCCGGTGCGCCGGGCCCACCTCGACCGGATCGACTACCGAGAGGGCCTGGACACCCAGGCGGTCGCCCAGCAGGTCATGGCCGACGGTGACACCGGCCGGCTGTCGGTCTCGCTCGGGTCGGCCCCACCAGCCATCCAGCAGAACATCACCGCGGTCCAGAGCCTGCAGGAGCGCTCGGTCAACCCCCGCACCGGCGTCGTCGACTACCTCGTGCCCAACACGCGCAGCGAGGTGTTCAAGGACGAGAAGCTGCGCCAGGCGCTCGCCGCCGCGACGAACCGCGACGCCTACGTCACGGCGATCGGCGGCGCGACGGCGGCCGACCCCGCCCTGTCGCTCATCCCGCGCTCGCTCCCGGCCGCGCACGACGCCGACCCGGTCGGCACCGGCACCCGGGGCGACGCCGCGCGCGCGAAGGCGCTGCTCGCCGAGGCGAAGGTCACCGAGCCGGTGACGTTCACCGTGGCGTACCGGTCCAACGCGACCTCCGACAAGGCGATGGCCGCGCTCGTCGCCGGGTGGCGCCTCGCCGGGTTCGACCCGAAAACGCGGCCGATCACCGACGACTACTTCACGGCGATCAGCGACCCGAAGTTCGCCGGCGAGGTCGACGTCTTCTGGTCCAACTGGGCGCCCGCGTGGGCCTCGGCGTCGACGATCCTGCCGCCCCTGTTCGACAGCTCGATCAACCTCACCGACGCGGGGCCGGGCCGCGACTACGGCTACTGGGCCGACAAGGAGCTCGACGCCCGCATGGCGAAGGTGCAGGCGATCCCCGAGCGCGCCGAGCGCGAGCGGGCCTGGGCCGAGGTCGACGAGTCGCTCGTCGCCAAGGGGGCCTACATCGGGCTCGCCGAGCGCCGGGCGCTCTACGTCTCCGGGTCCGACGTGCGCAACCTGTCGGCCAACACGATCGCCGGGGGCGTCATCGAGTTCGCGGACATCGCGGTCGTCCGGTGAGGGACCTGCTCGAGGGCATCGAGGTCGACGGCCGCGCGCCGCGACTGCTCTTCGTGCACGCCCACCCCGACGACGAGACGCTCGCCACCGGCGTCGCCATCGCCCACCACGCCGCCCGGGGCGACGAGGTGCACGTGCTCACGTGCACCCTCGGCGAGGAGGGGGAGGTCATCCCCGCCCACCTCGCCCACCTCGAGGGAGCCCCCGGCGACCCACTCGCCGAGCACCGCCGCGCCGAGCTGCGCGGCGCGATGGAGGTGCTCGGGGTCACCCACCACCTCCTCGGTGCGACGGGCCCCGGGGGCGCGCCGGCGTACCGCGACTCGGGCATGGCGGGCTCCGCGGCCGCCGGTCACCCCCGCGCCTGGGCCGCGGCCGACCTCGACGAGGCGGCCTCGGCCGTGGGCGCGGTGCTCGACGCGGTGCACCCCGACGTCGTCGTCACCTACGACGCCACCGGCGGCTACGGCCACCCCGACCACGTGCGCACGCACGAGGCCACCTGCCGGGCGGTCGCCCGGCGCGGCGGCACGACGCCCGTGTACGCCGTGCTCACGCCACGGTCGTGGGCCGTCGAGGACCGCGCGTGGCTCGCCGCGCACGTGCCACCCGACCGAGGGTTCGTCGTCCCGGGCGAGGGCGACCCCTTCGCGTCGTCGGTCGTGCCGGATGCCGTCGTGACCCACGCCGTCGTCGCCCCGTCGGTCGTGGCGGTGCAGCACCGCGCCCTGTACGCGCACGAGACCCAGGTCGTCGTCGGCGACGGGTGGTACGCCCTGTCGAACCACGTCGTGAGCCGCCTCGCCGGGCGGGAGGGCTTCGCCCGGCTCGACGTGGCGACCGGTCGGCCCGTCACGGAGGGAGCAACGTGAGCGACCTCCTGGACCCGGCCCGCTTCCGCCAGGCCATGGGCCGCCTCGTCGCCGGTGTCAGCGTGCTGACGACCGTCGCCGACGGCCACGACCACGCGATGACCGCCGACACCCTCACCTCGGTCTCGCTCGACCCCCTCCTCGTGCTCGTGTGCGTCGAGCACGAGACGCGCTGGTACGGCGCGGTCACAGAGTCGGGGTTCTTCGGGGCGAGCGTGCTCGCCGCCGACCAGCGGCCGCTGTCGGAGTGGTTCGCCACCCGCGGTCGCCCGCTGCACGGACAGCTCGACCGTGCCCCGCACCACCGCGGGGCGCACACCGGTGTCGCCCTGCTCGACGGGTCGCTCATGCACCTCGAGTGCCGCACGACCGCCGTCCACGAGGCCGGTGACCATGCCATCGTCGTGGCACAGGTGCTGTCCATCTCACTGCCAGACACCGTCGGACCGGCCCTGGTCCACTACAGAGGACGCTACGGGAGCATCGCATGACCCTCGACACCTGGTCCGACGAGATCGACCACGACGAGCAGCCCCGGGAACGGCGGCGCTGGCCGCTCGTCGTCGGCGCGTCGCTGCTCGCGCTCGTCGCCGCGTACGTCGCCGCCGCGTTCCTCCTCGGCGACCGCGTGCCACGCGGCACGACCGTCGCCGGCGTCGCCGTCGGGGGACAGGATGCCGCGACCGCCCGGGCCACCCTGGCCCGCGCGCTCGGCGGCGCCTCCGCCGAGCCGATCGTCCTCACGTCGCCCGCGGGCGAGGTGGCGATGTCCCCCGAGGAGCTCGGGGTCGGCATCGACGTCGACGAGACCGTCGCCGGGCTCGTCGGCTTCTCCCTCGCGCCCGTCGACCTGTGGCACCACCTCGCCGGTGGCAGCGACGAGCCGGCGGCGGTCACCGTCGACGAGGATGCCTTCGGCGCGGCGCTCGAGGACGCCCGCGGCGAGCTGGATGCCGAGCCGGTCGAGGGTTCGCTCTCCCTCGAGGGCGGCACCGCCACGCTCACCGAGCCACGGACCGGCACGACGACCGACGTCGAGGGCACCGTCGCCGCGGTCCGGCGCTGGTGGCCGGCCGAGGGCACCGTCGAGGTCGCCGCGGCGTCGGTCGAACCGAAGGTCTCCGCCGACGAGCTCCGCCGCGTCAAGGCCGAGTTCGCGGACGTCGCGGTCTCGGCCCCGGTGACGGTCACCGCCGGTGAGACGTCGTTCACGCTCGAGCCGAAGGCGTTCGTCCCGGCCATCGTGCTCGAGGCCGACGAGTCGGGCACGATCGTGCCGCGGGCGGACGAGAAGAAGCTCGCCGAGGTCGTCCGCGCAGCCGCGAGGAAGGCCGACGCCGAGGTCGAGGCCAAGGACGCCGTCGTCACCTTCTCCGGGCGCACCCCCACCGTCAAGGCCCACGTCCCCGGGGTCGCCCTCGACGACGCCTCGCTGCAGGCGCAGGTGTGGAAGGCGATCTCCACCCCGACGCGCACCGCGACGGTGGCGACGAAGAAGGTCGAGCCGGGCTTCACGACGGCGGCCGCCAAGGCGACCCTGCCCAAGGAGAAGATCTCCTCCTTCACGACCTACTACAAGCCCGGGCAGGCGCGGGTGCGCAACATCAAGCTCGCCTCACGGGTCCTCGACGGCACCTACATCCCGCCGGGCGAGCAGTTCAGCATGAACGCCGTGCTCGGCGAGCGCACCGCGGGCAAGGGGTACGTCGAGGCCGGCATCATCCGCAACGGCCGGGCTGCGGAGTCCGTCGGCGGCGGCATCTCGCAGGTGTCGACGACGATCTTCAACGCCGCCTTCTTCGCCGGCGTCCAGCTCGACGCGTGGACCCCGCACTACTACTACATCTCCCGCTACCCCGAGGGTCGCGAGGCCACGATCTCGTGGCCGGACCTGCACAACAAGTTCACGAACACGACCGACGGCGGCATCCTCATGCAGGTAGCGGCCACCGACACCTCGATCACGGTGAGCTTCTGGGGCACGAAGAAGTACGACGTCACCGCGACCAAGAGCGACCGCTACGACGTCGTGCAGCCCAAGCGCTACACCGACGACGACCCGGACTGCATCAACCAGAGCCCGGTCGTCGGCTTCAAGGTCGACGTCGGCCGGATCCTCAAGCAGGGCGGCAAGGTCGTCAAGACGGAGAAGTTCACGACGAACTACCGCCCCGAGGACGACGTCACCTGCACGAACGCGAGGTGACGGTCGCCCGGTTCAGCCCGCGAGCCGGCGGAGGTTGACGTACGCGTGGTGGCGCTCGAAGCCGTGGCCCTCGAACAGCCGCAGCGCCGCCGTGTTGTCCGAGTCGGTCTGCAGGTGCACCGACGCCGCGCCGGCGCGTCCTGCCGCGCCGGCGAGGGCGGCGAGCACCGCGGACGCGACGCCCCGTCGGCGCGCGTCGGGGGCGACCCACATCGCCGCGACGCCGCCCCACGCGGCCGCGACGGCCAGGCGGCCGATGCCGACGACCCGCCCGCCCTCGTCCCGGGCGGTCGCGAACACCTGGGCCGGTGAGCCGGTGAGCACCGCCCGGGCCACCGCCTCGTCGTCGACCGTGCGGTAGCTGCGAAACGCCTCGAACCACTGCGGGGTGAGCTCCCCACCCACCTCGACTCCCTGCACATCACCCACGCGGTGGGGGCCGCCGGGGCGGTCCGGGCGCGGGTGATGTGCAAGAAGTCGGGTGGGGGCGGTCAGCGTGAGGGTCGGCACGCGGGGCGCCCAGCCCCGGGCCAGGGCCTCCACGGCGACCGGGTCGTCGTGCACGTCGGCCTCGAGCGGCACGGCGACCGTGACGTCGGGGGGCAGGCCCCGCGCCGCGTACCAGCGCTCGACCGCGTCGAGGGCGTCCGGCACCGGCATCCCCGGGCTGCCGACCGTGACGACGGAGTTGGCGCGGTGGGTGAACCCTCCCGACGCCCGCAGCAGCCAGTCGCCGAGCCGGGCGGTCTCGACGGCCGGCCAGGCCTCGACCATGACGCGCTGGAGGCCCTCGACCGACAGGGCCCGGTGCGGCGCCCCGCGGCGCGACGGCGCCGGCGGCACCTCCTTGACGACCGTGACGAGCGGTCGCGGGACCCGGACCTCGCCGCGGCGGGTGCGCACGAGCAGGGCCTCGGCGTCACTCGCGACGAGCTCGCCGACGACGTCGGTCAGGGTGGCCCCGGTGAGGAGGTCGGGGCGCTCGAGGCGGTGTCGCACGACGACCCTGGACCCGACGCGCGGGCCGCGGTCCGGCCCGGCCGCCTCGTCGTCCATGGCCCGCATAGTATGTCCGCCATGACGTACGTGATCGCGCAGCCCTGTGTGGACCTCAAGGACAAGGCCTGCATCGAGGAGTGCCCCGTCGACTGCATCTACGAGGGCGAGCGCAGCCTCTACATCCACCCCGACGAGTGCGTCGACTGCGGTGCGTGCGAGCCGGTCTGCCCGGTCGAGGCGATCTACTACGAGGACGACGTGCCCGAGCAGTGGGCCGAGTACTACAAGGCCAACGTCGAGTTCTTCGACGACCTCGGCAGCCCGGGCGGGGCGGCCAAGCTCGGCATGATCCCCAAGGACCACCCGATCATCGCCGCCCTGCCGCCGCAGGAGCACGACGAGTAGGGGCGGGTGCCGCCGGGTGCTCCAGCTCCCCGACTTCCCGTGGGACTCGCTCGCTCCGACCAAGGAGCGGGCGAGCGCCTTTTCCGACCCCTCCCTGGGCGGCACGGCGGGTACCGGGCTCGTCGACCTGTCGGTCGGCACCCCGGTCGACCCGACCCCCGAGGTCGTCCGCGACGCGCTGGCCGAGGCCTCCGACGCCCACGGCTACCCCCTGACCTGGGGCACGGCCGACCTGCGGGAGGCCGTGGCCACGTGGTTCGCCGCCCGCCGTGGGGTGCCCGACGTCGACCCGGCGGGCGTGCTGCCGACGATCGGCTCCAAGGAGCTCGTCGCGTGGCTACCGCTGCTCCTCGGCCTCGGCCCCGGGGACGTCGTCGCCTTCCCCCGGGTCGCGTACCCGACCTACGACGTCGGGGCCCGGCTCGTCGGGGCCACCCCGGTGGCGGTCGACGCGCTGACGGCGCTCGGCCCGCTCACCCCGTCGACGACGCCGCGACTGCTGTGGCTCAACACCCCCAGCAACCCGACCGGGCGCGTCCTCGGCATCGAGCACCTCGCCAAGGTCGTGTCGTGGGCCCGTCGGCACGGGGTCGTCGTCGCCTCCGACGAGTGCTACGCCGAGCTCGACTGGCGCCCGCGCGCGGCGGGCTCGCGCGAACCCCCGACGACGCCGTCGCTCCTCGACCCCCGCGTCACCGGTGGCTCGCACGAGGGGCTGCTCTGCGTCTACTCGCTGTCCAAGCAGTCCAACCTCGCCGGGTACCGCGCCGCGTTCGTCGCGGGCGACCCCGTCCTCGTCGGGCGCCTCCTCGAGGTGCGCAAGCACGCCGGGATGATGGTGCCCTGGCCGGTGCAGCGGGCGGTGCTCGCCGCGTTGTCCGACGCCGACCACGTCGTGCTGCAGAAGGAGCGGTACGCCGCCCGGCGGCAGGCCCTGCTCCCGGCGGTCGAGCGCTTCGGCCTGCGCGTCGACGACTCCGAGGCGGGCCTCTACCTGTGGGCCACGGCGGGGGAGGAGGGCCGGGTCACGCTCGAGCGGCTCGCCGCGCGCGGCATCCTCGCCGCCCCCGGCGACTTCTACGGTCCCGCGGGTCGCGAGCACGTGCGCCTCGCGCTCACGGCGACCGACGAGCGGGTCGAAGCCGCCGTTCGCCGCCTCGCCTGACCTTCGACGGCCACCGCCCGGTCCGCTGCGTTTCCCGGCTCGGAGCACGGGCGGTAGGGTCGCACCGACTCCGCGCCCGACGAGAAGGACCTTTCGACATGACCGACGGTGCCACCCTGTCCGCTGCTGGCAAGCAGCTCGACCTGTCCCTCGTGCAGGCCACCGAGGGCAACAGCGGCTACGACATCTCGTCCCTGCTCAAGGAGACGGGCAACGTCACGCTCGACGGGGGCTTCACGAACACCGCGAGCTGCACGAGTGCCATCACCTACATCGACGGCGACCACGGCATCCTGCGGTACCGCGGGTACCCGATCGAGCAGATCGCCGAGCACTCGAGCTTCATCGAGACCTCCTTCCTCCTCATCTACGGGCACCTGCCCTCGCCTGCCGAGCTCACCGAGTTCGAGGGCCGGATCCGCCAGCACACGATGCTCCACGAGGACCTCAAGGCCTTCTTCCAGGGGTTCCCGCGCGACGCCCACCCCATGCCGGTGCTCTCCTCAGCGGTGTCCGCCTTGTCGACCTTCTACCAGGACAGCCTCGACCCCTTCGACGAGGAGCAGGTCGAGATCTCGACGATCCGCCTCCTCGCGAAGCTGCCCACGATCGCCGCCTACGCGTACAAGAAGTCGATCGGCCAGCCGTTCCTCTACCCCGACAACAACCTCTCGCTCGTCGAGAACTTCCTGCGGATGACCTTCGGTGTCCCCGCCACGGACTACGACGTCGACCCCGACCTCGTCAAGGCCGTCGACCTGCTCCTCGTCCTGCACGCCGACCACGAGCAGAACTGCTCGACGTCGACGGTGCGCCTCGTCGGCTCCTCGCAGGCCAACCTCTTCGCGTCCGTCTCCGCGGGCATCAACGCCCTCTTCGGCCCCCTCCACGGCGGCGCGAACCAGGCGGTCCTCGAGATGCTCGAGCGGATCCAGGCCGCGCACATCTCGACCGAGGAGTTCATGCGCAAGGTCAAGAACAAGGAGGACGGGGTCCGGCTCATGGGCTTCGGGCACCGGGTCTACAAGAACTACGACCCGCGGGCCGCCATCATCAAGAAGACCGCGCACGACATCCTCGCCAAGACCGCCGGGAGCGACGAGCTGCTCGAGATCGCCATGGGCCTGGAGGAGATCGCCCTCGCCGACGACTACTTCATCGAGCGCCGGCTCTACCCCAACGTCGACTTCTACACCGGGCTCATCTACAAGTCGATGGGCTTCCCGACGCGGATGTTCACCGTGCTCTTCGCGCTCGGTCGCCTCCCGGGGTGGATCGCCCAGTGGCGCGAGATGATCGACGACCCGACGACGAAGATCGGCCGCCCGCGCCAGGTTTACGTCGGCGAGGGCGAGCGCTCCTACGTCCCGCTCGCCGAGCGCTGACCCGGCGGAGGGCGGGCGCGGGCGCGCGCCGGACCCGGCGCCTCAGCCGAGCGGCCGCCGACCGCGCACCCGCTCGAAGATGAGGCTCGTCTGGGCGTGCGCGACCCCCTCGACCGACGTGAGGTGGTCGAGCACGAGGTCGCGCAGGTCGTTGGCCGTCGCCCCGCTGATGTGCACGAGGAAGTCGTCGGCCCCGGCGACGTGGTAGGCCGCGACGACCCCCGGGATGGACGCCACCCGGTCGCGGAAGGAGTCCATCGACTCACGAGCGTGGCCGGTGAACCGGAGGGCGACCATCGCCTCCATGGGGCGCCCGACCGCGGCGAGGTCGATCTCGGCCCGCACGGCTCGCACGACCCCGGCATCGCGGAGGGCCTTGACCCGGCCGGCGCACGTCGACTCCGCGAGGCCCACCCGCCGGGCCAGCTCCGCGTTCGGCATCCGGCCGTCCTGGGCGAGCAGCTCGACGAGGAGCCGGTCGACCGCGTCGAGGGGGCGAGGTGCGGTGCGCGGGACCCGTGCGGGCCGTGGATTCCGCCGGTCGCCGGGCTCGGGAGCGGTCATGCACCCAAGCATCCCCGGCCGAAGGTGATCTTCGCCGAGGTTTCCCCGGATTCCTTGTGCCTGAATCGGAGAAAGCGCGATCCTGAGCGTATGGAGCACGGAACTCTCGCCGTCCACGCCGGCCGCGAGGACCTCACGGCCCTCGGCGTGCACGTCCCCCCGATCGACCTGTCGAGCACCTACCCCCTGCCCGGTGTCGAGCGCGGTGGGCAGGCCTACGAGCGGATGGCGTCGGGGGGCCGGCCGCTCGACGACGACTCGCTCGTCTACCAGCGGCTGTGGAACCCCACCGTCGACCGCTTCGAGCGCGCCGTGGCCCGGCTCGAGGGGGCCCGGGCCGGGGTGGCCTTCGCGTCGGGCATGGCCGCGATCTCCGCCTGCCTGCTCGCCGCCGTCGCCGCGGGGCGGCCGCACGTCGTCGCGGTCCGCCCGCTGTACGGAGGCACCGACCACCTGCTCGCCACCGGGCTGCTCGGCACCCGCGTCACGTGGGCGACGGCCGCCACGGTGGACGCCGCGACCCGCCCGGACACGGGCCTCGTCATCGTCGAGACCCCGGGCAACCCCTCGCTCGACCTCGTCGACATCCACGACGTCGTCGAGCGGGCGGGCGGCGTCCCCGTGCTCGTCGACAACACCTTCGCCACCCCGGTGCTGCAGCAGCCGCTCGCGCACGGGGCGGCGCTCAGCGTGCACTCGGCGACGAAGTTCATCGGGGGCCACGGTGACCTGCTCGGCGGGGTCGTCGCGACCGACGACGCGTGGGCGGCCCGGCTGCGCCGGGTGCGGGCGGTCACCGGCGGGCTGCTCTCCCCGCAGTCGGCCTACGAGCTGCACCGGGGGCTGCAGACCCTCCCGGTGCGCGTGCGCACCCAGCAGGAGCACGCCACCGTCGTCGCCGGGTGGCTCGCCGGGCGGGCCGAGGTCGAGCGCGTCCACTACCCCGGGCTGCCCGAGTGCGACCCATCCGGTCTCGTCGGGAGGCAGATGAGCGGGCCGGGCGCCGTCCTCGCGTTCACCCTCGCCGGCGGGTACGCGGCCGCGGCCGCGGTCGCCGAGCACTGCCGCCTCGTGACGCACGCCGTCTCGCTCGGGGGGGTCGACACCCTCGTCCAGCACCCTGCGGCCCTGACCCACCGTCCGGTCGCCGCCGAGGCACGCCCGGACGCCGGGCTGCTCCGGCTGTCCGTCGGGCTCGAGAGCCCCGACGACGTCGTGGCCGACCTCGAGCAGGCCATGGCGTCGGTGCCGGCCCGGTCGGCCGCGCGCGAGCTCAGCCTCACGACCTGACCCACGGCATCCTCGCCGACGACCCCGCGCAGTCAGGAGCACCTCGTCGGCTCAGGTGCGCTGACGGCCCTGAGCCCGCGGAGTGCTCCTGAGCCCGCGGAGTGCCCTGAGCCTCACGGAGAGGCCCGCGGAGGGGGTTGGGGGAGGCCCGGGGGAGGCCCGGGGGCGCCCGGGCAGGGTTCAGGCCAGGTGGATGGTGACGGCCGGGGCGTCCGCGCCCGGGGCGTCGACGGTGCGCCACTCCAGGGCCGAGTCCGCCATGGCGCGCTGCCACTCCCGGTCGCCGACGACGACCCGCACCGCCCCGGTGTCGGTGGCGCGCGCCACGGCCCAGGAGCCCACGGCCCACGCGAGGTCGTCGTCGTCGGTGCGCACGACGACGGTCGAGCCGTCGACGTCGGCCGACACCCCGAAGTCCTGCTCGAGCAGCGCGGCGACCCGCTCGGGGTCGCCTGCGTCCTCGGGGTCCTTGAGCGCGCACACGGCGCCGGCGTGGGTCTGGCCCGAGAGCACGGATGCCGTGACGCGCGCCTGCGGCTCGTGCTGGGCGTAGGCCTCGCCGGCCGCGGACCGCTGCACGGCCTGGGCGGCCTCGGCGATGTCCATCTCGGTGTACCCGTCGACCTCGACGAGAGCGTCGTAGAACTTGTTCGTCGAGTACTCCGGGTTGAGGATCTGCTCGGGGGTGCCCCAGCCCTGCGAGGGGCGCTGCTGGAACAGCCCGAGCGAGTCGCGGTCGCCGAACCGCACGTTGCGCACCTTGGACTCCTGCATGGCGGTCGCGATGGCGATCGTCGCGGCCCGCGGCGGCAGGTCGCGCTGGACGGCGATCGCGGTGATCGCCGCCGCGTTGCTCGCCTGGTCGGGAGCCCACTGGAAGGTCGAGCCCGCCGCGGTGACGCGGCACTGCTCACCGGTGACGATGGCGCGCAGGTGCCCGATGCCGACGTAGGCCGCGGTGCCCAGGACGGCGACGAGGGCGAGCACGAGGAGCACGGCGAACCGGCGCCGGCGCGCGGACGGCGGCCCCTCCTCGGCGAGCGTGAGGGCGCCCTTCGGGGTGCGCGGCATGCGGTGCGGTGTCCTTCGGTGGTCAGGTGGTGTGGGTCGTCGGGGCCGTGGCGGTGGGCCTGCCGCCCCGGGCGGGGTCAGTCGTTGGCGTGGAGCGCCGAGTTGAGCACGATGCCGTGGCCGTCGCGCGGGTGGGCCTCGACGGTGCCGGTCACCGAGTTGCGCCGGAAGAGCAGGCTGCCCTGCCCGGACAGCTCGCGGGCCTTGGTGACGGTCCCGTCGGGCAGGGTCACCTTCGTCCCGGCGGTGAGGTAGAGCCCGGCCTCGACGACGCAGTCGTCACCGAGCGCGATGCCGAGCCCGGACTCGGCTCCGAGGAGGCAACGCTCACCGATGCTGACGCGTTCCGTGCCCCCGCCGGAGAGCGTGCCCATCGTCGAGGCGCCGCCACCGATGTCGGAGCCGTCGCCGACGACGACGCCCTGGCTGATCCGGCCCTCGACCATCGACGTGCCGAGGGTGCCGGCGTTGAAGTTGACGAACCCCTCGTGCATGACGGTCGTGCCGCTCGCGAGGTGGGCACCGAGGCGCACGCGGTCGGCATCCGCGACCCGGACCCCGCTCGGCACGACGTAGTCGGTCATCCGGGGGAACTTGTCGACGCCGAACACCTGCACCGGCCCGCGCGCGAGCATCCGGGCACGGGTCAGCTCGAAGCCGTCGACGGCACAGGGGCCCTGCGAGGTCCACACGACGTTGGTGAGCACGCCGAAGAGGCCGTCGAGGTCGATGCTGTTCGGCGGGCAGAGCCGGTGCGAGAGCAGGTGCAGGCGCAGCCACCCGTCGGCGGTGTCGGCGGGGGGTGCGTCGAGGTCGACGGTGACGAGGCGCAGCTCGCGGCGCACGCCGCGCACGGCATCCGCCTTGACGAGCGCCTCGAGGCCCGCGGGGGCCGCCAGCTCTCCCGCGCCGCCGGGCTCGCCGAGCGCCGGTGCCGGGAACCACGCGTCGAGCACGGTCCCGTCGTCCGTGAGGGTGAGCAGGCCGTGGCCCCAGGCGGTGCGCGTCATGCCGACCAGCCTACGGTGGCGCGGCGACGCCCCGGGGCGCCGGCCGCGGGCCGCGGCGTGGCCCCGGCCGGTCGATACGCTGGCCGCATGCCGTCCACCGCCACCGTGCTCGACCTCACCGCCGACGTCACCACGCTCACCGCCGCGGTGTGCGACATCGAGTCGGTGAGCCTCGGGGAGGCGGCCCTCACGGATGCCGTCGAGGCGGCCCTGCGTGACCTGCCGCACCTCGACGTGACCCGGCTCGGCAACACGGTCGTCGCCCGCACCTCGCTCGGTCGCGCGGAGCGGGTCGTGCTCGCGGGCCACCTCGACACCGTGCCCCTCACGAGCGACCCCGCGAACCTGCCCACCCGCCGGGTCGAGGCACCGGGCGGCGAGGTGCTGTGGGGCCGGGGCACCGTCGACATGAAGGGCGGCGTCGCCGTCGTGCTCCGGGTCGCCCACGAGGTGCGAGCGCCGAGCCGTGACGTCACCCTCGTCCTCTACGAGGCCGAGGAGATCGACTCGCGGTTCAACGGCCTCCTGCACGTCGAGCAGCAGCGCCCCGAGCTGCTCACCGACGCCGACTTCGCCGTCCTCCTCGAGCCGACCGACGGGCGCGTCGAGGGCGGCTGCAAGGGCACCCTGCGGGCGGAGGTCTCGACCACGGGAGTCGCCGCCCACTCGGCGCGGCCCTGGAAGGGCCACAACGCGATCCACGATGCCGGCGAGGTCCTGGCCCGCCTGACCTCCTACGAGCCGGCGACGGTCGTCGTCGACGGGCTCGAGTTCCGCGAGGCACTGGGCGCCGTGCTCATCTCCGGCGGCACCGCGACCAACGTCGTCCCCGACCGGTGCACGGTCACGGTCAACTACCGGTACGCCCCCTCGCGGTCCGAGGCGGAGGCGGAGGCCCACGTGCGGGAGGTGTTCACGGGCTTCGACGTCGACGTCGTCGACAACGCCGGGGGAGCCCGCCCGGGCCTGCACCTGCCGGCGGCCCGGGCCTTCGTCGACGCCCTCGGACTGCCCGTCGAGGCGAAGCAGGGCTGGACCGACGTCGCCCGCTTCTCCGCGATCGGGGTGCCCGCGGTCAACTTCGGCCCCGGCGACCCGAACCTCGCCCACATGGACGACGAGCAGTGCCCCGTCGAGCAGTACGCCCGCTGCGAGGCGGCCCTGCTCCGGTGGCTGGCCTGAGCGACCGACCCTCGCTGTACTCCCTCGCCGCGGGGCGGACGTGGTCGCCCCGGCAACCACGTCCGCACTCAGCGCGACGGTGGGGTGGGGTGTCCGGCATACAGTGACGCCGTGGACCCCCTCGACCCCACCCCGACTCCCTCGTGGGTCGCCGACCGCGACTACCACCAGGGACCGGTCGTCATGCGGCGCTCCCGGGTGCCACGGTCGACGACCGACCAGCGCCTGCTCGACAGCCGCGGGTCCGCGGACTGGCTGCACACCGACCCGTGGCGGGTCATGCGGATCCAGTCCGAGTTCGTCACCGGGTTCGGCGCGCTCGCCGAGGTCGGCCCCGCGGTCAGCGTCTTCGGCTCGGCGCGCACGCACCCGAGCGACCCCCTCTACGAGCTGGCCCGCCGGGTGGGCACCGCCCTGTGCGAGGCGGGGTACGCGGTCATCACCGGTGGGGGACCGGGTGCCATGGAGGCCGCCAACCGCGGGGCGCTCGAGGCCGGGGGGACCTCGGTCGGTCTCGGCATCGAGCTGCCGTTCGAGGCCGGGCTCAACGAGTTCGTCGACCTCGGCGTCAACTTCCGCTACTTCTTCGCCCGCAAGACGATGTTCGTCAAGTACGCGCAGGGGTTCATCGTCCTGCCCGGGGGGTTCGGCACGCTCGACGAGCTCTTCGAGGCCGTGACCCTCGTGCAGACCGAGAAGGTGACGAGCTTTCCCATCGTCCTGCTCGGGTCGGGGTACTGGAGCGGTCTGCTCGACTGGCTGCGCGGCACGGCGGCCGCGGCGGGCACGATCAGCACCCGCGACCTCGACCTGCTCACCCTCACCGACGACGTCGACGAGGCGGTGGCCGCCATCGTCGCGGCCGACACCTCGGCCGGGCCCACCCCTGACCAGCCCGAGGGTGCGACGTACCCCGAGTAGGCCCACGGCACGCCGCCGTAGGATCGGCGGCGTGGTCCCCGACGTCGTCCTCGTGCTCGCCGCCGTCGCGCTCGTCGCTGCCGTGCTCGGCGTCGCGAGCGGGCGGCTGCCCGCCGACCCGCTCGTCGAGCCGGTGCGCTCGACACCCGACACGGGCCTGCCCGAGGTGCCCGCGGCGGCCGACGTGGATGCCGTGCGCTTCGACACCGCGCTGCGCGGCTACCGGATGGCGGACGTCGACGCCCGCCTCGAGGAGCTGCGCGAGGAGCTCGCCGAGCGCGAGCGGGCGCTCGCCACGCTGTGCGGGGACGCGGGCGGCCGGCATCCGGTCGGTGTCGCCGACGACCCGGGCCACCCGCCTGCCGGCGACGGACGCCGACCCGCCGACCCGGCGGATCCCTACGACCCCCGGGGCGGCTGACGCCATGGCCTTCACCGTGAGCCGACGCACCGCCCTCGCGCCGGACGTCGTCTGGGCGGCGCTGAGCGACCTCGCCGAGCACACGCGGCACGTCCCGCTCACCGACGTCGAGGTCCCCGCGGCCGGCCTCGTCCTCGGCAGCGAGGTCGTGGCGTGGACCCGGCTCGGGCCGCTCGCCGTGGCCGACCGCATGCTCGTCACCGCGCTCGAGCCGGGCCACCGGCTGCGGCTCGTCAAGACCGGCCGCCTGCTGCGCGGCTGGGCCGACATCACCCTCGACGCCGACGCCGACGCGAGCGGGGGGTCCCGCGTCACGTGGACCGAGGAGCTGTGGCTCCCCGGCCTGCGCCGCCTCACCCGCCCGGTCGGCGACCGGCTCGGGGTCATCCTGTTCACCGGGCTCGTCGACGGACTGCTCGCCCGCGCGGCTGCGGCCGCCCGGGGCCCTGCCCCGGCGCCCGACGGGGCGGCGCCGTGACCTGGGCCGTGGCGCTCGCGGTGCTGGCCGGGGGCGTGCTCGTCGCCGTGGCGTGGCTGCTCGCCCGGCCCCGCCCGGTCGGGGGCTTCTGGGAGGACCCGGAGCCCGGGGGCGTGCCGCGTCCCGGCGACGGGTTCGCGAGCCAGCTCCGCGGCTACCGGATGGACCAGGTCGACACGGTCGTCGACGTCCTCGAGGCCCGGCTCGCCGAGCACGACCGCGACATCGCCCGGCGGCGCGGCGACCCCCGGGGCGCCCCCGCTGCAGGGGCCGCCCCGGTCGGCCCACCCCCCGCGGAGGAGCCACCGCCCCCCCGACCGGGTCCGGCAGCCCTCCACGAGGAGGTTCGGGCTGCCGGACGACCCGTGCCGCTGCGCCGGTCCGACCTCCTCGCACCGGCCACCTACCTCCTCCTCGCCACCTGGCTGCTCTCCGGGCTCATCGCTGACCTGCGCACCGGCTACCTCTCCCAGGGGGTCCAGGACCAGCAGGCCTTCGAGTGGTACTTCGGGGCGACCGCGCACAACCTCGTGACCCTCGCCAACCCGCTCTTCAGCGACCTCCAGAACTTCCCGGCCGGCGTCAACCTCATGGCGAACGCCTCGATGCTCGGTCTCGGGGTGCCGCTCGCCCCGCTCACCCTGATGGCGGGCCCCTCGGCGACCTTCCTCGTCGTCGAGCTGCTCGGCCTCGCCCTCACGGCGTCGGCCTGGTTCTGGCTGTTCCGCCGACGCCTGGCCGTGCACCCGCTGCTCGCCGCCCTCGGCGCCGGTCTCGCCGGCTTCGCCCCCGGGATGGTCGCGCACGCGAACGGGCACCCCAACTTCGTCGCGCAGGCGCTCGTGCCCGTGATGGTCGACCGGGTCGTGCGGATCGCCGAGGGCCGCCGCCCGGTGCGCGACGGTGTCGCCCTCGGCCTGCTCGCCGCCTGGCAGGTGTTCATCGGCGAGGAGGTGCTCCTCCTCACGGCCATCGGGGTGGGCCTCGGGGGTGCGGTGCTGCTCGCCCATGGCCTGGGAGACCCGCGGGCGCTCGCCCGCGGCGTGGCCACGGGGGCCGGCGTCTGCCTGGCCGTCGTGGCCGTCCCCCTGTGGTGGCAGTTCGCCGGGCCGCAGAGCTACACCGCGCTCTGGCACCCGCCGGCGGGCAACGACCTCGCCCAGCTCTGGGGGCGGGCGACCCGCAGCCTCGGAGCCGACCCGTGGCAGGCCGCGGCCCTGTCGATGAACCGCACCGAGGAGAACTCCTTCTTCGGCGTCCCGCTCCTCGTCGCCGCCCTGTCCGTCGTCGTCGTCCTCTGGCGGCGACCCCTCGTCCGCGCCCTCGGCGTCGTCGTCGTCGTCTCGCTGTGGCTGTCCCTCGGGGAGGAGGTCGTGCTGCACGGCCGCGCCACCGGCATACCGGGTCCGTGGGCCCTGCTCGAGCAGCTGCCGGTCGTCGAGAACGTCCTCCCGACGCGCCTGGCCCTCGTCGCGGTGCCCGCACTCGGTGCGCTCCTCGCGCTCGGGCTCGAGGAGGTGCGCCGCGCCGCCGGCCAGTATGCCGCGCACGAGGCGGCGGGTCTCGGCGTCGCCGCCCTGGCCGCCGCCCTCGTGCTCCTGCCGGTCGTCCCCACGCCCCTCGTCGTCGAGCCGCGCGCGGCGGTGCCGACGTTCTTCAGCGACGGGTCGTGGCGCGAGTGGGTCGACGACGGGGGGTCGGTCCTCGCCGCACCCGCGCCCTGGGTCGGCGACGCGCGGGCGCTCGAGTGGCAGGCGCAGGCCAGGTGGGGCTTCCCGCTCGTCGCGGGCTACTTCGTCGGGCCCGGCACGACGGCAGAGCGACGGGGCCAGTACGGCGCGACCCCGACCGCGCTGACCCAGTGGATGGCCGAGGTCGTCGAGTCGGGGGCCGTCGCCACCGCGGACGAGGCCCAGCGGCGGCAGTTCGGTCGCGACCTCGACGCGGGTCGGGTCGACGCCATCGTGCTCCCCGACTCGCACCCGGCGGCCCCCGCGCTGCTCGCGTCGCTCACGGGGGTGTTCGGGGCGCCGGTGGGCACCGGCGGGGTGCACGTCTGGGACGTCCGGAGCCTGACCGATGACGCTCGCTGACACCTCGGCGCCCGCGGCGCCCGAGCGCCCGAGCCCCTTCACGTCCGCCGGCCGGCACGCCCTCGGGGCCCGGGCGCTCGCGCACCCGCTCCGCACGATCGTCGTCGTCTACCTCGTCTCGCGGGTCGTCTCGCTCGTCGCCCTGTGGGTGGCCGCCACGTGGTTCCAGAACCCGGCGGGCGTCGGGCACGCCTCCCCGGGGCTCGGTGACATGTTCGGGCTGTGGGACGGCGTCTGGTACGAGCGGGTCGTCCGCGACGGCTACCCCGTGCCCCTGCCCGTCGACGCCGACAGCGGTGCCGTGACCTACAGCGCGTGGGCCTTCTACCCGCTCTACCCGTACCTCGTGAAGGCCGTCATGGTGACCGGCCTGCCGTTCACGGCGGCCGGCGGGCTGCTCAACGTCGTCCTCGGCGGGGTGGCCGCGGTGCTCATCTGGATGCTCCTGCGCTCCGGCGTGCACGCCGACCGGCAGCCGCAGCGCGAGCGGCTCGCCCTCGTCGCGGCGTGCCTGTGGTGCTTCTACCCGACGACCGCGGTCATGCTCAAGCCCTACACCGAGGCCCTCGCCACCGTCCTCGTCGTCGGGGCGCTGCTCCTGCTCGTGCGGCGCCACTACGTCCTCGTCGCGCTCGTCTCGGTGCCGCTCGGCTTCACCCGGGGCGTCGCCCCGGCGCTCGGCGCCGCCGCCCTCATCCACCTCGCGGTCCGGTGGCGCGAGGACCGGGCCGCCGGCATCCGCCCCCTCCACGGGCAGCGGCTCAGCGCCTTCGTCATGCTCGCCGGCCTCGCCGTGAGCGGCATCGCCTGGCCGGTCGTCGCGGGACTCGCCACCGGGGTGCCGACGGCGTTCTTCGACGTGCAGGCGGCGTGGGGACAGCGCCCGGGCGAGGGGCCGTTCGTCCTGTGGCTCGAGTGGGCCTGGCACGGCAAGGGTGCGGCCGGCGTCGTCGTGCTCGTCGCCCTCGTCGCGACCTACGTCGCGCTCGTGCTCGGGCGCCACGGCCGGTGGATCTGCATCGAGGCGCGGGCGTGGGCCCTGGCCTACCCGCTCTACCTCTTCGCCGTCGTCCGCCCCATCACGAGCATGTGGCGCTTCCTCCTCCTCGACTTCCCGCTCGCCGCGCTCGTCACGTCGGTGGCGATGCGCACCGCGAACGGACAGGGCGTCGTCCCCCACTGGAGGCGACGGGTCGCGGTCGTGCTCGTCGTCGTCGTCGCCGGGCTGCTCTGGTGGACGTGTGCGCTGCTCGTCTACACCCCGTGGGGCTCGTTCCCCCCGTGAGGGCCGCGCCGGGGCGGGGGGTGGATTTCGTTCCGTCGCACGGCTACGGGATAATGGACCACCATTGCCGACGCCCCGGCGTCGGACACCACGCGGCGCGCACTCCGCAGCCGCGGCGAGGAAGGGATTTCAGCCATGGCGGCAATGAAGCCGAGGACGGGCGACGGCCCGCTCGAGGTCACCAAGGAAGGCCGCGGCATCGTGCTGCGCATGCCCCTCGAGGGCGGGGGCCGGCTCGTCGTCGAGATGACTCCCGACGAGGTGCGCGCTCTCGGCGCCGCGATCGACAACTGCGAAGGCCTGAAGTGACCTCCTCCTGAGCCTCCACGACGGGGCCCCCACCGACACCGGTGGGGGCCCCGTCGTGTTCCCGGGCGCCGAGGCGCGAGGTGCGGTCGGTAGGGTCGGGCGGGTGCCGCGCGACGACGTCATCCTCACCCCCAGCACCTCGGCCTGGAGCGTCTGCGCCGACCTCGACGCGGCGCTCTTCGCACCGCAGGCCGGTGACGCCGCCGACGGGGCCGCGGTGGTGGCCGTCGTCGGCGACCCGGCCGGGCCCGGCGACGCCGCAGCCCGCGCCACCCTCGACGCCCTCGGACTCGACGCCGAGGAGGTCCTCGCCACGCACGAGCCGGGGACGACGGCCGGCGCCCTCACGACCGTCCCGCTGGCCCCGGGCCGGTTCGCCGTGCGCCGGGTCGTGCTCGTCGGCGTGGCCGACGGCACCGAGGGGCAGTGGCGGACGGCAGCGGCGGCGGTGGGCCGCGCGACCCGGGGTCGTCGCCGTGTCGTCCACGCGGTCGGCGGGTCGGCCACACCCGAGGCGCTCACGGCCTACGTCGAGGCGGCCGTGCTCGCCTCGTGGGGTTCGCCGCGCTGGACGAGCGAGGGGGCCACTGTCGTCACGCACCCCGCGGGCGAGGCGGTCGTCACGGGCACGACCGACGCCGCCGCGGTCCGCCGTGCGGTCGCGCGAGCCCGTGCGCAGCTGCTCGCCCGGGGCCTCGCGATGACGCCGTCGAACACGAAGAACCCGGCCTGGCTGGCCCGGCAGGCCCGGACCGTGGCCCGTCGCACCGGCCTGGCCGTCGACGTCTGGGACGAGCGGCGGCTCGCCAGGGACGGCTTCGGCGGGCTCCTCGCCGTCGGCCGCGGCTCGGCGACACCCCCGCGCCTCGTGCGACTCGACCACGTGCCCACCGGGGCGGGGGACCGGACGCCTCGCGTCGTGCTCGTCGGGAAGGGCATCACGTTCGACACCGGCGGCCTGCAGGTCAAACCGGTCGACGGCATGGTCGGGATGAAGACCGACATGTCAGGCGCCGCCGTCGTGCTCGCCGTGCTCAGCGCCTGCCGCGAGCTCGAGGTGTCCGTGCGCGTCACCGGGCTGCTCGCGCTCGCCGAGAACGCCGTCGGCGGGGCCTCCTACCGACCGGGCGACGTCGTGACCCACTACGGAGGGCGCACGGTGGAGATCCGCAACACCGATGCGGAGGGTCGCATCGTGCTGGCCGACGCCCTCGCGTGGGCGGATGCCCACCTCGACCCGGCCTGGCTCGTCGACGTCGCGACCCTGACCGGAGCGGCCCGGGTGGCCCTCGGCCGCGCGGTCGCACCCGTCTTCGCCACCGACCCGGCCCTCTCGGACGCCCTCGTCGCCGCGGGCGCGACGACTGGTGAGACGCTGTGGCCGATGCCCCTCGCCGACACCTACCGTCGAGCCCTCGACTCCGACGTCGCCGACCTCACCCACATCGCCGACGGGGTGGGTGCAGGGGCCGCCACCGCGGCCCTGTTCCTCCGCGAGTTCGTGGGGGAGCGCCGTTGGGCGCACCTCGACGTCGCGGGCACCGGACGTTCGGACGTCGACGCCGGGACCTCCGCCAAGGGGGCGACCGGGTTCGGGACACGACTGCTGCTGCGGTGGCTGGAGGAGATGGGATGAACGCCGGGTACGGGCTGACGGTGCGCTGGTCGCTGGAGAACGCTCCGGCCGATGCCGCGGACCGGCTGCGCGAGTACGTCGTCGGGACGTCGATCGCGCGGTTCATATTCCTCGACGGGCTCGCCTTCAAGGTGTGGCGGATGCGCGCGGGGGAGTGGTTCGAGGGCACCTACGTCTTCGACAGCGAACAGGACCGCACGCTCTTTCGTGAGGGCTTCGAGCCGGGTGCCGCCCAGGCGCCGGGCAGCGCGATCATCGGCTCGCCCCCCGTGCGCGTCGAGGAGTGGGAGGTCGTCGCCATCGCCGAGGGGCCGGCCGGGTTCCGGCGCGGCGCCGGCCCGGACGTCAGCTGAGGGTCAGCGCCGCACCGCGACGAGGAGCCCGTCGCTGACCGGCAGCAGGGCGGTGAGGAGCGACTCGTCGTCACGCAGCGTCTTGCCGAGGTCGCGCAGCGTGCTCGTCGTCGCGTCGCGCGCTGCCGGGTCGGCGACCTGGTCGTGCCAGAGCATGTTGTCCATGACGAGCACACCGCCGGGGCGCAGCAGCCGCACGGCGTGCTCGACGTACGTCGGGTAGCCGGTCTTGTCGGCGTCGACGAGCACGAGGTCGTAGGCCCCGTCGGCCATCCGCGGCAGCACGTCGCCCGCGGCACCGGTGATGACCCGGGTGCGCTGGTGCGCGTAGCCGGCGGCCGAGTAGGCCTCGCGCGCCGCGCGCTGGTGCTCGGCCGAGGAGTCGATCGTCGTGAGGACACCGTCGTCGGGCATGCCGGCGAGCAGCCACAGACCCGACGTGCCTGCCCCGGTGCCGATCTCGACGACGTGCCGGGCCTGCACGGCGGCGGCGACGAAGCGCAGCACCGCCCCGGCGCCGGTCCCCACCGGGGTGGCGTCCCCGAGCTCGAGCCCGCGCCGCCGGGCCGCCTCGACGACCTCGGGCTCCGGCACGAACTCCTCGGCGTAGGTCCAGCTGGCCGGCTTGAGGGTGCTCATGCGCCAACCCTAGGGCCCGGGGCCGGGCGGGTCGCGCCGATGGCCCGCCGTGACGTTCCCAGCGTTCGTTCAGGGAGACCGGGAACAATTCAGGACCCAGACGCGTACCGATGGGTGACACGAGCCACCCGGTGAGGGATGAACCGATGACGACGACGTATGCCGCGCAGCCCGGTGAGGCGCCGCCGGCTGCCGGTTGGGTGCCCCCGACGTGGGAGGAGGTCGTCGAGCAGCACTCCGCGCGGGTCTACCGGCTGGCGTACCGCCTCACGGGCAACGTGCACGACGCCGAGGACCTCACCCAGGACGTCTTCGTCCGGGTCTTCCGCTCGCTGCACACCTACCAGCCGGGCACCTTCGAGGGCTGGCTGCACCGGATCACGACGAACGTCTTCCTCGACAAGATGCGTCGCAAGCAGCGGATCCGCTTCGACGCGCTCTCCGACGAGTCCGCCGCACGGCTCCCGAGCCGGGGCCCGGGCCCGGAGCAGACCTACCACGACGCCCACTTCGACGACGACGTCCAGCGCGCCCTCGACGCCCTCTCACCCGACTTCCGGGCCGCCGTCGTGCTCTGCGACATCGAGGGCCTGTCGTACGAGGAGGTCGCGGCGACCCTCGGCATCAAGCTCGGCACCGTGCGGTCGCGCATCCACCGCGGCCGCGCCCAGCTGCGCGAGTCGCTCGCGCACCGGGCCCCGCAGCCGTCGACGACCCCCGCCAAGCCCCAGCGTGGCCGCCTCGTGCGCCGCCCCGCGGCCGGGACCGTGTGAACGACGCCATGCGGGTGCGCTGCCTCGGTGACGAGCTGACGGAGTACGCCGCCGGCCGCCTCCCGCTGGACCGGCAGTGGGCCTGGGACCGTCACCTCGTGGCCTGCCGGGTCTGCTGCCAGGCGGTCGAGGAGGAGCGGCGGCTGCGTGCGGCGCTCGCCGGGTCCCCGTCGATGCCGGGCGATCTGCGCTCCTCGCTGCTCGCCCTCGGCAGCTCGATGGCCGCCGAGGCGCCGGCCCGCCCGGCCGCCGACCGGCATCCGGACCCGCTGCGCCTCCTCGCGCCCTCGGCCCCGGCCTGCCACCGCAGCCCGCTGCGGGCCACGGTCGTCGCAGCGGCGGCCGCCGGCGTGTCGGCGGCGGCCGCGTGGAGCCTCACCGTGGTCCCCGCCCCCGGCGGGGCCCGGCCCGCCCTCGCCACGACGGCCACCCCGGTCGCCTCGCCCGCCGCCGCCCCCTCGCGCACGACGTCCACGACGCCGGCCGTCTCACCGGTGGGGCTGTCGCAGACCGTGGTCCTCACCCGGCTGGGCCAGCAGGCACAATCGACCCCATGACGAGCGAGCACGAGCCGGGGCGCGACGACTGGCGTCCGTGGGACCGGCCGGATGCCGTGCCCGAGCGGCCCGACGCCGCCGCCGGGGGAGAGCAGCCCGCCGACGGACCCCCGCGACCGGAGCCGGTCTGGGTGGGTCACGGGGCTGAGCCGACCCAGGAGGTGCCCCAGGCCCCGGCGTGGGTGTCCGCGTCGCCGGCGCCGCCGCCGGTGCAGCCGGTGCCGCCGGTGCCGGTGTCGTCACCGCCCACCCTCGGTGCGCCCGCCTACCCCGCGTACCCGCCGCTCACGACGTCGACGGCGCAGCGTCCGGCCCGCCGCGGGCCCGGGTGGGGTGCGCTCCTCGGCGTCTCGCTCGCGGTCGCACTCGTCGCCGGTGTGGTCGGCGGGCTGCTCGGCGGGGCGCTCACCGGCCGCGGAGCCCCGGACGGCACCGCTGGCCCCGCCCCGAGTGCCGGCCCGGCAGCCACGACGCGTCCTGCGGGATCGGTGGCGAACATCGCCGCGCGCGCGACGCCGAGCGTCGTCACGCTGCGCGTGGACGGGGCCGACGGCAGCGGCACGGGGTCCGGCTGGGTCTACGACGGCAACGGCCACGTCGTCACGAACAACCACGTCGTCGCGAGCGCGGCCGAGGGCGGTGAGATCACCGTCGTCCTCGCCAACGGGCAGCAGGTCGACGGCGAGATCGTCGGTCGGGACGCCTCGTACGACCTCGCGGTCGTCAAGGTCGACCGCGCCGACCTCGAGCCGCTCCCCCTCGGGCGGTCCGCCGACGTCGTCGTCGGCGACCAGGTCATCGCGGTCGGCGCGCCGCTCGGCCTCGACTCCACGGTCACGTCGGGCATCGTGAGCGCCCTCGACCGGCCCGTGACCCCCGGCGCCGCCGACGACCAGGCCTTCATCAACGCCATCCAGACCGATGCGGCGATCAACCCGGGCAACTCGGGGGGCCCGCTGCTCGACATGCAGGGCCGGGTCATCGGGGTCAACTCCGCCATCGCGCGCGCGCCGGGCTCCGAGCTGAGCGGGCAGAGCGGCAACATCGGCGTCGGCTTCGCCATCCCGAGCGACCAGGTGGCCACGACCGTCGAGCAGCTCATCGCGACCGGCCGCGCCGTCCACCCGATCATCGGCGTGTACCTCGACTCCCAGTACGAGGGGGAGGGCGTGCGCATCGCCGACGAGGGGCCCCAGGGCCAGCCGGCCGTCAACCCGGACGGCCCCGCGGCCGAGGCCGGTCTGCAGGCGGGTGACGTCGTCATCGCCTTCGAGGGCCGACCGGTCTCCGAGGACGGCGAGCTCGTCGTGCTCATCCGTGCCCGCACCGTCGGCGAGAAGGTGACCCTGACCATCCGTCGCGGCGGTACCGAGCGGGATGTCACGATGGTCCTCGAGGGCTCGGCGAACTGACGGCCCGCACGGGTCCGGTCGAGGAGAGGATGGTGGCGCGGTGTTCGGCGTGAACGGCTGGGAGATCGTGCTGCTCGCGCTCATCGCCGTGTTCATCCTCGGGCCCGACCGGCTGCCGGACTACGCGGCCAAGCTCGCGCGCGGCATCCGCAAGGCGCGGGTCATGGCCGAGGGGGCCAAGGGCCAGCTCAAGGAGCAGCTCGGCCCGGAGTACGAGGACATCAACTGGCGCCAGTACGACCCGCGGCAGTACGACCCGCGCCGGATCGTGCGCGAGGCCCTCCTCGACCCGCTCGACGACGCCGTGTCGCCGGTGCGCGACGAGATCGGCTCCGTGCGCGAGGTGGGCCGCCGCTCGGGCGGCGCGCCGGGCGCCGGGGTGGCCGCCGGCACCGTCGCGGGGGCCGCGGGGGCGGCGGGTGTCTCAGGCACCGACCGTCCGGTCCCTGCGACCTACGTCTCCAGGGCGCGCAGCGCGAAGGAGTACGACCCGACGCGGCCGACGCCGTACGACATCGACGCGACCTGACCCGGGCCCGTCGGGCCGGGCCCGGTCAGCGGCCGGCGGGGGTGAGCCCGAGCGAGCGGCCCGCGAGGCCGCGCGAGCGGGTCGCGAGCCCCTTGGCGATGCCGCGCAGCGCCACGGCGGCGGCGCTGTCGGGCTCGCCGAGCACGACGGGGGTGCCCTGGTCGGCACCGATCCGCAGGCTCGGGTCGAGCGGGATCTGCCCGAGGAGCGCGACCTCGGAACCGATGGCCCGGGTCAGCGACTCGGCGACGTCGCGACCTCCGCCCGAGCCGAACACCTCCTGGCGCGTCCCGTCGGGCAGCTCGAGCCAGCTCATGTTCTCGATGACGCCCGCGACCCGCTGGTGGGTCTGCAGGGCGATCGCCCCGGCCCGTTCGGCGACCTCGGCGGCGGCCTGCTGCGGGGTGGTGACGACGAGGATCTCCGCGCTCGGCACGAGCTGCGCGACCGAGATCGCGATGTCGCCCGTGCCCGGGGGCAGGTCGAGGAGGAGGACGTCGAGGTCGCCCCAGAAGACGTCGGCGAGGAACTGCTGGAGAGCCCGGTGCAGCATCGGCCCGCGCCACACGACCGGCTGGTTGCCCGGCACGAACATGCCGATCGAGATGACCTTCACGTCGTGGCTGACCGGCGGCAGGATCATGTCGTCGACCTGCGTCGGGCGCCCCTCGACGCCGAGCATGCGGGGGATGGAGAACCCGTAGACGTCGGCGTCGACGACGCCGACGCGCAGCCCCTGCTGGGCGAGGGAGGCCGCGAGGTTGGCGGTGACCGACGACTTGCCGACACCGCCCTTGCCGGACGCCACGGCGTAGACGCGGGTGAGCGACCCCGCCCGGGCGAACGGGATCTCCCGCTCGGCGACGCCGCCGCGCAGCATCGTGCGCAGCTCGGCGCGCTGCTCGTCGCTCATGACCCCGAGGGTCACGGTGACGCCGGTGACCCCCTCGACCCGCTCGAGCGCCGCGGTGGTGTCGCGGGTCAGGGTGTCCTTGAGGGGGCAGGCGGCCACGGTGAGCAGGATCGTGACGGCGACGTGACCGGCATCGTCGGCGGTGACGGCCTCGACCATGCCGAGCTCGGTGACGGGCTTGCGGATCTCGGGGTCGATGACGGTCTCGAGCGCAGCGTGCAGGGCGTCGGGGCTGACCTGGGGCATGGGGCCAGTCTAGGTCGGGGTGCCGGGCGTCCCGTCCACGGTGGGGGCGCCGGCGTCCCCGGCGCGCTCGAGGTCCTCCCGGCGCACGAGCACGAGGCCGCGCTCCTCGAGCTCCTCGAGCAGGTCGCGCAGCTCGCCCCGCACGAAGTCGCGGGTCGCCTGGTCGCGCAGGGCCAGCCGCAGCGCCGCGACCTCCCGCGTGAGGTACTCCGTGTCGGCGAGGTTGCGCTCGTCGCGGGAGCGGTCCTGCTCGAGGGCGACCCGGTCACGGTCGGCCTGGCGGTTCTGCGCGAGGAGGATGAGCGGCGCGGCGTACGAGGCCTGCAGGCTGAGCATGAGGGTGAGGAAGATGAACGCGTAGGGGTCGAAGCGCAGCCGCTCGGGGGCCAGGGTGTTCCACACCAGCCACAGTGCGACGAACACCGTCATCGCGATGAGGAAGTACGGCGTGCCCATGAACCGGGCGAACTTCTCGGAGGCGACGCCGAAGGTCTCCTGGGTCAGCACCGTCGGGGTGCTCCAGCGGCGACCTCCCTCGCGGGGCTGGTCGATGCGGGGCCGGCGCTCTCGCTCAGCCACGGCCCACCCCCTCCGCGCTCACGACGTCGTGGCGGTCCTCGCGCCAGTCGTCGGGAAGGATGTGGTCGAGCACGTCGTCGACGGTGACGGCGCCGAGCAGGTGCCCCTCCTCGTCGACGACGGGGATGCCGACGAGGTCGTAGGTCGCGAGCAGCCGGGTGACCTGCCCGAGGGATGCCGTGGGGAGCACGGGGTCGACGTCCTTGTCGAGGATGCCGCCGATGGGGGCGTGCGGGGGCTCGCGGAGCAGGCGCTGGATGTGGACCATGCCGAGGTAGCGGCCCGTCGGCGTCTCGAGCGGCGGCCGGCAGACGAACACGGTGCAGGCGAGCGCGGTCGAGAGCTCCTGCCGGCGCACGACGGCCAGCGCCTCGGCGATCGACGCCTCCGGGCCGAGGATGACCGGCTCGGTCGTCATGAGCCCACCGGCGGTGTTCTCGTCGTAGGTGAGGAGGCGTCGCAGGTCGGCGGCCTCGTCGGGCTCCATCTTCTGGAGCAGCTCCTCCTGGCGCTCCTTGGGGAGCTCGGCGAGCAGGTCGGCCGCGTCGTCGGGCTCCATCGCCTCGAGGACGTCGGCAGCCCGGTCGACCCGGAGCCCGGCGAGGATCTCGACCTGGTCGTCCTCGGGGAGCTCCTCGATGACGTCGGCGAGCCGCTCGTCGTCGAGGGCCGCCGCGACCTCGGCGCGCCGCTGGGGGGTGAGGTCGTGGATGACCTCGGCGAGGTCGGCCGGCTTGAGGTCCTCGTAGGCCGCGATGAGCCGGGCGGCGCTCTGGGCGCCCGGCGCGTCGCGCAGCCCGCGGACGTCCTCGATGCCGACGAGGAGGGTCTCGCCCCGGCGGCGGCCGAGCCGGCCGAGGCCGCTGCGCGGCGTGCCGGTGCGCACGAAGGCCCGGGCCACGCTCCAGCCGCGTGAGCCGTGCTGCTCGATCCCGATGTCCTCGACGGTGGCGTCGACGACGGTGCCCTCGTCGGTGCGCACCGTGACCGGCCGCTCGAAGAGCTCGGCGACGACGAGGGTCTCGTTGCCGCGCTGCTCGAAGCGCCGCATGTTCACCAGGCCGGTCGTGATGACCTGGCCGCCCTCGACGGACGTGACGCGGGTCATCGGCACGAACACCCGCCGACGTCCGGGCACCTCGACGACGAGGCCGATGACGCGCGGGCGGCTGCTCGTGGCGCTGAAGGTGACGACGACGTCGCGAACCCGGCCGACCTGGTCACCGAGGGGGTCGAAGACGTTGAGCTCGGTCAGGCGGCCGACGAAGGCGCGGGTCGGCGTGCTCACCCGGACAGGCTATCGGGGCACGTCACCTCGACCCGGCGCACCGCGCCGCGGGTCGGAGTTGCGCCGGGCGCCCGCCCGGCCGTGCCAGTGCCACGGCCGCCAGCGCGCGGTCGTGCCCGTGGCCGGGCGGACCGGGGTGGCTCCCGAGGAGTCGTCGTAGGCCCCCGGTCCCTCGACGAGCCGGCCGTGCGGCGTGATGACGTGGATGGTGCACGACCGGCGCCAGCGCTCGGCGACGTCGCCGACGGCGTTGAGCCGTTCGGGGCGCAGCACCTCCACCGCGGCGTCCCACCCGTCGTCCTCGGGGGTGATCTCACGGGCCGTCGCGTGGACGGTGAGCAGCCGCCCCCCGGTGTCCTTGCTGCGCAGGACGAGCTCGACCTCGTCGGGAAGCCAGGGCAGGCTCTGCTCGCCCGGGCCGGAGACGACGTAGGCCGCCGGACCGGTGCCGCGCGCGTCGCCGTCGTCGTGCCACACGTGCCACACGGGGTGCGTGCCGCCGCCGGGGACCCGGACCCACACGAGGCCCGACTTCCCCGCGGCCTCGTGGATGAGGCGGGTGACGTTGACGGGAGGCGCCACGGGCGGCTCGGGGGCGCCGACGGGCGGGAGGGCCTGCGTCGGGGCGTCGTCCGTCACACCGTGAACTCTCTCACAACGGCACCGGCGGGGGCGCTGCTAGCGTCCCCGGCAGACCTGCTCCCGCCGACGAGAGGCCCCCACATGCGCAGCGCCAAGGACTTCTTCACGCCCCTCGCGGTGGGGGCCCCGACCCCGCTGCGGGAGGTGCCCGCCCGGCCCAGCCGGATGATCCACTTCTTCGACCCGAGCAACCCGAAGATGGCCTCCAAGGTGCCCCAGCTCGTCGGCTCGGTCGACGTCCTCCTCGGCAACCTCGAGGACGCCGTCAAGGCCGAGAACAAGGAGGCCGCCCGCGCCGGCCTCGTCGAGATCGCCCGCTCCACCGACGTCGGGGAGCACACCCAGCTGTGGACCCGGGTCAACTCGCTCGACTCACCCTGGGTGCTCGACGACCTCACGACCCTCGTCACCGAGGTCGGCGACCGGCTCGACGTCGTCATGGTGCCCAAGGTGCAGGGCCCCGAGGACATCCACTACGTCGACCGGCTCCTCGCCCAGCTCGAGGCCCGCGCCGGCCTGACCCGCCCGATCCTCGTCCACGCGATCCTCGAGACCGCCCGTGGCGTGGCGAACGTCGAGGCGATCGCCGGTGCCAGCCCGCGCATGCAGGGCATCAGCCTCGGTCCGGCCGACCTGGCCGCCGACCGCCGGATGAAGACGACCCGGGTCGGGGGAGGGCACCCCGGCTACCTCGTGCGCCAGGACCCGGTCGCCGGCGACATCTCCGGGGAGCGCGCGACCTACCAGCAGGACCTGTGGCACTACACGATCGCCCGCATGGTCGACGCCTGCGCCATGCACGGGATCTTCCCGTACTACGGCCCCTTCGGGGACATCGCCGACGTCGTCGCGTGCGAGGACCAGTTCCGCAACGCCTTCCTCCTCGGCTGCGTCGGCACGTGGACGCTCCACCCCGCGCAGATCACCATCGCCAAGAGGGTCTTCAGCCCGAGCGCCGAGGACGTCGCGCACGCGCGACGGGTCAGGGCGGCCATGGGCGACGGCACGGGGGCGGTGATGCTCGACGGCAAGATGGAGGACGACGCGAGCCTCAAGCAGTGCCTCGTCATCCTCGAGCTCGCCGACCGGCTGTCCGCCAACGACCCCGAGCTCGCCGAGCTGTACGCCTCGCCCACCACCGCGGGCGGGGAGGCCGACGCATGAGCGGGGAGACGGCATACCGGCCGCGGCGCTCGGTGCTCTACATGCCGAGCAGCAACGAGCGAGCCCTCGAGAAGGCGAAGGCGCTGCCCGTCGACGGGCTCATCCTCGACCTCGAGGATGCCGTCGCCCCCGACCACAAGGAGGCGGCGCGCGAGAACGCCTGTGCCGCAGCTCGATCGGGCGAGTACGGTCAGCGCGAGGTGACGATCCGGGTCAACGGCGCCGGCACCCGGTGGCACGACGACGACCTCGCGGCCGCGTGCGCGGCGGGCCCGGACGGCATCGTCGTGCCGAAGGTCGACTCGGCCGACGAGGTGCTCGGCCTCGTGGCGGCCATGGAGCGCCACGGGGCCCCGGAGCGCACCCGGCTGTGGGCGATGGTCGAGACCCCGAGGTCGGTGCTCGCGGTCAGCGAGATCGCCTCGGCGTCACCCCGGCTGGCTGTACTCGTCATCGGCACGAACGACCTCGTCAAGGAGCTCGGCGCACGCCACGTGCCGGGGCGGGAACCCCTCGTCACGGCGCTGTCGCTCGCCCTCCTCGCGGCGCGCCGGGCCGGGGTGGCGATCCTCGACGGCGTCTACAACGACGTGCGCGACCTCGAGGGCTTCGAGGCCGAGTGCCGTCAGGGCCGAGACCTCGGCTTCGACGGCAAGACCCTCATCCACCCCGGGCAGGTGGAACCGTGCAACGCGGTCTTCGCTCCATCGACGGAAGAGGTCGCGCAGGCGCGCGGGATCGTCGCCGCGTGGGATGCCGGGGCCGGCACCGGGGTCGTCACCTACGAGGGGCGCATGGTCGAGCACCTCCACGTCGAGATCGCCCGCCAGGTCATCGCCACCGACGAGGCGATCCGCGCCCGCGGCTGACCGGGGGCTCGGCCCGTCGCCGCAACCCGTCGGTCGCAAACCGGCGCGTCGGGTGGCGTCGTCGCGCGTCGTCGCGTGTGCTGGGATGCCGGGAGGAGGCGACATGAGAGGGCACCGGCGCAGCACCGCGGCGACACCGCTCGCCGCGCTGGCCGCGGCCGTCGCTGCCGTCGTGGCGCTGGCGGGGTGTGGCGCGCTCGGCGGCACGTGGACGTCCGGCGGGGCCGGTGCGCCGGTCACACCGACCCCCGCCTCGGCCGACCCGACCCGGTCCGCCACGCCGTTCCCCTCGGCGACGGCCCCTCGTTCGCCGAGCCCCTCGCCGAGCCCCGCATCCCCGCCGTCGGCGGCCCCGAGCAGCCCCACCCCCTCCACCTCGGCGAGCCGCCCTCCCCGCACGACCCTGGTGCGCGGCGACCGCGGGCCGGAGGTCCTCGAGCTGCAGCGGCGGCTCACCGGGCTCGGCTACTGGCTGGGCACGCCGGACGGCTCCTTCGGATCGCTCACCCAGCAGGCCGTGTGGGCCCTGCAGAAGGCGGCCGGCATCCGGCGTGACGGCGTCGTCGGGCCGCGGACCCGCGCGGCGCTCGCCGAGGGGGTGCGTCCGCGCCCGACGCTGTCGGGGGACGGTGTCGAGATCGACCTCGAGCGGCAGCTGCTCCTCGTCGTTCGTGGCGGCTCGGTGCGCACCGTCCTCAACACCTCGACCGGCAACCGCGAGGAGTACACGACGACGTCGGGAACCCGCGCGATCGCGGTCACGCCGCGCGGCAGCTTCACCGTCTACCGCGCCGTCGACGGCCCGGTGACCAACTCGCTCGGGCAGCTGTGGAGGCCGCGCTTCTTCCACCGCGGCTACGCCGTGCACGGCTCGCCGAACATCCCGCCCTGGCCGGCATCCCACGGCTGCGCCCGCCTGAGCAACGCCGCGATGAACATGATCTGGGCCACGGACCTCATGCCGGTCGGCAGCCGCGTCCTCGTCCGCTGAGTGGCCTCCACCCGCGTACCTGTGCGGTTCGCCAGGGCTCGCGACACGCCGCCGGGGCCCTCGCGCAGGAGACTCTCCGGCGGTACCTTTCGAGAAATCCCACACATTCCCATTGTCCCGGGGTGACTCGTCCGTCACACTCGCCCCATGACGGCTGGATCTTCCGTGCCCGCCAGCGACGGCGCGCGACCTGAGCGACCCCCCCAGGGTCGGCACCGGCACGCTGCACCCCGGCGCTTCCGCACGCCCTGGGTGGTCGTCGCCGTCCTCGCCGTCGTGGCGGTCGGAGCGGGCATCGGCCTCGCCGCCAGCCGCGACGGCGCCGAGGCCGCCGGTGGTGGGTGCTCCGGTGACGCGCCGCTGCGGATCAGCGCGTCGGCACCGGTCGCCGCGGTCCTGGCGGACCACGCCGACGACTTCGACGAGTGGGTCGAGGGACGCGCCGGGATGCCGTGCACGACGACCGAGGTCACGACCGCGTCGCCGCAGGAGTTCTCCGCAGCGGTCGGCCGGGCCCTCGACGGCGACACCGAGTCGGCCCCGACGACGTGGGTGCCCGACTCCTCGCTGTGGCGCTCGGTCCTGGCGCGCGACCCCCGGGTCGCCGACGTCCTGCCGCGCACCTACCCGGTCGTCGCGGCGAGCCCGGTCGTCTTCGCGGCGCCGCGACCGATGGCCGAGGCCCTCGGCTGGCCCGAGAGGCAACCGTCGTGGGGTGAGCTGAGCGCCCTCGCCGCCGACCCCGCGGGATGGTCCGCCAAGCAGCACCCCGAGTGGGGCCGGATGCGCCTGGAGTGGCCCAACCCGCTCACCTCGACCGCCGGGCTGGGCTCGACCGTGGCGGTCTACCGCGACCTCGCCATCGGCGCCGAGGCCACCGACGAGCTGCGCCGCCGCCTCGTCACCGCGCACAACGCGGTGTCGGGGTCCACGGGCGACCTCGGGGGGGCCCTCGGGGCCCTGCGCGAGTCCGGCGCGACGGCGCCGGAGGCGCTCAAGGACCTCCCGGTCGTGCCGGCGACCGAGCAGGAGGTCGTCGCCTTCAACGCGCGCAAGCCGGCCGTCGAGGTCGCGGCGATCTACCCGACCGAGGGCTGGGTCGTCAGTGAGGTGCCGGTCCTCGGCCTCGAGGGCGACTGGGTCACGCCCGAGCAGCGCCAGGCGTCCGAGGCCTTCGCCGACTACGTCGTGCGCGGCGACGCGCAGGCGGCGCTGCAGGCGGCGGGGTGGAGGGCCGCCCGGCTCGACTCGGGGGTCACCGCCGACGCGGGGGTCGTCGCCACCCAACCCCGGTACACCCCGGCCCAGCCGAGCCAGGACGTGCTCGCCCGGACGCTGCAGAACTGGACGGCCCTGGACCGCCGCGGCTCGCTCCTCGTCGTGCTCGACACCTCCGGCTCGATGAAGGAGGAGGTCGGGACGACCGGCAAGAGCCGGCTCGACGTCGCCAAGGAGTCCATCCTCGCCTCGCTCCCCTTCTTCGCCGACGAGGCGTCCGTCGGGCTGTGGACCTTCTCGCGCTCGGAGCGGGGTTCGGACCACGTGCAGGTCGTTCCGCTCGGCCCGCTCAACCGGAAGGTCGGCCAGGGTACGGCGCGAGACAGCATCGCCTCGTCGGTGCCGCGCATCACCGCCGCCAACGACACCGCGCTGTACGAGACGACGCTCGCCGCCGTCGACGCCGTGCGCTCGTCGTGGCAGCCCGGCCCGAACACCGTCGTCCTCATCAGCGACGGCAAGAACGAGGACCCCGGCAGCCCCGATCTCGACACGACCCTCGCGCGGCTCGTCGACGGGGCCGACCCGGCCCGGCCCGTCGAGGTCGTCACGATCGCCCTCGGCTCGGGCGCGGACGCCAAGGCGCTGCGCAACATCTCGCGGGTGACCAAGGGCAAGGCGTACAGCGCCGGGCGGCCCGAGGACCTGCAGTCCGTCTTCCTCACCGCCCTCACCGGCTGATCCTCACCGGCTCACCCGGCCCGCCTCACTCACCCGGGTAGGCGACACCCACCTGTCGGCGTGCCTCGTCGAGCACGCCCATGACCCGCCGGGTGGCGTCCCACGGCATCGACCGGGTCTCCTGGCGGCCCTCGGCGAGCGCCAGGGCCACCTCCGCCGCCTCGTGGCGGAAGCCGTGGCCGGCCGGCGCCGAGCGGTACTCGTCGAGCACCGCACCGTCCGCCGCGACGAGCCGCACCGTGCTCCCCGCGTCGTAGAACCGCCCCGCGACCTCGAGGCGCGCCCGGGTGCCGACGACCCGGGCGGTGCAGGCGGTGGCTCCGGCCATCGTGCACCACAGCCGAGCGAGCTCCCCGGCGGGGCCGCGGGCGTCGATCGTCGTCGTCGCGTCGACCCCGAGGTCGGTGAGCACGCCGCGGGCGCTCACGTCGGCCAGCCCGCCGAGCACGTGGTCGGCGAAGGAGACGGGGTAGACGCCGAGGTCGAGCAGGGCGCCGCCGGCCAGCTCGGGGCGCGCGAGGCGCTCGGGCCCGTCAGGCCACAGCCGCTGCCCGTGCTCGGCCTCGACGACGAGCACCTCGCCGAGCGTGCCCGCCTCGACGGTGCGGCGCACGACGTCGTAGGTCGGCAGGTACCGGCTCCACATCGCCTCCGCGGCGAGCAGCCGCCCCGCGGCGGCGGCCGCGAACACCTCGTCGGCCTCCGCGAGGCTGCGGGTGAACGCCTTCTCGACGAGCACGGCCCGGCCCGCCCCCAGCGCGAGGAGCGCGTGGTCGCGGTGCTCACTGTGCGGGCTCGCGACGTACACGGCATCCACGTCGGGGTCGGCGACGAGGTCGGCGTACGACCCGTGGGTCCGGGTGACCCCGTGCCGCTCGGCGAAGGCCGCCGCTCGCTCGGCCGACCGCGAGCCCACGGCGACGACGCGCGAGCGCGTGCCGTGGGCGACGGCCTCGGCGAAGCGGTGGGCGATGCCGCCGGGTCCGAGCACGCCCCACCGGATCGGCGGGGCCTGCATCGGGTCCGGGACCGTGGGGGCGGCGAGCGCGAGGTGGGCGGACGGCATACGACCGAGCGTATGCCGTGCGCCCCGCCTCAGAACCGGGTCGTCGCCTCCGCGACGAGGTCGCCGACGAGCTCGCCGGCGTCGACCGGCAGCCCCTTGCGGGTGAACCACGTCGCCATCGTCGTCGCGTCGCGCTCGAGGAAGTCGAACCCGCGCGGGTTGCCGATGACGTCGACGACCTGCGGCCAGTCGATGAGCACGAGGCGCTCCTCGTGGAGCAGGACGTTGTACGGCGACAGGTCACCGTGCGCCCAGCCGTGGTGCGCCAGCGTGAGCATCGCCGAGCGCAGCTGCTCGAACAGCTCGGCGAGCAGGTCGGGCCCGGGGCGGGTCGCGACGAGCCGCGGTGCGGCGACCGGCGTCGCGCCCGAGGTGTCGCCGACGAACTCCATGAGCATCTCGCGCTCGTCGAGCTGCACGGGGTAGGGCACCGGGAGGTCGAGCTCCCAGAGCCGGCCGAGGGCGTCGAACTCGGCGGCCGCCCACTGGCCCGCGATGAGCTGCTTGCCGAAGTCCGTGCGCGTGGCCATGGCCCGCATCTCGCGGCTCTTGCGCACGCGACGTCCCTCGAGGTAGCCGGCGTCGCGGTGGAAGAGGCGGTGGTCGCCGTCGCGGTAGCGCTTGGCGGCCATCGTGCTCAGCCGAGCGGTGCCCGGCACCCAGCGGCGCAGGACGTGGACGTCGGCCTCCTTGCCGGTCTTGAGGACGCCGAGGTCGCTCTCGACGGCGCCGAGGTCAGTGACGACCCAGTCGGGCCGGGGCCTCGGGCCGTGGGTCGCGCCGTCCCAGGTGGACCAGCGCTCGCCCTCGGGCGGGGCGTCAGGTGAGGTGTCGACGGAGAAGAGGGCCTGCTTCTCCGGCAGGTGGAACGGCTGGTGTGCCACGGGTGTGCTCCTGGTCGAGGAAGGAAGGGATGGGGTCGGTGAGGACCCGGACGGTCGTCGACATCACGGCCTCCTTCTCTCGTTCCGGTGCACGGGCGGCACGACGGATGCCGTGCGCTCGCCTCCCAGCGTGACGCACCCCCGCCCTCGCGCGCCACCGGTTTACCGGGTCACCCGAGAAACCCCGGGGGTCGGTCAGGGGAGGCGCTCGACGCGGGCGAGCACCGGCTCGGTGGGGAAGAGCGTGATGAGGGCGTCGACGGGCAGGTGGTCGGTGGCGGCGACCGCCGTGACGCGGTGGTCGCGCAGCACCACGGCGAGAGCGAGCAGGGCCTCCATGACCGAGAAGTGCTGGCCGATGCACGCGCGCGGGCCGCCGCCGAACGGCATCCACGCGTAGCGGTGCCGCCGGGCCACCGCCTCGACCTCCGGTGCGAAGCGCGCGGGGTCGAACCGGAGCGGGTCGTCCCAGACGCCGGGGTGGCGGTGGATCGTCCACGGGGCGAGCACGACCGTCGTGCCGGCGCGCACCGGCAGGCCCATGACCTCGTCGTCGGCCACCGCCAGCCGGCTGACGAACGGTGCGGACGGGTAGAGCCGCATGGTCTCCTTGAGCACCGCGGTCGTCAGCGGCATGGATGCCGTCGCCGCGGCCGAGGGCCGCCCGTCGCCGACCGCCTCGCGCACCTCCTCGCGCACGGCGTCCTGCACGTCCGGGTGGCGACCGAGCAGGTGGAGGGCGAAGGTCAGGGCCGTCGAGGTCGTCTCGTGCCCGGCGAGGAGGAACACGAGCACCTGGTCGCGCACCTCGTCGTCGGTGAGGTGCTCGTCGCCGTCACGCGCCGCGAGGAGCCGGGTGAGCAGGTCGGTGCCACCGGTGTCCCCCGCGGCGCGTCGGGCCGCGACGATGCCGTCGCAGGCGCCGAAGAGGTCGGCCCGGGCCGCTCGGCCCCGCAGGATGCGCGGCGTGGGCACCGCGGTCGGGAGGCGCACGACACCCACCCCGCGGCGGACGACGGTGTCGGAGACCACGGGGAAGGACCGGCGCACGTGGGGGACGACGGCGTCGGCGGACTCGCCGAAGAGCGCCCGGACGACGACCCGCAGGGCGAGCTCCTGCATCCAGCGGCCCAGGTCGACGGGGCCGTCGAGCGCCCGCGTGTGGTCCGCGACGACGTGCTCCACCTCGTCGACGACGAGGTCGCCGTACCCGTCGACCGCCGCCCTGGTGAACACCGGCTGGACGAAGCGTTTCTGGCGCGTCCAGGCCTCACCCTCGGCGGTGAGCAGGCCGTGCCCGAGCCAGCGGCCGACCTCCTCGTAGACGGGGTCCTGCTTGGCGAAGGCCCGCCACGAGCTCCCGGACAGCACCCGGGACGCCGCCTCCGGGTGGTGCAGCATCCAGATCTCGCGGTCCAGGCCGGGCGGCCCGAGGACCTGCCGCACGACGTCGCCGTGCGCGCGCCACATGCCCTCCGCGTAGCCGACCATGTTCCGGCGCATCGCGACGACCGGGCGGAACCGTCCCCCGACGACTTGGGGCAGCCCGACGGGCCCCGGGTCGGGGGAGGACGTGCGCGCGAGGCCGGCCATGACCCCATGGTGGCCCGGGCGACGGGCCCCGTCGAGGGGGTGGCTCCGCAGGCAGCCGACGCCCGCCCGCCCGCCGGGGTGGGAGGACTCACACCGGCACACGGTTCATCGGGCGCGGGCCCGGCGGCATACTCGGGAGGCAGACCCACCCCCCAGCCGAAGGCGGCGATGACGCGTGTCCCGACTCCAGACCACGGACGGCCTCACCGAGGAGCAGCACGAGCTCGTCAAGCTCGTGCGGGAGTTCGTCGACGAGCAGATCCTGCCGGTCGCCACCGAGCTCGAGCACCGCGACGAGTACCCGACGGAGATCGTCGAGGGCATGAAGGAGATGGGGATCTTCGGGCTGATGATCCCCGAGGAGTACGGCGGGCTCGGGGAGTCGCTGCTCACCTACGCGCTCGTCGTCGAGGAGATCGCCCGGGGCTGGATGTCGGTGAGCGGCATCATCAACACCCACTTCATCGTCGCCTACATGATCATCCAGCACGGCACCGAGGAGCAGAAGCAGCGCTACCTGCCGCGGATGGCGACCGGCGAGGTGCGCGGGGCGTTCTCGATGTCCGAGCCCGGCATGGGCTCCGACGTCGCCGCCATCCGCTCCAAGGCCGTGCGCGAGGGGGACGAGTGGGTGCTCACCGGGCAGAAGATGTGGCTGACGAACGGCGGGTCGTCCAACCTCGTCGCGGTGCTCGTGCGCACCGACCTCGGCGAGAGCGACAGCCCGTACAAGAACATGACGGCCTTCCTCATCGACAAGGAGTCCGGCTTCGGGGAGACCGCCCAGGGCATCACGGTCCCCGGCAAGATCGAGAAGATGGGCTACAAGGGCGTCGACACGACCGAGCTCGTCATGGAGGGCCACCGCGCGAGCGACGCCCAGGTGCTCGGCGGGGTGCCGGGCAAGGGCTTCTACCAGATGATGGACGGCGTCGAGGTGGGCCGCGTCAACGTCGCCGCCCGCGCCTGCGGCCTGTCCCGGCGGGCCTTCGAGCTCGGCATCGCCTACAGCCAGCAGCGTGAGACGTTCGGCAGGAAGATCGCCGAGCACCAGGGCATCCTGTTCCGGCTGGCCGACATGGCGACCAAGGTCGAGGCGAGCCACCAGATGATGGTCAAGGCCGCGCGGCTCAAGGACGCGGGGCAGCGCAACGACCTCGAGGCCGGCATGGCCAAGTACCTCGCGTCGGAGAACTGCGCCGACGTCGTCGAGCAGAGCTTCCGCATCCACGGTGGCTACGGCTACTCCAAGGAGTACGAGATCGAGCGCCTCTACCGCGAGGCACCGATGCTCCTCATCGGCGAGGGCACTGCGGAGATCCAGAAGATGATCATCGGCCGGCGCCTGCTCGAGGACTACAAGGCCCGCTGACCCGGCGCGAGTGCGGAGAAGGTCGCCGAGCGACCGCTTCCGCGCTCATGGCGGGATGCCGGGCGCGGGATGCCGGGCGCGGGGTCGGCCACCCGGCCGCCGGTCAGTACGTGGGCGCGTCGGGCCGCCCGAGGAACTCCTCGTAGGACCGCCAGCCGCCCTCGTGGTACGCCCGGGCCAGGGCGGTGCCGACGAACCGGAAGTGCCACGGCTCGAAGCCGACCCCGGTCACGGGGGTGCGGCCCTTCTCGTAGCGCAGCAGGTAGCCGAAGCGCCACGAGTTCCGGGCCAGCCACTCGCCCTGGGGGGTCTCGTCGATGCAGTCGTTGATCGCGCAGGTCGGGTGGCCGACCGGCAGCAGGTCGACGGTGAGCCCGGTCTGGTGCTCGCTGAACCCGGGCCGCAGGTACCAGCGGTCGGTCCAGGCCCGGCCCCGGCGCGCGAGCGTCCGCGCGTAGAGCGACTCCTGGGTCTCGTAGGAGCGGAACGCGGTGTCGATGCCGACCCGGCCCACCCCGGCGTCGGCTGCCGCGGACGCCATCTCGGCCAGCGCCGTCGCGGCGTCCGCCCGCAGCCGCTGGCCGTTCGCGTGCGGCATCGGCGGCACGACGAGGTCGGTCGGCGCGAAGCGCTCCGGGGACAGGCCGGTGCGCTTGTTGACGAGCACCCACGGGCTCGAGGGGTCCTCGGTGCTGCGGCAGCGCTCGAGGCGCGCGACACTGCTGCGGAGCGTGCGCTCGCCCCCGACGACGGTGACCCGGGCGACGGTCGGCGCGAGGACGGCATCCCGGCTCGCCAGGGGGAGGCAGTACGGCAGCGCCCACAGGAGCGGGGCGCCGGACCGGCCGGCGACGAACGCGCCGGTGAACGCGTCGGTCGGGCGGTCCGGGGTCGCGAGGAGGGCCGCCGCGGGCGTCGCCCCCGGCCAGGCCCGGGCGTGGGCCGCGGCGGCGCGGGCGGCGCGGTCGTCGTCGAGGACCCGCTCCACGGCCCCGGACGGCAGGGCCCGTGCCAGCCCGGACGCGGTCCCGGCCGCGTCGCCGGCGGCCCCGACGACGGTGACGTCCTCGACGCCGAGGCCGCGCAGCAGGGCCACGTCGTCCGCAGCGGGGGCCGCCGACCCCGCGTCGACGACGAGGAGGGGCGAGCGTCGTCCGGCGGCGGCGGCAGCCGCGGTGGCGAGGTCCGCGCCCCGGTCGGCCCCGGCCACCCAGGCGGCGGTGGCCCCGGGGAAGGCTGCCCGGGTGATCGCGCGGGCGGCTGCGGCCGGCTCGCCGTGGTCGACGCGGGTGACGCGCGGGCCAGGCCCGCCGCGCAGGGCCTCGGCGGCGCCCTCGACGACCTCGTCGGACACGGAGCCGGCGTCCCCGACGACGACGACCTCGGCCGGCGCGAGCCGCGCGAGCTCCGCCGCCGTCGTGTCCGGCAGGCCGTCCGCCCGCGTGAGGAGCACGACCCCGCCGCGCGCGGCGGCGGCGGGGACGGCGGCCCAGCCGAGGTCGAGGGCGTCGTCGGCGACGAGGTAGGCGACCGGCACCGGGCCGCCGTCGGGGAACGCTGCGCGGCTCGCGGCGACCGACAGGGCGTGCCGGTCCGCAGCGGTGAGCCGCCCCACCCGGGGTGCGCTCCCCGACTCCCGCGCGGTCGGAGTGCTCGTCGGCGTGGCCGTGGGCGTCGCCGTTGCCACCGCGGACGGCGGTGCGGATGCCGGCCCGCCCGCGGTGGGTGCCGCGGCGCCGGCACCCGCTCCCGTCGCGTCGGGGCGCCAGACGACGACGGCTCCGGCCACACCGGCGACCAGTGCAATGGCGAGCCCGACGACGAGCGCCGGGCGGACGGCGCGATGCCGGCCCCTTCGGGCTGGGTGCTGCGGGCGCGGACGCATCCACCCAGCATCCCCGATCGTCGCCGCCCGCTCGCGCGACGGGTGCCCGGTAGGCCCCGCCGGTGCCCGCGGCATCCCGCGGCATCCCGCGACGAGCGTGCGGGCGAGGGCGGGGATAATGGGGCCATGAGCACGCAGCCCATGCGCCCGGGCCTCCGGGCCACCCTCTCGCTCGAGTACCCCATGTCGCTGGGGCTCTACGACTCCTACGAGGAGGCGCAGGGGGCCGTCGACTACCTCTCCGACCACGACTTCCCCGTCGAGGACGTGCTCATCGTCGGCACCGACCTCAAGCAGCTCGAGCGGGTCACGGGCCGGCTGACCCGCGGCCGCGTCATCGGCGCGGGTGCGCTGTCCGGTGCCTGGCTCGGCCTGTTCGTCGGCACGATCTTCGCGCTGTTCGACCCGAGCGGCTTCAACATCCTCAACGTCGTCGGCACCGTCGTGTTCGGCGCGGTCTTCGGCATGATCTGGGCCGCCGTCGGGTACCGGCTCACCCGCGGTCAGCGCGACTTCACGTCCGTGAGCCAGGTCGTCGCGGCCAAGTACGAGGTGCTCTGCGAGCACAAGCACGTGCAGCGCGGGCGCGAGCTGCTCGTCCGGATGGACCCGATGCGGGCCGCCCAGGAGGAGGTCCGGCGGGCGCGCGAGGCCGAGCAGGCCCGCGCCGCGCAGGTGAGCCAGCAGCACGACCCGCAGGGCCCGCCGGCCCAGCAGCCCCTCCCGCCCCCCTCGGCCTGAGGGAGATTCCCTCCTGACAGGTGGGGTCGTCAGGGAGCAGACTGCGGGGGTAACGGCAGGGGGCCTCTCCCCGCCGTGGACGGGAGTTCCCCGTGAGCCAGCCCGACGGCCCGCAGCAGCCCGACCGCCCCGTCGAGCCCGCTGACCCGGGCGACGCCCGGTGGCTCGCCGACCGCCTCGCCGAGGCGCGGGACCAGCTCGCCGCGACCCGGGAGATCCTGTCGGTGCTCGCGAGGGCGTCCTCGTCGGAGGACGACGTCTTCGCGGCGATCGTGGAGCACGCGCGTCGGCTCTGCCGCGCCCAGGTCGCGCAGATCCTGCTGTTCGACGGGAGCTTCTACCGGCTCGTGAGCGGCACGGGCCACTCCGAGGAGTACGCCGAGTACGCGGCCCAGCACCCGGTCCCCCGCAGCCGGGCCACGCTCGCCGGGCGAGTGGCGATGGACCGGCGGACCCACCAGATCGCCGATGTGCTCGCCGACCCCGACTACGACCTCCCCGGCCTCCAACGGCTCGGCGGCTACCGGTCGATCGTCGGGGCGCCGATGGTCGTCGACGACGAGGTGGTCGGGGTGCTCATGGCGTGGCGGACGAGGGTCGAGTCCTTCGACGAGAACACGCGTGCCCTGCTCACGACGTTCGCCGAGCAGGCGGCCCTCGCCCTGCGCAACGTCGAGCTGTTCACCGCGCTCCAGGCCCGCTCGGCCGAGCTGGCGCGCAAGATCGACGAGCTGGAGGCGCTGGCCGAGGTCGGTCGGGTGGTCAGCTCCACGCTCGACCCCCACGAGGTGCTCACGACGATCGTCGAGCACGCCGTCGAGCTGGCCGACGCGGACGGGGGCTCGATCATGGAGTACGACGAGGACGTCCACGGCTTCCGGGTGCGCACGACGTACGGCACCGGCGAGCACGCGCGAGAGCAGCTGAGGTCGGTGCAGATTGACCTCGACGAGAGCCTCGTCGGCCGGGCGGCGACGCGGGGCGAACCGGTGCAGGTCGCCGACCTGTCGGCGGTCGACCTCGACCCCCACCTCCGGCTGCTCCACGACGACGGCTGGCGCTCCCTCGTCGCCGTGCCGCTCGTGCGGCCCGACCGGATCGTCGGCGCGCTCGTCGTCCGACGGCGGACGCCCGGTACGTTCAGCGACGAGACCTGCGAGATCCTCACCGCCTTCGCGAGCCAGTCGGCGATCGCGCTGACCAACGCGCGCCTCCACGAGCAGCTCGAGCTCCAGCGGCTCGAGCTCGTGCGGACGAGCCAGCACAAGTCCGACTTCCTCGCGAGCATGTCGCACGAGCTGCGGACCCCGCTCAACGCCGTCATCGGCTTCTCCGAGGTGCTCCTCGAGCGGATGTTCGGCGAGCTCAACGAGCGCCAGGCGGACTACGTGGGCGACATCCTCGACGCCGGGCGCCACCTGCTCGCCCTGCTCAACGACGTGCTCGACCTCTCCAAGGTCGAGGCGGGACGGATGGAGCTCGAGGTCACGAGCTTCCCCACGGTCGACGCCATCCAGGGGGTCCTCGCCCTCGTGCGTGAACGTGCCGCCCAGCACGGCGTCGAGCTGCGTTTCGACCCGGCCACGGCACCCGAGGCACTGAGCGCTGACGAGCTGCGCTTCAAGCAGGTGCTGCTCAACCTCGTCGGCAACGCCGTGAAGTTCACCCCCGCCGGTGGCACCGTCACGGTGTCGGCGTGGGCCGAGGGGCCGGAGGTGCTCGTCACCGTGGCCGACACGGGGATCGGCGTGCCGGAGTCGGAGCGGTCGCGCATCTTCGACTCCTTCCAGCAGGGGACCCGGTCGGCGGCGAGCACCGAGGGGACCGGCCTCGGGCTCACCCTGACCCGGCGGATCGTCGAGCTGCACGGGGGACGGATGTGGCTCGAGAGCGAGGTGGGCGAGGGGAGCACCTTCGGCTTCGCCCTGCCGCGCCAGGCGGGCTCCGTGGCCACCGCCGACCCGGGCTGGAGCGAGCCCGCCGTCGAGGACGCCCGGCGCTCGGTCGTCGTCATCGAGGACGACCCGAGCTCCGCCGAGCTCGTCGGTGTCCACCTCGCCGCAGCGGGGCTGCGACCGGTCGCGGTGCGCACCGGCGAGGACGGCCTCGCCGCGGTGCGGGCGCTGCGCCCGACCGCCGTCGTGCTCGACATCCACCTTCCCGGGATGGACGGCTGGGACGTCCTCAGCGCGATCAAGGCTGACCCCGCCGTGGCGGCGACCCCGGTCGTCGTCGTCTCGGTGCTGCCCGAGCGGGGCCGGGGCTTCGCCCTCGGGGCCTCGGACTACCTCGTCAAGCCGGTCTCGCGGGAGGGGCTGCTCAGCGCGGTGTGGCGCGCGGTCGAGCAGCGGGCCGACCGGGCCGCGGGTCGTCGTGACGTCGTCGTCATCGACGACGACCCGGCTGCGCTCGAGCTGATCCGAGCCACCCTCGAGCCGCACGGGTGGACGGTGACGACGTGCACCGGGGGCGCCGAGGCGCTCTCGGTCATCCGGTCGATCCGGCCCTCCGTCGTGCTCGTCGACCTGCTCATGCCCGACATCGACGGGTTCGCGGTCGTCGACGCGCTGCGCGCCGACCCGCGGACGGCCGGCACCCCGGTCGTCGTGCTCACGGCGGCGACGCTCACCGCGCACGACCGCCGCCGGCTCCAGGGCCGCATCGAGTTCGTCGCGTCCAAGGGCGAGCTCGACCTCAGCTGGCTCGCCGAGCGGCTGACCCAGGTCGCCGCCGGGGGCGGCCGGGCCGAGCCGCACGGGCAGGACCCGCACGGGCCCGACGCGCACGGGCCGGATTCGCACGGCCCCGACGCGCACGGGCAGCACCCGGGCGGTGGGGCGCCATGAGCGTGCTCAGCGTGCTCCTCGTCGAGGACAACCCCCGCAACCTCAAGCTCGCGCGTGACGTGCTCGAGTTCGCCGGGTTCGTCGTCACGGCCGTCATGACGGGGGAGGAGGTGCTGCCGGCCGCGCTGCACGTGCGCCCGGACGTCATCCTCATGGATCTCCAGCTGCCCGGCATCGACGGCCACGCCGCGCTCTCCCGGTTGCGCGCCGACCCGCAGACGGCCGGCATCCCCGTCGTCGCGGTGAGCGCCTTCGCGATGCGGGTCGACCGGGAGCGGGCGCTCGAGGAAGGCTTCGACGGCTACCTCGAGAAGCCGATCAGCGTCCGCGAGCTGCCCGACCAGGTGCGCCGGCACGCCGCCCCGAGGGGCGACCCGTGAGCACCGACGACGCGACCGTCCTCGTCGTCGACGACCTGGCCCAGAACCTGCGCCTGCTCGATGCCGTCCTGTCACCGCACGGGTTCACCGTGGTGCCGGCCTCGTCGGGCGAGCAGGCGCTGGCACTGCTCGCCGAGCAGCTGCCGGACATCGTGCTCCTCGACGTCATGATGCCGGGCCTGGACGGCTACGAGACGTGTCGACGGATCCGCGCCGAGCCGGCGACCTCGTTCATCCCGGTCGTCATGGTGACGGCGAGCGGCGACGCCGAGAAGGTGCGGGCCATCGAGGCGGGGGCCGATGACTTCGTCACCAAGCCGTTCAACCGCGCCGAGCTGCTCGCCCGGGTCCGCTCGCTCGTGCGGGTCAAGCGCTACCACGACACGATGACGGCCCAGGCCGAGGCGCTCGCCGCGTGGAACAGAGAGCTCGAGGCGCGGGTCGAGGCCCAGGTCGCCGAGCTCGAGCGGCTCGGGCGGCTGCGGCGCTTCCTGTCGCCGCAGGTCGCCCAGCTCGTCGTCGACACCGGGGACGACTCGTTCCTGCGCAGCCACCGTCGCGAGATCGTCTCGGTGTTCACTGACCTGCGCGGCTTCACGCCCTTCGCCGAGCGCTCCGAGCCCGAGGAGACGATGGAGGTGCTGCGCGAGTACCACCTCGCCCTCGGCGAGCTCGTCTTCGCGTTCGACGGCACGCTCGAGCACTTCGCGGGCGACGGGCTGCTCGTCTTCTTCAACGACCCCGTCCCGTGCCCGGACCCCGCCGACCGGGCGGTGCGGATGGCTCTCGCCATGCGCGACCGGGTCGCCGCGCTGGAGCAGGCCTGGGCACGCCGGGGCCACGACCTCGGCTTCGGGGTCGGCATCGACCAGGGCTACGCCACCCTCGGACGGGTCGGCTTCCCCGGCCGCTACGACTACGCCGCCATCGGCACGGTGACCAACCTCGCGGCCCGGCTGTGCGCCCACGCGCTCGCCGGGCAGGTGCTCGTCACGACGCGGGTGCGGCACGGGATCGTCGGCGAGGTCGAGTGCCGCGACGTCGGCCCGCTCGACCTCAAGGGCTTCAGCCGGCCGGTCGAGGCCCACGAGATCATCGCAGTGCACTAGGAACGGAGGTGGCGCCGTGGTCGACGTCGCGCACGAGGGACCGACGCTCGCCGAGCTCGACGAGGACGCGCGCAACGCCGTCTTCGACCGGCTCCAGGCCCGGATGCCGGAGGTCTGGCAGGCGTTCCGCCGCGACGACCCCCGTGAGTCCGTCGTCGTCGTCCCGTCGATGACCCTCGACCGGGTCGTGGCCAACAGCGGTGGGCTGAGCCAGGCGCTCGAGGAGCGGTTCCTGTTCTTCCTGCTGCTCCTGCGCCAGCCCCGGCTGCGAATGGTCTACGTCACCTCCCAGCCGGTCAACCCGCTCGTCGTCGAGTACTACCTGTCGCTGCTGCCCGGGGTCATCCCGAGCCACGCCCGGGCACGGCTCTCGCTCGTCTCCGTCGACGACTCGGGCCCGGAGCCGCTCACCGAGAAGGTCCTCGCGCGGCCCCGGCTCGTCGCCCGGATCCGCGACCTCGTCCCCGACCGGTCGCTGTCGCACCTCGTGCCGTACAACACGACCTCCCTCGAGCGGGACCTCGCGGTGCTCCTCGGCATCCCGATGTACGGCGCGGACCCCCGCCTCTTCCCGCTCGGGACGAAGACGGGGTGCCGCCGCCTCTTCGCGCGCGCGGGCGTCCCCCACCCCGCCGGGGCCGAGGACCTGCACACCCGGGACGACCTCGTCGCCGCCCTGCTCGAGCTGCGGGGCGTGCGGCCCGGCATCCGGGCCGCGATGGTCAAGCTCAACGAGGGAGTGTCCGGGGCGGGCAACGCCGTCGTCGACCTCGCCGGGCTGCCCGAGCCCGGCAGCGCGGGGGAGGCAGTCGCGGTCGGCGCGTGCGTCGACGCCATGGAGCTCGAGGACACCCGGATCGACGTCGGCGCCTACCTCGCCAAGCTCGCCGAGCGCGGTGGCATCGTCGAGGAGCGGGTCGTCGGCGACGAGATCCGCAGCCCGAGCGTTCAGCTGCGGGTGACGCCCCTCGGCGAGGTGGAGGTGCTCTCGACGCACGACCAGGTGCTCGGTGGACCGAGCGGTCAGTCCTACCTCGGCTGCCGCTTCCCCGCGGACGCCGGGTACGCGCGCCTCATCACCCGGGACGCCGAGCGGATCGGCGAGCTGCTCGCCCGCGAGGGCGTGCTCGGCCGCTTCGCCGTCGACTTCGTCACGGTGCGGCGGGGTGAGGAGTGGGAGGCCTTCGCGATCGAGGTGAACCTGCGCAAGGGGGGGACGACCCACCCGTTCCTCACCCTGCAGTTCCTCACGGACGGCCGCTACGACCCCGAGACGGGGCGGTTCCGCACCCCGAGCGGCGAGGAGCGCCACCTCGTCGCCACCGACCACCTCGAGGACCCGAGCCTTCGGGGGCTGCGCGTCGAGGACCTGTTCGACCTCGTCGCCCGCTCGGGGCTGCACTTCGACCAGGCCCGCCAGATCGGCGTCGTCTTCCACATGCTCAGCGCCATCACGGCCTTCGGCCGGGTGGGGCTGACCGCCATCGCGCCCACCCCGGATGCCGCGCAGCGCCTCCTCGAGGACGCCGAGGGCGCCCTGCGCGAGGAGGCGCGGGCCGCCCTGGCGCCACAGCCCGTGCCGACCTGAGCGGGCCCGGTGCCTCGCCCCTGACGCCCCCTCCGCCCCTCGCCCCGTGACGCCCCCTCGGCTCACGGGGCGAGGGCGTCGGAGTGCAGGAGTGCCTCGATGACGGCCTCGCGCCAGGTGCGCTCGCGCACGGGGATACGGCGCGAGGCGCCGCCGCACCCGCACTCCCACACCCAGCTGCCGCGCACGCGGTGCACGCTCGGGTGGTGGTGCGCGACGTTCCGGTGGTTGCGCTGCACGGTCATCACTGCCTCCTGCGGCCGGTTCCCGGATCGGCTCCCGGGCCTGCGTCCACCCTCGCCGGGCTGGGCGCCCGGGTCTGTCGCCGGCGAGGCGCACGGCGTGTGCCGGTCGTGACACAGGGCGCCCGGCGTGCTCCACTGGCGGCATGGAGTGGGGACTGCTCGCCGGGCTCTCGGACGCCGACCGTCGCGTCGTGCTGGGCTCGACGCACCGCCGCCGGTTCGCCCGAGGGGAGGTCGTCTTCCACGAGGCGGACCCCGCCGACACGGTGCACTTCGTGGCCGAGGGCCGCCTGGCCGCCCGGCGGACCACCCCGGACGGCGACACCGTGACCTTCGCCGTGCTCGGCCCGGGCGACGCGTTCGGTGAGCTGGCCATGCTCGCACCGCTGCCCCGGCGCACGTCGACGGTCGTCGCGCTCGAACCGGCCGTGACCCAGAGCCTGTCGTTCGCCGACTTCGAGCGGCTCCGGGCGGCCCACCCGGCCGTCGAGCGGCTGCTCGTCGAGCTGCTCGCCGAGCGGGTGCGGCGGCTGTCCGACCACCTCCTCGAGGCGCTCCACGTGCCCGCGGACGAGCGGGTCGTCCGGCGCCTGTCGGCCCTGTGCGAGCGCTACGGCCCGCCCGACCCCGCCGTGCCGGCCGTCGTCCCGCTCACCCAGACCGAGATCGGCGAGCTCGCGGGCGCGTCACGGCCGACGACGAACCGGGTGCTCCGGGTGCTCGCCGGGCAGGGGGTCGTCGTGCTCCACCGCGGCACGGTCGAGGTGCGCGACCGTGCCGCCCTGGCCCGCCGCGCGGCGCGCTGACCGGGGAGCTGCTCGGGCTGCTGAGCGGGCGACGGGGCGTCGGGGTCCGCTACCCCGTCAGCCCTTGACCGCGCCCGAGGTCAGGCCGCGCACGAAGAACCGCTGGAGCGAGAAGAAGACGATCATCGGGACGACCATCGAGATGAAGGCCGCCGCCGTGAGCAGCTCCTTGCCCTGCCCCTGGGTGCCGAGCAGCTGCTGGACCTGCACGATGACGGTCGTGTTGTCGGCGCTGAGGAACAGCTTCGCGATGAGCAGGTCGTTCCAGACCCAGAGGAACTGCAGCGTCGCGAAGGCCGCCATCGCCGGCACCGCCATCGGCGCGACGAGCTTCCAGAACGTCTGGTAGTGGCTGCACCCGTCGACCTTCGCCGACTCCACGACGCTCACCGGAAGGGTCGCCATGTAGTTGCGCAGGGTGTAGAGCGCCAACGGCATCCCGAAGCCCGTGTGCAGTAGCCAGACCGCGATGTACTGCCCCGAGATGCCGAGCCCCTCCGGGCCGAGGATGTCGAGCATCGGCTGGAACGCGACCTGGATCGGCACGACGAGCAGGCCGACGATCATGATGAAGATGACGTCCTTGCCGCGGAACTCCATGAAGGTGAACGCGTAGGCGGCGAAGGCCGCGAACATGATCGGCAGGATCGTCGCCGGGATCGCGACGACGATGCTGTTGAGCAGCCCGGTGCCGATGTCGGACCCCTCGAACACCTTGCGGTAGTTCTCGGTCGTCCAGCCGGCGCCGAAGGGGTTGAGCACCGCCGTCCACCAGCCCGACGACGCCGCGTCGTCGCGGGTGCGGAACGACGTCACGAGGAGCCCGAGGGTCGGGATCGTCCAGAGCACGACGAGCAGCGCCACGGTGACGACCGAGAAGACGCTGCGGGGGCGCCCGTCCTTCATCAGGGTGCGGCTCATCGGTTGGCCTCCTCGGCGCGGAAGTGGCGGACCTGGTAGATGAGGACCGGGATGACCGCGATGAGCAGGACGACGACGATCGCCGTGGCCCGGCCCGCCTGGCTGTTCGCGAAGAGCTCGTTGAAGAACAGGTTGGCGATGACGTTGGAGTTGAACCGCCCGTTCGTCATGACGTAGACGATGTCGAACACCTTGAGCACGAGGATGAGCACGGTGATGAAGACCGTGATGATCGTGCCCTTGATCTGCGGGATGACGACCTTGAAGAAGATCTGCACCTCGCTCGCGCCGTCGATGCGCGCCGCCTCGATGGTGTCCTCGGGGACGCCCTTGATGGCCGAGGACAGCAGGATCATCGCGAACCCCACCTGCAGCCAGATGAGGATGACCATCATGAGGAAGGAGTTGAGCCGCGCCGTCGAGATGTTGAGCCAGGTCTGCGGGTCCCCGCCGAGAGCGACCCAGATCGCGTTGAGGAGGCCGGTCTGCGGCTGCCCGGGGTTGTCGTAGGCGTAGATGAGGCCCCAGATGGCCGAGGCGCCGACGAACGAGATCGCCATCGGCAGGAAGATGAACGACTTCGACACCTTCTCGCCCCGGGCCGTCAGCTTGTCGGCGAGCACGGCCACCATGACGCCGAAGACGACCGTGACGGCCGGGACGACGATGATCCACAGGATGTTGTTGATGATCGACTGCCAGAACTCGGAGTCGCTGAAGATCGACCGGTAGTTGTCCAGGCCCACGTAGGCCGTGCTGTCGGCGTTCGCGAACGAGTAGTTGATGGTCTGGATCGTCGGGTAGATGAGCATCAGCCCGATGAACACGAGCGACGGCAGGAGGAAGGCGTAGGGGATGAGCCCCTCCGAGAGCCGCCGGGGCAGCGCCTCGACGAACATGTTGAGGAAGTAGAACAGGGCGGCCGCGCCCCCGACGCCGGCGACGAGCGCGATCGCGCCGATGAGGATCCGGCTGTCGAAGAACCACCCGGGGTAGAACGCGAAGCCGAGGAAGAGGTTCGCGACGAACCACACGACGAGCACCATGCCGACGAGGCCGACGAGCAGGCGCACCGGCTTCGCGCCACCGGGCTCCCCCTCGGGGCCGCGGACCGGTTCGGGCGCGGTGACGGTCGGCGGCGGGGGAGCGGTCGTCGCGCTGCTCATGACGACTGCTCCGCGGCCTGCGGCCAGGAGGCCTCGATCTTGTCGGCGGTCTCCTGCGAGGAGGCCCCGCTCATCCACTCGACCATGCCGGTCCAGAAGGTGCCCGAGCCGACCTCCTTGGGCATGAGGTCGGAGCCGTCGAAGCGGAAGACGTCGGCACTGGAGGCGATCTCGGCCATCTGGCGGGTCGTCTCGTTGGGGTAGTTGGTCGCGTCGAAGGTCGTGTGCGGGGACAGCCAGCCGCCGGCCTTGGCCCACTCGCCGCCGAACTGGTCGGAGGTGAGGAACTGCATGACGGCCTTGGCGTCGTCGTCGTTGCCGTTGAACAGGCCGGCGATGTCGCCGCCGCCGAGGATCGCCTGGCCCTCGAAGCCGCCCTCGAAGGGCGGGTAGACGAAGATGCCCACCTTCGCGTCGAGGTCGGACTGGACGTCGGCCGGGAGGAAGCCCGACGCGAAGTTGCCCTGGCGCATGAGGTAGCACTGGGGGTCCGGCCCGAAGGCGGGGTTCATCGTCTCCCCGAACGGGGTGTTGAGGATGCCGCGGCTGCCGCCGAGCACGTTGCCCTCGGTCTTCGCGAGCTTGCCGAACTCCTCGAAGGACTGCACGATCCGCTCGTCGTTGAACGGGATCTCGTGGGAGACCCACTGGTCGTAGACGTCCGGACCCCACATCCGCAGGACGATCTCCTCGATCCAGTCGGTGCCGACCCAGCCGGTCGCCTGGTCGCTCTCCCAGCCCATGCACCACGGGGCGACGCCGTCGCCCTTGACCGTGTCGGTCACCGACGCGAGGTCCTGCATGGAGGTCGGCTCGACGGAGTAGCCGCCGTCCTCCCAGGACGGCTTCGGGTACCACACGAGGCTCTTGACGGCCAGCCGCATCGGCGCGCCGTAGACGCGACCCCGGTAGCGGGCCGACTCGAGCAGGCCCGGCACGAGGGTGCTGTCGAGGGACTCGTAGTCGAGGTAGGTGTCGATCGGGTTGACCTTGTCCTGCGCGGCGAACTCGAGCAGCCCGCCGGGCTGGGGGAACAGGCCGATGTCCGGTGAGTCGCCCGAGTTGACCTTCTGCTTCACGGTCGTCGTGAAGTCCTGGTCGGGGGTGTACTGGACGTCGATCCCCGACTCCTCCTCGAAGGCGACGAGCGAGGCCTCGAAGGCCTCGGCCTCGGCGCCGCCGAACGCTCCGAGGATCGTGACGTTCTTGTCGCCGTCGGCGGTCCCGCCGTCGACGAAGCCGCCGAGGCCACCTCCCCCCGCGCCGCCCGTGGGGTTCGGGTTCTGCAGGCACCCTGTTGCCGTGAGGGCGACCGCAGCGACCGCCACCAGCCTCAGACCCATCCTCCGACGTCGCACAGGCTCAGCCATCACCACTCCTCGTCATCGAGTCGCCCGCGGGCACGTGTGACGCGACCCACACCGGTGAGACCCTGTCTACTCCACCGGGCGGGTCTTGGCCACTCCATGACCGCAGGCCGACCCGCCCGTCGAGGGTTCGTCGGGCCGCCCACTCGCCACCGCCCACCGCCCACCGCCCGCTATGGTCGGTCGATGGACCGCGAGCCCCCTGCCCTCGAGCCCCTGGACGACGCCTTCTCCACCGTCCTGTGCGTCGTCGCGCACCCGGACGACATCGAGTACGGCACGGCGGCCGCCGTGCACCGGTGGGTCGGGGACGGCTCGACGGTGAGCTACTTCCTGCTCACCCGGGGCGAGGCCGGCATCGACACGATGCACCCCGACGAGGCCGCGCGGGTCCGTGAGGCCGAGGAGGTCGAGAGCGCGCGTCGCGTGGGGGTCGACGCCGTCGAGTTCGGCGACCACCGCGACGGGGCGATCGAGTACGGCGTGGCCCTGCGGCGCGACATCACCCGGGCCGTCCGCCGCACTCGCCCCGAGCTCGTCGTCGCCCAGACCTGGGGCGAGCGCTTCGCGGGCGGCATGGTCAACCAGGCCGACCACCGGGCGGTGGGCCTGGCGACGCTCGACGCCGTGGCGGATGCCGGCAACCGCTGGCTGCACCCCGACCTCGCCGGCGAGGGGCTCGAGCCGTGGGGCGGGGTGAAGGCCATCGCGGTCGCCGGGAGCGCCACTCCCACCCACTGGGTCGACGTGTCCGGCGAGCACTTCGAGGCGGCGGTGCACTCGCTCGAGGCCCACGAGGCCTACAACGCCGCCCTGCCGGAGAGCTTCCCGGAGCCCCGAGCGCTGCTCCAGATGATCCTCGGGGGCGGCGGCCAGGCCGCGGGTGTCGAGCACGCGGCGCTGTTCGACGTCATCCGCCGCGGCTGACGGGGACGGGCCGGCTCAGCGGGCCTGGACCCGGGCGATCCAGGCCTCGACCTCGTCGGCGCGCCGCGGCATCCCCGCCGACAGGTTCTCGCAGCCGTCCTCGGTGACGAGGACGTCGTCCTCGATGCGCACGCCGGTGCCACGGAAGCGCTCGGGGGCGAGCAGGTCGTCGGCCTTGAAGTACAGCCCCGGTTCGACGGTGAGCACCATGCCCGGCCGCAGCTCGGCATCCATGTACTCCTCCCGCGTCGCGAGGGCGCAGTCGTGCACGTCGAGCCCGAGGTGGTGCGACGTGCCGTGCACCATCCAGCGCCGGTGGTACTGCCCGTGCTCCTTGTCGAGGGTGTCCTCGACGGTGACCCCCTCGGGCAGCAGCCCCCAGGCGTGGAGGTGCTCGGCGATGACGCGGATCGCGGCCGCGTGGACGTCGGAGAACCGGTTGCCGGGCCGCACCGCCGCGATGCCGGCCTCCTGGGCCGCGTACACCGCGTCGTAGACCTCGCGCTGGGCAGCGGTGAAGGTGCCCGACACGGGAAAGGTGCGGGTGATGTCGGCCGTGTAGAGCGAGTCGACCTCGACCCCGGCGTCGATGAGGACGAGGTCGCCCTCGCGGACCTCACCGGTGTTCTTGATCCAGTGCAGGGTGTTGGCGTGGTCGCCGGCCGCGCAGATCGAGTCGTAGCCGACGCCGTTGCCCCGGTGCCGGGCGTGCAGCGCGAAGGTCCCCTCGAGCCAGCGCTCGCCGCGGCCGAGGGCGGCGGCCCGCGGGAGCTCGGCGACCATGGCGTCGAAGCCGTGGTGGGTCGCCTCGACGGCAGCCCGCATCTGCTCGACCTCGTAGTCGTCCTTGCACATGCGCAGGTGCGAGATGTCGTGGGCGAGGGCGTCGTCGGCCTCCTGCAGCCCCTCGACGGCCGCGCCGTTGTCGACCCGGGCGACGTCGAGGCGGGCGGTCAGCTCGCGGTCGGCGTCGCGCACGAGGCGCACCGTGACCTCGCCGGCGTCCTTGGCGGCCGCGGCCTCGAGCTCGTCGACGTGGCGGGCGGTGAGCCGGAGCTCGCGCTCGACGTCGGCGAGCGTCGGGCGGGCGCCGACCCAGAACTCGCCGTACCGGGAGTCGGCGAAGAACTCGTCGCTGTCGCGGTCGGCGAGCGGGCGGAGGTACAGCACGGCCTCGTGGCCGCCGCCGTCACCCGGCAGCGGCTCCATGACGAGCACGGCGTCCGGCTCGCGGTCGGCCCCGAGGCCGGTGAGCCACGCGAAGGCGGTGTGCGGCCGGAAGACGTAGTCGGTGTCGTTGCTGCGGACCTTGAGGCCGCCGGCGGGGACGATGAGCCGCTGCCCGGGGTACGCCGCACCGAGCCGGGCTCGACGCGCGGCCGCCGGGGCGGCGGAGGGAGCCGGCGCCGTCACCTCGGAGCGCCGGGGGGCCCAGCCCTCGCGGACGAACGCGCGGAACTCGTCGGTCGTCGAGCGACCGCGGTTGTCTGCCTGCCTCTGCTGCTCACTCACCGCCCCATCGTCCCACGATGTGGCTCCTCGGCCGTCCTGTGACAGGGTGGACGGATGGGTCGGCACAGTGCTCCTCGTCGCCCCGGGCCGGTCGTCGCGCTCGGTGCGGTGGCCGTCGTGAGCACCACGGTCCCCGTCCGGGTCGCGCCGACGCCGAGCCCGTCGGCGACGTCGACGCCCGTCGTCGTCGGGGTCCCGCAGCCCTCGCCGGCGCTCCCCGACCCGCCGCCCTCGCGCGCGCCGGAGCCCGCCCCGACGAGTGCGCCGACGAGTGCTCCGGCGCCCGTCGTGACGCCCGAGGTGGCCCCGACGCCCGATCCGACGCGCACCCGCCCGGGCAAGGGTGTCGTGCCGACGCCCCGGCCGACGAAGTCGCCGAAGTAGCCTGCCCCCATGGGCGCGCACGAGGGCACGACGCTGGCCCACCGGCTCCGCGCCCACTTCGGCGACGCGGACCACCTCTACGCCTCCCTGCTCGCCGGGATGGCCGACGACTGGGAGGTCGGCGGCGTGACCCGCGAGGTGTTCGAGGGCTGGGAGGACGCCCCACCCCAGCAGCTGCCCCAGCTGCGGCTGCTCGCCGGGCTCTTCCGGATCGTGCTGCGCGGTGACGCACCCCAGCTCGAGGGCTACTACCCGGCCCTCGGGGGCGACCTCGACCACCACGAGGCCTGGGCCGCGGTGCGCCCGGTGCTCGCGGCCCACGTCGAGGAGCTCCACGAGGCCCTGCGCGACGCGCCCCAGACCAACGAGCCGGCCCGCTCCGTGGCGCTGCTCGTCGGGCTGTCCGAGGCGATCGCGCGCACCGGCCTGCGGCGGGTGCGGCTCCTCGAACCCGGTGCGTCCGGTGGGCTCGGCCTGCTCGTCGACCGCTACCGCTTCGTCGGTGACGGCTGGGCTGCTGGGCCCGATGACTCGCCACTCGTCGTCGAAGGCTGTGGCGCCGCAGGCTTCGAACCGGTCGCGTTCGACGTCGTCGACCGCAGGGGCTGCGACGTCGCCCCCGTCGACCTGTCGAGCGAGGCGGGCCGCGCCTACCTCACCTCCTTCGTCTGGCCGTGGCAGGTCGACCGGCACGCGCGCCTCGCCGCGGCGATCGAGGTCGCCCGGGCGCACCCGGTCGTCGTCGACCGCGCCCCGGCGTCGCAGTGGGTGGCCGAGCGGCTCGCCGGCCCGGCCGAGCCCGGTGTGCTCACCGTCGTGTGGCACTCGGTGACCCGGCTCTACTGGCCCGCCGACGAGACCGCGGCGATGCAGGCCGCGGTCGACGAGGCCAGGTCACGGATGCCGGTCGCGCACGTCGCGCTCGAGCACGACTGGTCCTCGGCCGGCGGAGGGGTCGACCCGGGGCTGCCGTCGATCGAGCTCGACGGGGAGGTGCTGGGCGTCGGGGACCACCACGGGCCGCCCGTACGCTTGTCCTGATGAGCGAGCCGCTGCGCCCCCACGACCCACGCCGGGTCGACGTGCGGCGTACCCGCGGGCCATCACCTGAGGTCATCGCCCGACGCCGCCTCGTGGTCGGCGGTGGAACCGTGCTGGGTCTGGGGGTGCTCGGTCTGGGGGTGCGTGAGCTCGTCGCCGGCGATGCCGCAGCCTCGCCGGCGGCGGCGACCATAGTGGCGTCGAGCCGGTCCACCGCCGCAGCCGGTTCCGGGCCGCCCACGGCATCCCCCACTGCGAGCCCGTCCGTCGCGGCAGGGAGCCCGTCCGTCGCGGCAGGCGTGGCACCGACGGTGGTCGAGGCCCCCCGGCTCGCCGGCAGGCTCGAGGACTACCTGTCCGGTCGCAGCGGACGCCTCGGCCTCGAGCTCGTCGACCTTCGCCGGGGCCAGGCCTTCCGCCACGAGGCGACCGAGGGCTTCTGCTACAGCACCATCAAGGTGCTCGTCCTCACGACCGTGCTCCGGCAGGCCCAGGAGGCGAAGGTCGACCTCACGAGGAAGCAGCGGGCCCTCGCGGAGCGGATGATCACCCGCAGCGACAACGCGGCCACCGAGACGTTGCTCGCCCAGGTGGGCCGCGACGAGGTGCGGCGGGTCGCGGGGCTCGTCGGGATGGACCGCACCGAGATCGACGAGGGCTGGTGGGGGCACTGGCGCACGGTGCCGGGGGACCTCAACGCGATGGTCCTCGCCCTGCTCTCGGGCGACGACGTGCTCGACGGCGCCCGTCGCACCGTCGCACGCTTCCTCATGGCCGACGTCGTGGCCGAGCAGCGGTGGGGGGTCTTCGCGCCCGAGTCGCGCGGGGTGCACGTCGCCGCGAAGAACGGGTGGGGCCCGCTGCCCGACGGTTACCGGCTCAACTCGACCGGCTGGGTGATCGCCGACGACCGCGAGTACGTCCTCAGCATCCTGTCGCGGAGCACCGCCGGTTTCAGCCATGGTCGCCGCACGGTCAACGAGGTCGCCGACATCTGCCACGCCGCGATGGCCGACGGCTTGTCCTGAGCCCGGCGGCGCGCGTCACCGCCTGGTGGGTGCTCCTGCCGCACTGACTGCGCCTGCCGGCCACCCGGCATCCGGGCGGTGCAGCCGGACCTACTCGACGTCGACCCAACCCAGGGTGCGCTCGACGGCCTTGCGCCAGCCGGCGTACCCGTCGCGCCGCTGGGCGTCGTTCCACCGCGGCTGCCACCGCTCCGCCTCGGCCCAGTTGGCCCGCAGCTCGTCGGTGCCGGACCAGTAGCCCGTGGCGAGGCCGGCGGCGTACGCCGCGCCGAGGGCCGTCGTCTCGGGGACGACCGGCTTGGACACGGGGACGCCGAGGATGTCGGCCTGCAGCTGCATGCACAGCCGGTTCGCGGTGATGCCGCCGTCGACCTTGAGCGTCGTGAGGGCCACGCCGGAGTCGGCCGCCATCGCGTCGACGACGTCGCGCGACTGGTAGCAGATGGCCTCGAGGGTCGCGCGGGCCAGGTGGGCGTTGGTGTTGAAGCGCGACAGCCCGACGATCGCCCCGCGCGCGTCGCTGCGCCAGTAGGGGGCGAACAGGCCGCTGAACGCGGGGACGAAGTAGACCCCACCGGTGTCGTCGACCGAGGCCGCGAGGGCCTCGACCTCGGACGCGCCGGAGATGATGCCGAGCTGGTCGCGCAGCCACTGCACCGCGCTGCCCGTGACGGCGATCGAGCCCTCGAGGGCGTAGACGGGCGCGGCGTCGCCGAAGCGGTACGCGACCGTCGTGAGGAGGCCGTTGCGGCTGCGGACGAGCTCCTCGCCGGTGTTGAGGAGGAGGAAGTTCCCGGTGCCGTAGGTGTTCTTCGCCTCGCCGGGCTCGAAGCAGACCTGCCCGACCGTCGCCGCCTGCTGGTCGCCGAGGACGCCGGTGATCGGCACGGCACTGCTGCCGCGACCGCCCGCCGTCTCGCCGAAGGCGGTGCGGTGGCTGCTGCTGTGGATGCTCGGGAGCATCTGCCGGGGGATGCCGAAGAAGCCGAGCAGCTCGTCGTCCCAGTCCAGGCTCGTGAGGTCCATGAGCATCGTGCGGCTCGCGTTCGTCACGTCCGTCGCGTGGATGCCGCCGTCCGGGCCGCCGGTGAGGTTCCAGACGACCCACGTGTCGGGCGTGCCGAAGAGGGCGTCGCCGCGCTCGGCCGCCGCGCGCAGCCCGTCGACGTGCTCGAGCAGCCACTGGACCTTGCCCGCGGAGAAGTACGTCGCGGGGGGCAGGCCGGCCTTGTGCCGGATGACGTCACCGCGACCGTCGGCGTCGAGCGCCTTGGCGATCGAGTCGGTGCGGGTGTCCTGCCACACGACGGCGTTGTGGAACGGTCGGCCGGTGCGGCGGTCCCAGACGACCGCCGTCTCCCGCTGGTTCGTGACCCCGATGGCGGCCAGGTCGGACGTCGCGAGGCCCGCGGTCGTCAGTGCGCTGCCGATGACGGTCCGGGTGCGGTCCCAGATCTCGAGGGGGTTGTGCTCGACCCAGCCGGCGCGCGGGAGCACCTGCTCGTGCTCGAGCTGGTGGCTCGCGACGGGGCGTCCGTCGTGGTCGAAGACGATGAACCGCGTGCTCGTCGTGCCCTGGTCGACCGCTCCGATGAAGTCACCCATGGTCAGCAGGGTAGGGGGCGTCCCCCTCGGGCCGGCCGGCACCCGGCCGCGCCACGGCATCCGGCGCTCGGACCCACTCACCCGCGGCCCCGAGCCACGTCACCCGCGGCCCCGAGCATCCGGCATCCGGCAGTTCGCGTACCCACCGACAGGCAGTGGAGGCGTCGGGCGCGCCCGGTGAGCACGGCCGCCGACGCGAATCGGCTGCACTGCCTGTCTGCAGTGACCTCCCACGCGTCCCGCCCCCGCGGCGTGGCGGGCAAGCGTGAGGAAGGGCACGCGCCATCCCCCTGCCGGATGCCGGGCACTCGCGCGAGGATGGGCGCCTCACGTCGAGCGAATGGAGTCAACCGGTGCAGTTCGGGCGCAGCTACGAGGAGTTCGAGGTCGGTGCGACGTACAAGCACTGGCCGGGGAAGACGGTCACCGAGTACGACGACCACCTGTTCTGCCTGCTCACGATGAACCACCACCCCCTGCACCTCGACACGCACTACGCGCAGGAGACGACCCAGTTCGGGCAGAACGTCGTCGTCGGCAACTACGTCTACTCGATCCTGCTCGGCATGAGCGTCCCCGACATCAGCGGCAAGGCCATCGCCAACCTCGAGATCGAGAGCCTGCGCCACGTCGCCCCGACCTTCCACGGAGACACCCTCTACGGCGAGACGACGGTGCTCGACAAGTGGGAGAGCACGAGCAAGGACGACCGGGGCGTCGTGCACGTCGAGACGATCGGCTACAACCAGGACGGCAAGGTCGTGTGCATCTTCCGCCGCAAGGTCATGGTGCCCAAGGAGAACTACCTCGAGGCCCGCGGCGGCGAGCAGCCCGGGCGGCCGACGCCCGTGCCCGACCGCTCCTGGCCCGGCCCGGCGACCGCGGGCTGAGCGCACCCGTCGACGCGGGTCCGCCGCCGCACGGCCACTACGCTGCACGCGTGGTCATCGACCTCCACACCCACTCCACGGCGAGTGACGGCACCGAGCCCCCTGGCGTGGTCGTCGCGCAGGCCGCCGCGGCGGGGCTCGACGTCGTCGCGCTCACCGACCACGACACGACCGGGGGCTGGGACGAGGCGGCCGACTCGGCCCGCCGGCACGGCATCACCCTCGTCCGCGGCATCGAGGTGTCGTGCAGCCGCCGGGGGCAGAGCGTGCACCTGCTCGCCTACCTCCCCGACCCCGCGCACCCCGGGCTCGTCGCCGAGCTGGAGCACGCCCGGAGGAGCCGCGACACCCGCCTCGAGCGGATCGTGGCCAAGCTCGCGGCGGCCGGCGTCGACGTGACGATCGAGGCCGTGCGGGCCGAGGTCGAGGACGGGGCCACCGCCGGCCGGCCGCACATCGCCGACGCACTGGTGCGCGCCGGGCACGTGGCCGACCGCGACGAGGCCTTCGCCCGGTGGCTCGGCAACGACCGCCCGTACTACGTCGCCCACTACGCGCCCGACCCGGTCGACGCCGTGCGGCTCGTCCGCGACGCGGGCGGGGTGCCGGTCATCGCCCACCCGAGGTCGGTCGACCGCGGCCGCGTCGTGTCCGACGCCCTCGTCGAGGAGATGACCGCCGCCGGCCTGGCCGGGCTCGAGGTGCACCACCGCGACCACGGCCCGGATGCCGTGCACCACCTCACCGGCCTCGCCCGGTCGCTCGGCCTGCTCGTCACCGGCTCGAGCGACTACCACGGCGACGGCAAGGCCAACCGGCTCGGCGAACGCACGACCGCACCCGAGGTGCTCGAGGCCATCGAGGCCCTCGCTTCGGGCAGCGGGGTCGTGCGCGCGTGACCTCGGTCGCCGCCGCCCTCCAGGCCGGGTGGATCGGGGGCGGTCGCCCCCGTACGGTGGCGGGGTGCCCGACACCACGACCGTCCCCACCGACAACGTGCTCATCCTCTCCTGCCCCGACCAGCGCGGCATCGTCGCGACGGTGACCGCGCTGCTGTTCGAGCACGGCGCGAACATCGAGGAGAGCCAGCAGTTCGACGACGTGCGCACCGACCAGTTCTTCATGCGCATCCGCTTCTCGGTGGAGATCGGGGGGCCGCGCACCGAGCGCTGGCGCGAGCTCTTCGAGCCGGTCGCGACCGCGTACGGCATGGACTGGTCGATCCGCGACGCCACGACCCCCTACCGGGCGCTGCTCATGGTGAGCCGCTTCGGCCACTGCCTCAACGACCTGCTCTTCCGCTGGCGCTCGGGCGCGCTCACCATGGACGTCCCCGCGGTCGTGTCGAACCACCCCGACCTCGAGCCGCTCGTCGCGTCGTACGGCATCCCCTTCCACCACGTGCCGGTGACGCCCGACACCAAGGCCGGCGCAGAGGCCCGGCTGCGCGAGATCGTGGCCGAGCACGACGTCGACCTCGTCGTGCTCGCGCGCTACATGCAGGTGCTGTCCGACGACCTCAGCCGCGACCTGTCGGGCCGGGTCATCAACATCCACCACTCGTTCCTGCCCTCGTTCAAGGGCGCCAAGCCCTACCACCAGGCGTTCGCGCGCGGGGTCAAGCTCGTCGGGGCGACGGCGCACTACGTCACGGCCGACCTCGACGAGGGGCCGATCATCGAGCAGGACGTCGTGCGGGTCGACCACCGGATGGCGCCCGAGCACCTCGTGCGCGCGGGCGAGGAGGTCGAGTCCCGGGTGCTCGCACGGGCGGTGCGGTGGCACTGCGAGTCACGGGTGCTGCTCAACGGCGACCGCACGGTCGTCTTCAGCTGAGCGCGGCTCGTCGCGGGCCCGGACGCTCCGGCCCGAGGGTCGACGCACCCGTCACACGTGGCGGTGCGGCAGGTGCGGGTGCGGCAGGTGCAGGTGGGGGAGGTGGAACCGGACCTGCGGCAGGTGCAGCCGGCGGAGGGCGCGGGGCGCACGGGGTGCGCGCTCGCGGCGCTCGAGCGACGTCGGGGTCAGGGATGCGGCGATGCCGGGCGTGATCATGTGCATACCCACGAGGAGGGACCCGGGCGCCGCCTGATACGTCGGGTCGCACGGCCGTGGCGGCCGGCGCGCCGGCGTGCCCCCGGCATCCGACGTCAGGACCCCGCGCTCGACTCCGGCGTCGCGGCGTGGCCGGGACGCCCGTGGGTGCGCCGCTCCTGCTTCATCTCCGCCTCGTACACGTGCCGCCTGCCGCCGAGGAGCTCGTCGCGGGCGCGCCGCTCGTGCTCCCGGAAGGCACCGTAGTAGCCGTCGTCGTACTCCTCGACGACCTGGAAGGACCACCGCCCGGCGAGGACGTTGCGCCCCACGAGGTCGGTCTCGAGCCGGTCGGCCAGCTCGTCGTGGCCGGCCTCCCGCAGCAGGTCGACCGCCTCGCCGAGGGCGAGGTCGGCCATCCCGCACCGGCGGTGGAAGCCGTACAGCAGCCCGCGGGCCTCCTCGACGACCTCGAGCGCCTCGGACAGCTTGCCGAGCGCAGCGACGGTCGTGTCGCTCGCGCCGGGGGGACGGGTGTGGGCGTCGTCGACGGACATGGCACCACGGTAGGCCGCGGATGCCGTGCCACGGCACCCTGCGGACCGTCGTGGGGCCGCGTCAGCACTCGATGACGTTGACGGCGAGCCCGCCCCGCGAGGTCTCCTTGTACTTGACCTTCATGTCGCGACCGGTGTCGCGCATCGTGCGGATCGCCTTGTCGAGCGAGACGACCTGCCGGCCGGTGCCGCGGAGGGCGATCCGGGCCGCGGTGATGGCCTTGACGGAGGCGACGGCGTTGCGCTCGATGCACGGGATCTGCACGAGCCCCCCGACCGGGTCGCAGGTGAGGCCGAGGTTGTGCTCGATGCCGATCTCGGCGGCGTTCTCGGCCTGGTCGGGGGTGCCGCCGAGCACCTCGGCGAGGGCCCCGGCCGCCATCGAGCACGCCGAGCCGACCTCGCCCTGGCAGCCGACCTCGGCCCCGGAGATCGACGCGTTCTCCTTGTAGAGGCTGCCGATGGCGGCGGCGGTGAGGAGGAAGCGCACGACGCCGTCGTCGTCGGCGCCGGGCACGAAGCGCGTGTAGTAGTGCAGCACCGCGGGGATGATGCCGGCCGCGCCGTTCGTCGGCGCCGTGACCATCCGCCCGCCGGAGGCGTTCTCCTCGTTGACCGCGAGGGCGTACAGGGTGACCCAGTCCATCGCCGCGAGGGGGTCGCCCGAGTGCTCCGTGCGCAGCTGGCGGGCCAGGCGCGGCGCGCGGCGCTGCACCTTGAGCCCACCCGGCAGCACCCCTTCGGACCGGCACCCGGCGTCGACGCACTCCTGCATGACCTGCCACAGGTGGAGCAGCCCCTCGCGGACCTCGGCCTCGGTGCGCCACGACAGCTCGTTGGCCATCATGACGCCGCTGATCGGCAGCCCCGACTCCGCGCAGCGGGCGAGCAGCTCGTCGCCGGTGGTGAACGGGAAGCGCACCGGGGTGCGGTCGGGGACGATGACGTTCTCGCCGACCTCGTCCTCGTCGAGGACGAAGCCACCGCCGACGGAGTAGTAGTCGCGCTCGCGCAGCGGTCGCTCGTCCGCGGCCGGGTCGGCGGACGCGAACGCCGTGAAGCGCATGCCGTTGGCGTGGAAGGGCAGGGTGGCCCGGCGGTGCAGCACGACGTCCGTGTCGACCGCGCAGCGCACCTCGTGGGCGCCCGCGAGCCGGAGGATGCCGGTCGCCCGCACCTCCTCCAGCCGGGGGTCGGCCCGGCGCGGGTCGGTGGTCTCGGGTGCCTCTCCCTCGAGGCCGAGCACGACGGCCTTGACCGACCCGTGGCCGTGGCCGGTGGCCCCGAGCGAGCCGAACAGCTCGGCGCGCACGCGACCGACGCGGTCGAGGAGCCCGTCGGCGTGCAGACCCTGCGCGAAGGTGCGCGCCGCCCGCATCGGACCGACGGTGTGCGAGCTGGAGGGGCCGATGCCCACGGAGAAGAGGTCGAACGCGCTGATGGCCATGTCACGCACAGTGTGTCAGGTCGACCCGTCGTCCGGGGGCGACGGCGCGGTGCCGTCGGCGGCAGGGGCTACCGTCGGGGCATGAGCACGCAGGCGGAGCAGAGGGCCCTTCCCGGCATGCCCGCGCCGCTGTACCCCGCGAGCCCGAGCCGGCTGCTCGCCTACCTCGACTGCCCCCGCCGCTACCGCCTCCAGTACCTCGACCGGCCCGCGCCCGAGCGCCGCCGGCAGCGGGCGCACACCTCCCTCGGCACCGCCGTGCACCACGCCCTGCGCGACTGGTGGGACCTCCCGGTCCGCACCCCCGAGGCCGGTGCCGGCCTCGTCGACCGCGCGTGGATCGACGTCGGCTTCCGCGACGGCGAGCAGTCGCGCGAGTGGCGCGAGCGGATGCGGCGCGCCGTCACGGCCTACCTGGGGTCGCTCGACCCGCAGAGCCAGCCGCTCGGCATCGAGCGCACGGTGTCCTTCGTCAGCGGTGACCTGCGGGTCAGCGGTCGCGTCGACCGGCTCGACGAGCGCGACGGCGAGCTCGTCGTCGTCGACTACAAGACCTCGCGGGTCCCACCCACCGACGACGACGCGCGCACCTCGCTGCCCCTGGCCCTGTACGCCGCGGCCGTGTGGAAGATGTTCCGGCGCCGCACGCTGCGCGTCGAGCTGCACCACGTCCCGAGCGGGGCGGTCGCCGTCCACGAGCACAGCCCCGAGTCGCTGACCCGCAAGGTCGAGCAGGCCCGGTCGATCGCCCGCGACGCGCGGCGCGCCGACCTCGACTTCGGCGAGCAGGGGGGGCGGAGCACGATGTTCCCCCCGCGACCGGGGCCGCTGTGCGGGTGGTGCGACCTGCGCGCGCACTGCGCCGAGGGGCAGGCGGCGGGGCCCGAGAAGTCGGACTGGGCCGCCCTCGACGAGGCGGCGCCGGCGGGGGTCGGGTCGAGCGCCTCGACGCCTGACGGGGTCGGTCCCCGGTGACGGGGCCGCCCGTGCGGCGCACCGAACGGCTCGTGCTGCGGCAGTGGGGGGAGGCGGACCGTGAGCCGTTCGCGGCGATGAATGCCGACCCCGAGGTCATGGAGCACCTGCCGCAGCCGCTCGACCGGGCGGCATCCGACGCGATGCTCGACCGGCTGCGCGCCACGATCGAGGAGCAGGGCTGGGGACCGTGGGCCGTGGAGCACGCAGCGACGCGAGAGCTCATCGGCTTCACCGGCCTGGCCGTGCCGCGGCACCCGCTGCCGTTCCAGCCGTGCGTGGAGGTGGGCTGGCGCCTGGCCCGGGCGGCGTGGGGCCACGGGTTCGCCACCGAGGCGGCCCGCGAGGCGCTGCGGGTGGCCTTCGACGAGCTCGGCCTCGGGGAGGTCGTGTCGTTCACGGTGACGGGCAACGTGCGGTCGCGGGCCGTCATGGAGCGGATCGGCATGACGCGCGACCCGGCCGGCGACTTCGACCACCCGGCGTTGCCGGTCGGTCACCCGCAGCGGCGGCACGTGCTGTACCGCGTGCGTCCGCCCGCCGGGGGCGTCAGGCGCTGACGGTGCGACGCTGGTGGTAGGCGCGCAGGTTCTCCATGAGGATGCCGCGGATCATCTCCGCCTCCGGGGTGTCCTGCGCGTCGACGCTCGCGAGCAGGTCGTCGATCTCGTGCGGGGTGCGGTAGTGCGCCAGGTCGGCGCGCAGGGTGTTGAGGGCGGCACGCGCCTCACGGCGCTCGCGCAGCTCGTCCTTGACGGTGGTCCACAGGGTTGAGGTGGTCATGACTCCAGTGTCATTGGGCGCCATCCCATGCGTCCAATGTAATCGGCACATAGAAACTATGCGGTAGTGTCATGGGATGGACACGGATGCGCTCCGCTGGTTCCAGCTCGTCGCGGACGGCTACACGGTCACGGAGGTGAGCGACGTCTTCGGGGTGAGCCAGCCCGGTGTCTCACGCGCCCTGGCGCGCCTCGAGCGGGAGGTGGGCACTGCGCTGCTGCGGCGCTCCGGGCGGGTGCTGCGGATGACGCACGCGGGGGCGGCGTTCAAGCGCCACGTCGACTCACTCGTCAACGACCTCGACGACGGGCTCGCCGCGGTGAGCGAGCTCGTCGACCCGGAGTCCGGCGTCGTGACGCTCGCCTTCCCCCTGAGCCTCGGGTCGTGGCTCGTGCCCCGGCTCATCCATGCCTTCCGCCGGGACCACCCGCGGGTGCGGGTCGTGCTGCAACGCACCGCCGTGGGAGAGAGCGGCCGGGTCTCCCCCCTGCTCGCCACCCGGGCCGCCGACGTCGAGCTGACGACCCACCGGGTCAGTGGCCCCGACGTCGAGTGGCGCCGGGTGCTCGTCGAGCCGCTCGTCCTCGCCGTACCCACGACCCATGCCCTCGCCACGGGGGACGCCGTGTCGCTCGCCGAGGTCGCCGACGAGCCGTTCGTCATCCGGCGGGCGCCCTCGGGGATGCGCGCGCAGACGCTCGCCCTCTGCACCGCCGCGGGGTTCGAGCCCCTCATCGACTTCGAGGCCGACGACGTGGCCACCGTGCGCGGCCTCGTCGCCGCCGGGCTCGGCGTGGCGGTCGTGCCCGCCATGGGCCTCCCGGCGCCGACGACCTTCGCGGGCATCCGGCTGCTCCCGCTGACCGACGCCGACGCCCGGCGCGAGGTCGGCCTCGCCTGGGTCGCGGGCCGTGCGCTCCTGCCCTCGGCGCAGGCGTTCCGGCGGTTCGTCCTCGCCGACGCGGCCCGGGGCCGGCCCGACCGGGCACGCCCCGGGTGACAGAATCGGCAGCACTCCCGCGGACCCCTCGAAAGGCCCCCTGATGGCGCCCAAGCGCAAGGCCACGATCATCGCCCTCGCGAACCAGAAGGGCGGGGTCGCCAAGACGACGTCGGTCGCGTCGCTCGGTGCGGCGTTCGCCGAGCAGGGTCGACGGGTGCTGCTCGTCGACCTCGACCCGCAGGCCTGCCTCACCTTCAGCCTCGGGGTCGACCCCGACACCGTCGAGGCGTCGGTCAACGACGTGCTCGTCGGCGGCGCCGAGCTGCGCGACGTCGTCGTCTCCTGCGACGAGGGCGTCGACCTCGTGCCGAGCACGATCGACCTCGCCGGCGCCGAGGCGGTCCTGCTCTCGAGGCCGGCCCGCGAGTACACCCTGCAGGGGGCCCTCGACGGGGTGCGCCGCGACTACGACATCGTCCTGCTCGACTGCGCGCCGAGCCTCGGGGTGCTCACCCTCAACGCCCTCACCGCGGCGCACGCCCTCGTCATCCCGATGCCCTGCGAGATGCTGAGCCACCGCGGCGTCGGGCAGCTCCTCGACACGGTGCGCGACGTCAAGCGGATCCTCAACAAGAAGCTGCGCGTCCTCGGCATCCTGCCGACCCTCTACGACGGGCGGAGCCTGCACGCGCGCGAGGTCCTCGAGGACGTCGGGGACCGCTACGACCTCCCGGTGCTCTCGCCGCCGATCCCCAAGACCGTGCGCTTCGCCGAGGCCCCGGCCGTCGGCCGGTCCATCCTGTCGACGGCCCGCAGGTCCAAGGGGGCGGCTGCGTACCGCGAGGTCGCCGCGACGCTGCTCGCCGGGCTCTGAGCCGACCCGGGGTCCCGGGACGGGCTTCGAGGGCGGCGCTCGACCGGCATACAGTGAGGGAATGCCGACCACGACCCCCGCACTCATCGCCGACTCCGCGACCTCCGGCTTCCGCCAGGGCACCATCGAGCGTCGTGACCTGCGCCCCGACGACGTCCGCATCGCCATCGCCTACGCGGGGATCTGCCACTCCGACATCCACACCGTCCGCGAGGAGTGGGGTCCCGCCCACTTCCCGCTCACGGTGGGCCACGAGATCGCCGGCACGGTCGTCGCCGTCGGTGACGAGGTCACCCGCCATGCCGTCGGCGACCGGGTCGGCGTCGGCTGCCTCGTCGACGCGTGCGGCGAGTGCGAGCCGTGCAAGGACGGCATGGAGCAGTTCTGCACCAAGCCGTCGGTCGGCACGTACAACTCGCAGGGCTACGACGGCGAGTGGACGATGGGCGGCTACGCCCGGGAGGTCGTCGTCAGCGAGCGGATGGTGCTGCGCATCCCGGACGCCCTCGAGCTCGACGTCGCGGCGCCGCTGCTGTGCGCGGGCATCACGACGTACTCACCGCTGCGCCGCTGGGGCGCCGGCACCGGGCGCTCCGTCGCGGTCGTCGGGGTGGGGGGCCTGGGCCACATGGGGGTCAAGATCGGCGCCGCGCTCGGGGCCACCGTCACGACGATCTCGCGCAGCACGGCCAAGGCCGACGACGCCCTCGCCCTCGGCGCGAGCGCGCACATCGCCTCCTCCGACCGCGCCGCGATGCGGACCGCCCGCGGCTCGTTCGACATCGTCCTCAACACGGTGAGCGCCGACATCCCGATCGAGGACTACGTGCGCCTGCTCAAGCCGGGCGGCGTCGTCGTCAACGTCGGCCTGCCCATGCAGCCCTACTCGGTGCGCCCGGGCGCCCTCATCGGCGGCAACAAGGCGGTCGCCGGCTCGCAGATCGGCGGGATCGCGGAGACCCAGGAGATGCTCGACTTCTGCGCCGAGCACGGCCTCGGGGCGACGATCGAGGTCGTCGACGCCGCCGACGTCGACGCGGTGTGGGACCGCGTCGTCGAGGGCGACGTGCGCTACCGCGCCGTCATCGACACGAGCACCCTGACCGGCGGCTGACGGGCGCCGGCGCCTCGCACCGGTGTCCGCGTCCGCAGCCACCGGTCAGTCGAGCCGCACCCGCTCCCCGAAGCGCGGGACGACGGCGAGCCAGCCGAGCTCGTCGGTGACGCGGTCGGCGAGGGCCCGGGCCGCCTGTGGCTCCCCGTGCACGGCGTAGACCGCGCGCGGCGGGGACGGGCAGCGGGAGAGCCACTCGAGGACCTCGTCGGCGTCGGCGTGCACCGAGAACTCGGGGTCGTTGACGACCTCGGCCCGCACCGGCACGTACCGGCCGTGCATCTTGACCTCGCGCGCCCCCTCGAGCAGGGCGCGACCGCGGGTGCCGACCGCCTGGTAGCCGGTGAGCACGACGCAGTTCCTCGCGTCGCCGAGCTGGTGGGCGAGGTGGTGCACGACCCGGCCCCCGGTCGCCATCCCCGAGGCGGAGATGATGACGCACGGCTGCCGGGGGGTGTTGAGGGCCACGGACTCGTCCGCGCTCCGCACGATGCGCAGGTCGGGCACCCCGAAGGTCTCGACGTCCCACCCCGGGGGCAGCAGCCTCGGGTCGACCCCGGCGAGGGCCCGGCGGTAGACGTCGAGGGCTCGCAGCGCCATCGGGCTGTCGAGGTGGACGGGCACGGTCGGGACGGCCCCGCTCGTCATGAGCTCGCCCACGCGGAGCAGGACGAGCTCGGTGCGGTCGATCGCGAAGGCGGGCACGAGCACGCTGCCACCGCGCGCCACGGTGCGCCGGATCGCGTCGGCGAGCACGTCGTCGGCCGGGCCGCCCGGCGGTGCGGGGTGGGTGCGGTCGCCGTACGTCGACTCCACGACGACGACGTCGGCCTCCGGCGGGTTCTCCCGCCTGGGGACGAGGGGGTGGCCCGGGCGGCCGAGGTCCCCGCTGAACAGCGCGCGCGACCCGGCGGCGTCGACGAGCACACTCGTCGCACCGAGGATGTGCCCGGCCGAGCGAAGCGTCACGAGGGAGTCCTCGGTCAGCGGGACGTCGTCGTGCAGCGGGACCGGCCGCAGGAGGGGCAGGGTGCGCTCGACGTCGCGCTCGTCGTAGAGCGGCAGGGCCGGGTCGTGCTTCGAGAAGCCGGCCTCCGTGGCGTAGGCCGCGTCCTCCTCCTGGAGCCGGGCGCTGTCGCGGAGCACGATCGCGGCGAGCTCGGCCGTCTCGGCCGTGCACAGCACCGGCGCGTCGAGCCCGTCGCGGACGAGGCGGGGGAGGTAGCCGCAGTGGTCGAGGTGCGCGTGGGTGAGCACGACCCCGTCGAGGGTGCGCGGGTCGACCGCGAACTCCTCCCAGTTGCGCTGCCGCAGCTCGCGGGGCCCCTGGTAGAGCCCGGCGTCGACGAGGATGCGGGAGGCGTCGGTCTCGACGAGGAAGCGGCTCCCGGTGACCGTGCCGGCAGCCCCCCAGAACGTCAGCGTGGGTTGGGTCACGGCTCCGATTGTCGTCCGGCCCCGGCCCCGCGGACAGCGGCGCGCGGCGACGCCTTCCTCACACCGCCGGCCACGCCGGCCACGCCCGACCGCCGACCGCCGACCGCTGGCCGTCGACGACCGCGCCGAGCCGGGTCGGTCAGCCCGAGGACTCGCCCGCGGGTCGGCCGCCGCGGGTGCGGCGACGGGTGCGGCCGCGTGCGGGCCGGTCGGCGCCGCCCTCGGGGCGGGTCGCTCCGCTGCCCTCGCGGGACTCACCCCGCGCGTCGCGCGACTCGCCGCGACCGCCCGCCCGACCCCCGGGACGGGCTCCGGCGCGACCGCGGCCCCCCGGCCCGGACCCGCCCGCACCGGCCGCCGACCCGCGACGCCCGGCACCCTTGCCGGTCTCGCCGAGGTCCTCGAGCACCTCGGCGTCCAGGCCCTCCCGCGTCTGCCGGGACCGGGGCAGGCGTCCCTTGGTGCCCGCGGGGATGTCGAGGTCGGAGAACAGGTGCGCACTCGAGGAGTACGTCTCGAGCGGCTCGGGGATGCCGAGGTCGAGGACCTTGTTGATCATCGCCCAGCGGTGCAGGTCGTCCCAGTCGACGAAGGTGACCGCGATGCCGGTGTTGCCGGCGCGGGCGGTGCGCCCGATGCGGTGCAGGTAGGTCTTCTCGTCCTCGGGGCACTGGTAGTTGATGACGTGCGTGACGTTCTCGACGTCGATGCCGCGCGCGGCGACGTCGGTGGCGACGAGGATGTCGACCTTGCCGTTGCGGAAGGCCCGCAGCGCCTGCTCGCGGGCGCCCTGGCCGAGGTCGCCGTGGATGGCCGCCGCGGCGAACCCACGGTCGGCGAGCTCGTCGGCGACCTTGGCCGCGGTGCGCTTCGTGCGGCTGAAGATGATGGTCAGCCCCCGGTCCGTGGCCTGGAGCATCCGGGCGAGCATCTCGACCTTGTCCATCGCGTGGGCGCGGTAGACGAACTGCTCGACGGCCTTGACCGTGTGCGCGTTCTCCTGGTCGTCGCCCATGGCGCGGATGTGGGTCGGCTGGCTCATGTACCGGCGGGCGAGCGCGACGACGGCGCCCGGCATCGTCGCCGAGAACAGCATCGTCTGGCGGGCGGCCGGGGTGAGGGACAGCAGCCGCTCGACGTCGGGGAGGAAGCCGAGGTCGAGCATCTCGTCGGCCTCGTCGAGCACGACGATGCGCGCGTGCCCGAGGTCGAGGTGGCCCTGCTTCGCGAGGTCGATGAGGCGCCCGGGGGTGCCGACGACGACCTCGACGCCCCGCTGCAGCGCCTCGACCTGCGGCTCGTAGGCGCGCCCGCCGTAGACGGTGAGCACCCGGATGCCGCGCTTCCTCCCGGCCCGCTCGAGGTCGCTCGCGACCTGCACGGCGAGCTCGCGGGTCGGTGCCACCGCGAGCGCCTGCGGCTTCCCCGGGGCCGCCAGCGTCTCGAAGGCCTCGTCGCGCGGGGAGACGACCCGGTTGAGGATCGGGATGCCGAAGCCGAGGGTCTTGCCCGTGCCGGTCTTGGCCTGTCCGATGATGTCGTGCCCGGAGAGCGCGACCGGCAGGGTCATCGCCTGGATCGGGAAGGGGCTCGTGATGTCGTGCTCGGCGAGCGCGGCGACGATGTCGGGGTGGATCGGGAAGTCGGAGAAGGAGGGGGCCGCCGCGACCGTGGGGGAGGCGGCGTCGGCCCCGTCGGTCGTGGGGGTGTCGGTGACGTCGGTCAAGTCGGTCTCTTCCGGTCGGCCGGCGCGGGCGCGCCGGCGCAGGGGCTGCGGGCCGATCGGAGGTCTTCGGGGGGGGCGGGCCGCGCCGGGACACCGGGCGTCCGCCACGTCAAGCTGCTCTGCGTGCCGACCGGGCACCGTGGACGCTCGCCACTCTACCGTTAGGCTCCGAGGACATGGAGCACACGCCGACCGGGGACCCCGCCTACCACGCCGCCGTCGTGGACCTCCTGGGCGTCCTCGCCTACGGGGAGCTCACGGCCTTCATCCGGATGGCGGTCGACTCCGACCTCGCCCCGACCCTGTCGCTCAAGTCGGCGATGGCCGGCCTCGCGCACGCCGAGTACGTCCAGTACACCCAGCTCGTCGAGCACATGCGGGCGCGTGGCATCGACCCCGAGGCGGCCATGGCGCCGTTCGTCGTGCCGTTCGCGTCCTACCACGAGCGCACCCGGCCCCGCGGCTGGATCGAGGGGCTCGTCAAGGCCTTCGTCGGCGACGGCATCGCGAAGGACTTCTACCGCGAGATGAGCGCCTTCGTCGACGACGACACCCGCGCCGTCATGGGCCACGCCCTCGACGACGCCGGCCAGGCCGACTTCGTCGTCGGGGTCGTGCGCGACACCCTCAAGACCGACCGCACCGCGGCCGGGCGCCTCGCGCTGTGGGGGCGCCGGCTGCTCGGCGAGGCGCTGTCCCAGGCGCAGGCGGTGGCGGTCGAGCGCGACGCGATGTCGGCGCTGCTCGTCGGCGGTGGTGTCGACCTCGCCGAGGTGGGTCAGATGTTCACCCGGCTCACCGACAACCACCAGAAGCGGATGGCCCTCATGGGCCTGTCCGCCTGAGCGACCCCACACCGGACACGGTGCGGCCCCCGCCCGGACGGACGGGGGCCGCACCGGCGTGCGCTGGGGTCAGACCTGCTTCCTGCCCGTGATCGACCCGTAGGCGACGACGAGCAGCGCTGCGGCCGCGATCGAGATGAACCAGCGGATCCAGTCGATGCCGCTGGTGTCGCCGCCACCGACGAGTCCCCACAGCCAGTAGCCGATGAGCGCGCCGAGGATGCCGAGGATGACGGTGATGACCGCGCTGATGTTCTGCTTGCCGGGCAGCACCAGACGCGCGAGGACGCCGATGACGGCACCGAAGATGATCGTGCCGATGATCTCGCCGATGTCCATGGGGTCGAGCTCCTTCCGAAGGTCAGGCGGACCTGACGTGCGGTCCGACACCGCGGCGGGTGCCGCGCGTGACACCCGTTTCGACCGGGTGCGTCCAGAATGTATTCCCGTCGGGGCCGCGGATGGGGGATGCCGACCGACCGACGTCGCGTCGGCCGGTCAGACTGCGCAGGATGCCGGGCCCGTCGTCAGGGCGTGAAACCGACGCGGCCCTTCTCGGAGTCCCCGACCTGGACCCAGCCGATGACCCCGGCCGGGACGAAGACCGACCGGCCGCGGGTGTCGGTGAGGCGGAGCACCCCCCCGTCGGCGAGGGCCTTCTCGACCGCCGCGTTGACCTCTGCGGTGGGGGACTCGGTCTCGACCGTCAGCTCGCGGGCGACGTTCTGGACGCCGATGGTGACCTCCACGGGTGCACACCTTTCGTCGGGGCGGGTGCGGTCGGGCCGCACCCCTTCGGCTCAGGCTAACCCGAGCGTCCCGGACGGCATTCCGGCATCCGCCACGAGCGAACAGCGCGCGGTTGGGCCGTCAGCCGTCGATCTTGGGGAACGAGCCGAGACCGCGCCACGCGAGGGTGCTGATCATCGCCGCCGCCTCGCCCTCGGGCACCTCGCCGCCCTGGGCCAGCCAGTGCCGGGCCGCGACCTGGGCCATGCCGGCGAGGGCGGAGCCGAGCAGGAGGGCGCGTTCGTCGTCGACGCCGGTGTCCTCCGCGATGACCTCGGCGATGGCCTCCGCGCAGCTCATCTCGACGCCGTCGAGCCGGGCGCGCACCTGCGGCACGCTCGTGAGGTCGGACTCGAAGACCATCCGGAAGGCCGCCCCCTCGCGGGTCACGAACTCGAAGTACGCGGCGACGGTGCGCTCGACGCGCAGCTCGTTGTCGCCCCCGACCTCGAGCGCGGCGCGCACGAGCGACTCGAGGGTGTCGCAGTGCTTGTCGAGCAGGGCGAGGTAGAGGTCGAGCTTGCCGGGGAAGTGCTGGTAGAGCACGGGTTTGGAGACACCGGCCCGGTCGGCGATCTCGTCCATCGCGGCGGCGTGGTAGCCGGACTGGACGAAGACGGCCTGGGCGGCCTCGAGCAGCTGGGCGCGGCGCTCGCTGCGCGGCATCCGCTGACCGCGGGGGGGAGTGTGCGTCGTCGTCATGGGTGTCCTTCGGGCCGGCGTCAGGCCAGCATCCTACGGACGGGTGTCACCCGGGACCCGCAGGTGGGGACGGCCGGTTGTTATCGTCGCGCCATGGCACGTCCGCCGCTGGTGCCACCGGGTCCCGACCTCACCGCGCAGGAGCGCACGCGCTACGCCCGGCACCTCCTCCTGCCCGACCTCGGCGTCGACGGCCAGCGGCGGCTGCGGGCCGCCCGGGTGCTCGTCGTCGGGGCCGGTGGGCTCGGCTCGCCCGCGCTGCTCTACCTCGCCGCCGCCGGGGTGGGCACGATCGGCGTCGTCGACGACGACGTCGTCGACGTGACGAACCTCCAGCGCCAGGTCGTCCACGGCGTCGCCGACGTCGGCCGGCCCAAGACCGGGTCCGCCGCCGACGCCGTGCACGCGATCAGCCCGTCGACCGAGGTCGTGCAGCACACCGCGCGCCTCGACGCCTCGACGGCGCTGTCCGTCGTCGCCGACTACGACCTCGTCCTCGACGGGGCCGACAACTTCCCCACCCGCTACCTCGTCGGCGACGCCTGCGCCCGCCTCGGCGTGCCGCACGTGTGGGGCTCGGTGTTCCGCTTCGACGGCCAGGCCAGCGTGTGGTGGGCGGGCGAGGGGCCCTGCTACGCGTGCGTGTTCCCGCGCCAGCCCCCGCCGGACGCCGTGCCGTCCTGCGCGGTCGGCGGCGTCCTCGGCGCGGTGTGCGCGAGCATCGGCGCGGTCATGGCCACCGAGGCGGTCAAGCTCGTCACGGGCGCCGGTGAGCCGCTCGTCGGACGGCTGCTCGTCCACGACGCGCTGCGCCAGACGTGGGATGCCGTGCCCGTCGCCGCCGACCCCGGATGCCGGGTCTGCGGGTCGGGCGCGGACGCCACGCGGCCGCTCGGCTGGGCGACGACGCCCGCCGTCACCGAGGGCGCGCCGGGGGCGGGAGGCGACGACCCGGCATCCGTCCGCCCGGCCGTCGGGGTCGAGGACCTGCGCGTGCTGCTCGAGGACGGCGCGCTCGACGGCTCGCGCGGGCTGCTCCTCGACGTGCGCGAGGCGGGGGAGCGCGAGATCGTGACCATCCCCGGGGCCGTCTGGCTCACGATGGGCGACCTTCGGGCGGGGGCGCCGGTGCCCGTGCCCGACGGGGGGCGGGTCTACGTCCACTGCAAGACCGGGGCCCGCTCGGCGGAGGCGGTCGACCTGCTCCGGGCGCGGGGGGTCGACGCGGTGAACGTCGAGGGCGGCGTGCTCGCCTGGGTCCGTGACGTCGACCCGCACCTGCCGACGTACTGACGCCGCCTCGGAGGCCGGGCGGACGGGGGCCGACCCGCGCGACCGCCGTGCCCGCTCCCGGCCGGTGTCGGTGCGTCGTGGTGGAATCCGGGGGTGCTCGTCCTCCGCCGTCCCGTCGTCGCCGCGGCCACCGCGCCGTCGCTCGACGCTGCGCAGCGGGCCGCCGTCGCCGCCGGCGGGCCGGTGGTGCGGGTGCTCGGCGCTCCCGGCACCGGCAAGAGCACCGTGGCCGTCGAGCGGGTCGTGCGGGCCGTGGGCGACGGGGTGGCGGCCGACGCGTGCCTCCTGCTGGCCCCGACCCGGGTCGCCGCGGCCAGGCTGCGCGACGCCGTCACGGCCCGGCTCGGGGGCACGACGACCACCCCGCTCGCCCGCTCGCACCAGTCCTTCGGCTTCGGCGTGCTCCGCGAGGCCGCCGCGCTCGCCGGGGAGCCGGCGCCGCGGCTGCTCAGCGGCCCCGAGCAGGACGTCATCCTGCGCGAGCTGCTCGCCGGGCACGCCGGGGGCGCGAGCCCCGCCCCGCCGTGGCCGGCATCGCTCGAGCCCGCGCTGGCCACGCGCGGCTTCCGGGCCGAGCTGCGCGACCTGCTCATGCGCGCCGTCGAGCTCGGACTCGAGCCGGGCGACCTCGCCGCCCTCGGCACCGCCCACGACCGCCCGGAGTGGGTGGCGGGGGCCGCGGTGCTGCGCGAGTACGACGAGGTCACCGCGCTCTCGGCGGCGGGGGCCTACGACCCGGCGTGGGTGCTCACCGCCGCGGCCGACCTCCTCGACGACGACCCCGACGCCCTCGACCGGCTGCGCGCCGCGCTGCGCCTCGTCGTCGTCGACGACGCCCAGGAGCTCACCCCGTCGGCCCGCCGGCTGCTGGCCACCGTCGCCGGCGACGGTGCCGTGCCGCTCGTCCTCGTCGGCGACCCCGACGCCGCCACCCAGACCTTCCGGGGGGCCGACCCACGGCTGTTCTCCGACGCGTGGCCGACCGCGCGCACCCTCGTCCTCGACCGCGGCCACCGCTGCGGGGGCGAGGTGGCGGTGGCGGCCACCCGGGTCGTCGGGCACATCGGTGTCGTCGGGACCCCGGCCCACCGCGAGCCCACCCCCCGACCGGGTGGGCCGGGGTCCGTCGAGGCGCACCTCCTGCGCACCGTCGCCCAGGAGGCCGCGTTCGTCGCCGGGGTGCTGCGCGAGGCCCACCTGCTCGAGGGCACGCCGTGGTCGCGGATGGCGGTCGTCGTGCGCGGTGGGGCGCGCACGGCCACGCTGCGCCGGGTGCTGCGTGGCGCCGGGGTCCCCGTCGACACCGCGGCGGCCGAGCTGCCGGTGCGTGACGAGGCGGCCGTGCGCCCCTTCCTCGCGCTCCTGCGCTGTGCCCTCGACGTCGTCGCGGGGGCCGAGCAGCTCGACCCCGGCGTCGTCGTCGACGTGCTCGGGTCGCCGGTCGGGGGCGCGGATGCCGTCGGGCTGCGACGGCTGCGCCGGTCGCTGCGCCGCGTCGAGCTCGACGCCGGGGGCGGACGCCCGAGCGACGTCCTGCTCGCCGAGGCGGTGCTCGCGCCGTTCTCCCTCGGGCGGATCGGCCCGGAGGCGGCTCCGGCCCGCCGGGTCCACCGCGTGCTCGCCGCCGCCGTCGACGCGCTCCGCGACGGCGCGGGTGCCGAGGAGGTGCTGTGGGCGATGTGGACCGCGTCCCGGCTGGCCGGGCCGTGGCGCGACACCGCCCTGGCCGGCGGCCCCGCGGGCGGACGGGCCGACCGCGACCTCGACGCCGTGCTGGGGCTGTTCGACGCGGCCGCCCGCTTCACCGACCGGCTCCCGGCATCCGGTCCGGTCGACTTCCTCGAGCACGTGCTCGGCCAGGACGTCGCCGGCGACACCCTCGTCGCGCGGGCCCCCGCGGGCGAGTCGGTCGCGCTGCTCACCCCGGCGGCGGCCGCGGGCCTCGGGTGGGACCTCGTCGTCGTCGCCGGGGTCCAGGACGGGGTGTGGCCAGACCTGCGCCTGCGCGGCTCGGTCCTCGGCTCGAGCGAGCTCGTCGACGTCGTCACGGGTCGACCCACCGAGCCCCGGGCCGCCCGCGCCCAGGTCCGCCACGACGAGACCAGGCTGTTCCACGTCGCCGTGACCCGGGCCTCCCGGCGGCTCGTCGTCACCGCCGTGCGCAGCGAGGACGAGCAGCCCTCCCCGTACCTCGACGTCGTCGACCCCCGGTCCGAGGCCCGCCCCTTCACCGACGTCCCTCGCCCGTTCACCCTCGCCGGCCTCGTCGCCGAGCTGCGGCGCTCCCTGCTCGACCCCGAGCCGGCCACCCGCGGCGCGGCCGTCACGACCCTCGCCCGGCTCGCCCGCGAGGGGGTGCCCGGGGCCGACCCCGCTCAGTGGTGGGCGCTGCGCGGCGTCAGCGACGACCGCCCGCGGCGCGAGCCCGGCGCCCCCGTGCGGGTCTCGCCGTCGGCCATCGACCCCTTCGCCCGCTGCGGCCTGCAGTGGGTGCTGCGGGCCAGCGGCGGCGACGGCCCCTCGATGGGCGCCCAGGACATCGGCACCCTCGTCCACGAGCTGGCCCACGAGCTCGGCGACACCGACGCCGCGACCTACGCCGCCGAGCTCGAGCGCCGGTGGGGGCGCCTCGGCCTGGCGCCGGGGTGGCTCTCGCGGCGCGACCTGTCCCTCGCGACCCGGATGACCGAGCGCCTCGTCCGGTACACGGGCGAGGCCCCCGCGGAGGGGTGGCGCCGAGCCGCGTCCGAGGAGCGCCTGCGAGTGGCCCTCGGGCGGGCCGTCGTGAGCGGCACCGTCGACCGCGTCGAGGTCGGACCGGGCGGGCAGGTCCGCGTCGTCGACCTCAAGACGGGCAGCACCAAGCCGACCCGCGACGAGGTGCGCCGCCACGGCCAGCTCGGCGCCTACCAGCTCGCCGTCGAGGCCGGGGCGTTCGCCCGGCACGGCGAGCGGGCGGGCGGGGCCGCGCTCCTGCAGCTCGGCAGGGCGGCCACGACGACGACGACCCTGCAGGCCCAGGTGCCCCTCGCCGACGACGACGACCCGCACTGGGCGCACGAGCTGCTCGCGGGCACCGCCGACGCCATGGCGGCCGCGACGTTCAGCGCGACCCCGGGCAGCCACTGCGGCACCTGCCAGGTCAAGGACTCGTGCCCGGCGCTGCCCGAAGGGCGGCGGCTGTGACCACCTCCACGACGTCGGGGGTGGCCACCGGCATCCGGTGGTCCGCGGTCGAGCTCGCGCGGGCCCTCGGCCAGCCCCACGCACCGACGCCGGAGCAGGCCGAGGTCATCGAGGCCCCCCTGCGCCCGCTCCTCGTCGTTGCGGGAGCCGGCTCGGGCAAGACCGAGACGATGGCGGCCCGCGTCGTCTGGCTCGTCGCCAACGGGCTCGTGCGCCCCGACGAGGTGCTCGGTCTCACCTTCACCCGCAAGGCGGCCGGCGAGCTCGCCGAGCGGCTCGCGGCCCGGCTGGCCACCCTGCGCGAGACCGGGCTGTGGACGCCGGACGACGACGACGGCGCTGCCGTGCTCGACGACGTGCCCACCGTCTCGACCTACCACGCGTACGCCGGCCGGATCGTGCGCGAGCACGGGCTGCGGCTCGGCGTCGAGCCCGAGAGCCGGCTGCTCACCGAGGCCGCGGCGTGGCAGGTGGCGCACGAGGCCGTCGTGTCGTGGGACGGGCCGATGGACGGCGTCGACAAGGCCGAGTCGACCGTGACGACCGCCGTCGTCGACCTCGCCGGCGAGATGGCCGAGCACCTCGTCGACGCCGACGCCCTCGCGGCCCACCTCGACGAGGTCTGCGCGGCGCTCGACGCCGTGCCGAAGGGGGAGGGCACGCGCAAGCGCGCCAACCCGATGCGTGCGGTCGCGAGCGTGCTCCGGGAGCGGGCCGCGGTCGTGCCGCTCGTGCGCCGCTACGCCGAGCTCAAGCGGTCGCGCGACGCCCTGGACTTCGCCGACCAGATGGCGCTCGCGGCCCGCATCGCCACGACCGTCCCGCAGGTCGGCGCGGCCGAGCGGGGTCGCTTCAGGGCCGTGCTCCTCGACGAGTTCCAGGACACCTCGGAGGCCCAGCTGCAGCTGCTGCGCGCGCTGTTCGTCGCGGCCGACGAGCCGGTGCCGGTCACGGCCGTCGGCGACCCCCACCAGTCCATCTACGGGTGGCGCGGCGCCTCGTCGACGACCCTCGACCGCTTCCGCACCGACTTCCACGACGACGCGGGCCCGGCCCGGGTGCTGCACCTGTCGACGAGCTGGCGCAACGACCGGGCGGTGCTCGACGCGGCGAACGTCGTCGCGGGCCCGCTCACGGCGACGAGCCGGGTCGCCGTGCGTCCGCTCGCCGTGCGCGAGGACGCCGGCCCGGGCCACGTCGCCGTCGCACGCCTCACGACGACCGAGGCCGAGGCACGCCACGTCGCGCGGTGGGTGCGGGCCCGGCTCGAGCGCCCCGGCCGGCGCACCGCGGCCGTGCTGTGCCGCCGGCGCTCGCAGTTCTCCCCCGTCGTCGACGCCCTCGAGGCCGAGGGCGTGCCCTACGAGGTCGTCGGCCTCGGTGGCCTGCTCCACATGCCCGAGGTCGCCGACCTCGTGGCCCTCCTCCACGTCGTCCAGGACCCGACCCGGGGCGACCGGCTCATGCGGCTGCTCACCGGCCCGTCGTGCCGGCTCGGTGCCGCCGACCTCGACGGCCTCGGCGCCTGGGCGCGCACCCGGCAGCGCCCGGGCGGGCGGGCCCGCGGCGCCGACCTCGCCCCGGACGCCAGTGAGCGGGCGAGCGTCGTCGAGGCGCTCGACGACCTGCCTCCCGCCGGCTGGGTCGGCGACGACGGCGAGCGGCTCGGCCCGGTGGCCCTCGAGCGGCTGAGCGGTCTCGGCGCCACGGTCCGGCGCCTGCGGGCGCTCACCGGCCTCGGGCTCGCCGAGCTCGTCGCCGAGGCCGAGGTCGCCCTCGGGCTCGACATCGAGGTGCTCGCCCGCCCGGGGTGGACCCCCGGCGCGGCCCGGGCCCACCTCGACGCGTTCGCCGACGTCGCGGCGACCTTCTCGGCGAGCGCCGACCGGCCGACGCTCGGCGGCTTCCTCGCGTGGCTCGAGGCCGCCGTCGACGAGGAGCGCGGCCTCGACCTCGGATGGGTCGAGACGCGGACCGACGCCGTCCAGGTCATGACCGTGCACGCGGCCAAGGGCCTGGAGTGGGACGTCGTCGCCGTGCCCGGGCTCGTGGAGTCCTGCTTCCCGGCCCACTCGGCCACCCAGGGCAAGGTCGTCGCAGACGCCTGGGGTCATGCCGAGCCGAGCGACAAGGGGTGGCTCGTCGGGCTCGCCTCGCTCCCGTACGACCTGCGCGGGGATGCCGCGGGCCTGCCCCGCTTCCGCTGGGATGCCGACCTCGACTGGGACACCGCGGCCGAGGCGCTCGAGCGGTTCACCTCGGCGGTCGCCGACCACGGCATCACCGAGGAACGGCGCCTCGCCTACGTCGCCCTGACCCGTGCCCGGCTCGACCTGCTGCTCACCGCGCACGTCTGGGGCGCGGCGACGACGCCGCGGGTCACCTCACGCTTCCTGGACGAGCTGCGCGACAGCGCGCTGCCCCTCGCCCGGGGCCCGTGGGACGACCTGCCGCCCACCGACGACCCGAAGCCCCAGAACCCCCGCACCGCGCGGGCGGTCAGCGTGCTGTGGCCGACCGATGACCACGTCGAGCGACGCGGCCTGCTGCTCGGGCCCGCACAGGCGGTCGCCGACGCGGTCGCCGACGGGAGCCCACCGGATCCCGGCGCGCCCGCCACGCCGTGGGACGCCGAGGTGGCGATGCTGCTCGGGGAGCGGGCCCGCCGCCGGGCGGGGGGAGACGTCCCCGTCGAGCTCCCGCCGCACCTGTCGACCTCCGCGCTCGTCTCGCTCGCCGAGGACCCCGATCGGTTCACCCTCGACCTGCGGCGTCCGATGCCGTCGCCTCCGGCCCCGGCCGCCCGCCGGGGCACGGCGTTCCACGCCTGGGTCGAGGAGCACTACGCCCGGGCCGCCATCGTCGACGTCGACGAGCTGCCCGGGTCCGCCGACGACGGGGCGGGGGACGACGACCTCGCGGCCCTGCGGGCCGCGTTCACGACGAGCGAGTGGGCCGACCGCACCCCGGTCGAGGTGGAGACGAGCGTCGAGACCGTCGTCGACGGCATCGCGGTCCGGGGACGGATCGACGCCGTCTTCGAGGAGCCCACCCCCGACGGCGAGCCGGGATGGGTCGTCGTCGACTGGAAGACCGGCGCCCCGGCGTCGGGGGCGCGGGCGGTGGCGCGCGCCCTGCAGCTCGGCGCCTACCGGCTCGCGTGGGCGCGGGTCCGGGGGGTGCCCGAGGAGCGGGTTCGGGGCGCGTTCTTCCACGCGGCCACGGGTGAGACGGTGTGGCCCGAGCTGCCCGGCGCCGACGAGATCACTCGGGTGCTGCGCGCCGCTCGCCCGGGGTGACCTCGTCCTCGGCGTGCTCGATCTCGAGCCACGCCGGGACCTCGCGGTCGGTGTCACCGGGTGAGCCGCCGACGTCCTCCGGCTCCGCATCCGGGTCCGCGTCGTCCGCCGGCCGCTCGGGGTCCGCGTCGGCGTCTGGCTCCGCCTGGTCGGCCGGCCGCTCGGGGTCCGCGTCGGCGTCCGGCTTCGCTCGGTCGGCCCGCCGCTCGGGGTCCGGCTCCGCCTGGTCGGCCGGCCTCTCGGGTTCCGCGTCGGCGTCCGGCTCCGCGTGGTCCGCCCCGCGCCCGGCATCCGGCTCGGCGCCACCCACTTCCGGCAGCTCCTCCTCGTCATCGTCGTCGACGAGGGCCGGCGGGCGGGTCGTGCGGCGCGCGACACCGACGGGGGCGAGCGAGGTGCGGCGGTAGTCGTCCGGCTGCTCGTCCGCGTGGACGGCGTCGTCGAGGCGGCGCAGCTGGGTCGTCAGCACCTCGACCACCCCGGCGTCCTTGCGCGTCAGGGCCGCCATGAGCGTCGCGAGGAGACCGAGCTCGGCGACGAGGCGGGCGCGCACGAGCAGGTTGGGGTCGGGGCGCTCGACCCGGGCGTGGGCATACGCCTCGAGGACGGTCTCGACCGCCTCGGGACGGCCATCGGCGACGAGCGCCGCGAAGTCGTCGGCCGGGTCGGCGACCTTGGCGTCCTCCCACCCCGTCATCGCCCGGATGCGGCCCGTCGAGGCGTCGGAGTCGTCGGTGAACACAGCGAGCACCTGGTCACCCGTGAGGTCGCCGTGGGTGGGGGTGGGCGCGAACCGCCACAGGCTGACGTCCTCGAGCGCGGTCTCCCACCGGGTGAGCAGCGTCGTCGGGACCCGCCCGCTCTCGGCGGCCCGGTCGAGCTCGGCGAGCCGGCGGCTGCGGTAGGCGTCGGCGTCGTAGCTCGGCAGGCCGGCCTCCTCGAAGACCGCGGGGTCGGTGTTGTGGAGGGCGGCGATCGCGCGCCCCAGCTCCGCCGCGATGCCCGGGCCCGGCGGCAGCTCGGCGAAGTCGAGGTGGAGTCCCGGCAGGTACGGGTAGACCGCGGCGCGGCCGCCCTCGGCGAGGGCGACGAACCCCTTGGGCGCGGGCACCGCGAACGGGAGCCGGCGGCCGAGGAGCCCGAGGAGCGGGACGGTGCGGTCCATCTCGGCACCGGCGACGTCGGTGCGCGGGGCCCGCACGACCCAGCGGCGGTGCTCGCCGTCCTGGACGAACGCGACGTCGAACGACTGCTCCGGGGTGCTCGGGAGGGCCTCGACGCTCACCGGGTCGAGCCCGGGGACCGCCGCGCTGGCGAGGGCGGCGAGGAAGGCGGGGCTGCGGTCCACGTGCCCACGGTAGGCCGTGCGCCCCCCATAGGCTGGGAAGCGTGCCCCGAGCCGACCGAATCCTTCCCGGCCTGCCCCCGGGCCGGGCCCTCCTCGACCGCCGCGGGGACCTGCGGGCCGACCCCGGCCTGCTGCCCCGGCTGCTGCGCGACCCGGGCACCCGGGTCCTGCGCCTCGCCGGCGACCGGGCCCCGGTCGAGCACGCCGGCCCCGGCCGCGCCCGCCTCGTGCTCGGCGCCGCGGACGACGCCGATGCGGCTCGCCTCGCCCTCTACCTCGGGGAGGCCGGCGGCACGGCGTACGTCGGGGTCGTCGTGGCCGACGCACCGGCCCCGGACGAGGACGACCCGGGCTGGCGCACGCTGCGGCAGGTCGGGGCCGACCTCGACCCGCTGGGCGCGGAGGTCCTCACGACGACGCTCGCGCTCGCGAACTGGCACGCGACGCACACGCACTGCCCGCGCTGCGGCGCCCCGACCGAGCCGAGCCTCGGCGGCTGGATCCGGCGTTGTGCCGTCGACGGCAGCGAGCACTACCCGCGCACCGACATGGCCGTCATCGTCGCCGTCGTCGACGCCGACGACCGGCTGCTCCTCGCGCGCGGGCGCGGGTTCCGACCGGGAGGGATGTCGGTGCTCGCCGGGTTCGTCGAACCCGGCGAGCCGCTCGCCGCGGCGGTCGTGCGGGAGGTGGAGGAGGAGAGCGGGGTGCGGGTCACCGACGTCACGTACCTCGGCGACCAGCCGTGGCCGTTCCCGGCCTCGCTCATGATCGGCTTCACCGCGCGGGCCGAGACGACCGAGCTGCGGTTGCAGGAGGACGAGATCGAGGACGCGCGCTGGTTCAGCCGCGACGAGCTCGTGGGCGCCGTCGAGGCCGGCTCGGTCCACCTCCCGGGTCGGCTGTCGATCGCGCGCAAGCTCGTCGAGCACTGGTTCGGTGGCCCGGTCGACGCCCCCGAGGTGCCGCTGCGGTGACCCCGAGCGACGCCGAGGCCGGCGTCAGGCGAGCCGCTCGCGGACCTGCGCGATCGTCGGGTTCGTCGCGGCCGAGCCGTCGGGGAAGAGCAGGGTCGGGACGGTCTGGTTGCCGCCGTTGACCGACATGACGAAGCGCGCGGTGTCGGGCTCGTGCTCGATGTCGACCTCGGTGAAGCCGATGCCCTCGCGCTGCAGCTGCGACTTGAGGCGGCGGCAGTAACCGCACCACGTCGTCGTGAACATCGTGACGGTGCCCGGCTCGGGCAGGGTCCGGGTCGACGTGTCGGGCATGCAGGGCTCCTCGGGCGGGGTCGTGGGTGCGGCGGCTCGGTGGTGGTGAACGCGCCGGGACCGCTGATCCTTCCCGGGTCGTGCCACGGGCGGCGGGCCCTCGACGCGGTGGGCCCTCGACGCGGTGGGCCCTCGACGCCGTCCCCAGGGCCGGCCCGGGTCGGTGCCGTGCCGTCGGTGACCCCACCTAGGATCGAGCCGATGACGAGCCTGCCCGTGCACCCCGGCGCCGACGCGGTCCTCGACGCGCTCGACCCCGAGCAGCGCGAGGTCGCGCAGCACCCGAGCGGCCCGATGTGCGTGCTTGCCGGGGCCGGCACCGGCAAGACCCGCGCCATCACCCACCGCATCGCCTACGGCGTGCTCTCCGGCGTCCACCAGCCGCAGCGGGTGCTCGCCGTGACGTTCACGGCGCGCGCGGCCGGCGAGATGCGCACCCGACTGCGCGACCTGGGTGTCGGGGGGGTCCAGGCGCGCACCTTCCATGCGGCCGCGCTGCGCCAGCTCCACTACTTCTGGCCCCAGGCCGTCGGGGGAGCCTCACCCGAGGTCATGCCGCACAAGGCCAGTGCGGTCGCCGAGGCGGGGGCGCGCCTGCGCCTGCGCCTCGACGGCCCCGCCGTGCGCGACCTCGCGGCCGAGATCGAGTGGTCGAAGGTGTCGCTGCTCACCCCCGACTCCTACCCCGCGGCTGCCGCCGCCCAGCGCCGTGAGCCGCCCGCGGGGCTCGACCCCACGGCGATGGCGCGGCTCGTCTCCGCCTACGAGGACGTCAAGACCGAGCGGGGGGCCATCGACTTCGAGGACGTCCTGCTCCTCATGGTCGGCATCCTGAGCGAGCACGAGGAGGTCGCACGGGCGGTGCGCAGCCAGTACCGCCACTTCGTCGTCGACGAGTACCAGGACGTCAACCGGCTGCAGCAGTCCCTCCTCGACCTGTGGCTCGGCGAGCGGCGCGACATCTGCGTCGTCGGCGACCCCGCGCAGACGATCTACTCCTTCACCGGGGCCTCCCCCGAGCACCTGCTGTCCTTCCGCACCCGGCATCCCGATGCCCGCACCGTCGAGCTCGTGCGCAACTACCGCTCGACCCCGCAGGTCGTCGGCCTCGCGAACCTCGTCCTGCGCGGTCCGGGTGGCCAGCGCCGCTCCGGCTCGGTCGAGCTGCGGGCCCAGCGGCCCGACGGCCCGCCGCCGGAGCTCGTCGTCGCCGACAACGACCCCGAGGAGGCCGCGGCCGTCGCCACCCGCATCACGGCCCTGCTCGACGCGGGTCACCCGCCCTCCGAGATCGCCGTGCTCTTCCGGACCAACGGGCAGAGCGAGTCCTTCGAGTCCGCGCTCGCCGAGCGCGGCATCCCCTACCTCGTCCGGGGCGGTGAACGCTTCTTCTCGCGCAAGGAGGTCCGCGACGCGATCGTCCTCCTGCGCGGGTCCGCACGCTCCGACGACGGGTCGGTCCCGCTGCCCGACCTCGCCCGTGACGTCCTCCTCGGGGCGGGCTGGAGCCGGAAGGCGCCGACGGCTGGCGGTGCCGCACGTGAGCGCTGGGAGTCGCTCTCGGCCCTCGCCGCTCTCGCCGACGACCTCCACGCACTCGACCCGGAGGCGCAGATGCCGGCGCTCGTGCGTGAGCTCGACGAGCGGGCCGCCGCGAGCCACGCACCGACGGTCCAGGGCGTCACCCTCGCGTCGTTCCACGCTGCGAAGGGCCTGGAGTGGGACACCGTCTTCCTCGCCGGCTGCTCCGACGGACTGCTGCCCATCACGATGGCCGACACCCCCGAGGCCGTCGAGGAGGAGCGAAGGCTCCTCTACGTCGGCGTGACCCGGGCCCGGGAGCGGCTCGTCCTGTCGTACGCCGCCGCCCGCACCCCCGGCGCGAGGGCCACGCGGCGGCCGTCGCGGTTCCTCGACGGCACCGCCGCGGTGCTCGGGGACGCCGCGCGGGCGCAGACCCGACGCCGGTCGGCCCCCGGCTCGGGGCGTGGGGGACGGCCGGCGGCGCGGTCGACGTGCCGCAGCTGCGGTACCGGCCTGGGGACGGCTCGTGAGCGCACGATCGGCCGCTGTGCCGCCTGCCCGCCCACGTTGGACGAGCGGCTCTTCGAGGCCCTTCGCGAGTGGCGGCTCGAGACCGCGCGGGAGGCCGACGTGCCGGCGTTCGTCGTCTTCACCGACGCCACCCTCACGGCCATCGCCGAGCAGCTCCCGGCCGACGTGGCGGCCCTGTCGAGGATCACGGGCGTCGGACCGGCCAAGCTGGAACGTCACGGAGCCGCCGTCCTCGAGGTTCTCCGACAATTTTCAGACGGTGGATAGCGTTGTGGGGCAGCGGTTCTCGTGGATCCTGGGTAGGCCCCCGCCACATTCTCCGTTTAATTCCGTTGCCACCCGCCACGCGCCTCCCCTAACCTGATCGGCATACCTCGTGTGCCCCTGTCGGGCGCGCGGACGGACCGAGACACGGTGAGGAGGTTGGCCCTGATGGAGACGACGATGACCACGGACCTGGCGATGACCGCTGTCCGCGAGACCTGCGAGCGTCCCTGGCGCGGCGCCGACACCACTCACGCAGGCACCGGCCGGGCCGTCCAGGGGCGCACTGTGCCCTTCGCCGGGTCCACCCGTTGTGACGTCCTCGTGACGGACGTCCGTCCCGCCGGCGTCGTCGGCGCCACCCCGATCACGGGAGTCGTGTATCCACGCCTCGAGGCACCACCTGTCTGACACCACGACAGGTCACCTCGAGGCCGCGGATCCCGACACCGGGATCCGCGGCCTTTCTCGTACCCGACGCAGGCCGCACCGCACCCGCACCGCACCGCACCCGCACCGCACCGCATCCGTACCGACCGAGACGACACCCGAGGCCGACGCCCATGACCACCACTGTTGAGCGGACCGACACCGACCGCCCACCGAGTACCCCGCGCCCCACCCGGCGCACCGAGAAGACCGAGCGCCCGACCGGGCGCGACGACCGAGGAGGTGACCACCCGATGCAGCTGACCGAGCTCCTCGACCTGCACGAGGCGTCCACGACGACCCGCGAGGGCATCCCGTGCCGCGAGAACGACGCCGAGCTGTGGTTCGCCGACACCCCGCAGGGTGTCGAGTTCGCCAAGGCCCTGTGCGGGACGTGCCCGGCGCGCGCCGCGTGCCTCTCGGGTGCCCTCGGACGTGGGGAGCCCTGGGGGGTCTGGGGCGGCGAGCTCTTCGTCCAGGGCGTCATCGTCGCCCGCAAGCGTCCGCGGGGCCGTCCCCGCAAGACCGAGGTCGCGGCGTAGCGCGGCCCATCCATCGAGAACCAGTGACCACCAAGGAGATCCGAGATGTACAGCAGGCGAATGCAGCGCATCCGTCGCACCGCGCACCAGCGCCGCGTCCACGAGGCGCAGCGTCAGGTGCAGGTCGCGGCCGAGCGCGAGCAGATGCGGGCCATCATCCACGCGCACGCGCGATGAGCCCGGCGTGAGGCCCGAGCGCGCCGCCCCCGACGAAGCGTCGGGGCGGCGCGCTCGGGCGGCTCACGCGCTCGGTCGGCTCACCAGGCGCAGAACCCCCCGTCGACGAGCAGGTCGGTGCCGGTGACGAACGAGGCCCGGTCGCCGAGCAGGAACACGACCGGTTCGGCGACCTCCTCGACCTGGGCCAGCCGCCCGAGCGGCGTCTGGGCGGCGAAGCCGGCGTTCACCTCCGGGGGGTTGCGCCGCGTCATGGCGGTGAGCGTGTACCCCGGGCTGAGCGAGTTGACCCGGATGCCGAGCGGGGCCCACTCGACCGCGAGCGCCTTGCTGAGGTGGATCACCCCGGCCTTGGCGGCGCTGTAGGCCGCGTGGGTCACACCCCGGTTGACGATGTGACCCGACATCGAGGCGATGTTGACGATGGAGCCGCCGAGCCGGCCCATGGCGTCGTGCTCGGCCTGGCACGCGTACATGACGCCGTCGAGGTCGACGTCGACGACCCGGTTCCACTCCGAGGCGCTCATCCCCGCCGACTCGACGAGACCGTCGACGCCCGCGCAGTTGACCGCGTACGACACCCGCCCGAGGTCTCGAGCCCCGGCGACGGCGTCACGCACGGCGGCCTGGTCGCGCACGTCGACCCCGACGCCCCGCGAGGCCACCCCCGCGGCTCGGCATGCCGCATCGAAGCCGTCGAGGTCGGCGTCGGGCGTGTCGAGGCACACGACGGCCACCCCTCGGGCCGCGATCGCCTCCACGACGGCGAGGCCGATGCCCCGGGCTCCTCCGGTGACCACGGCCACCCGCCCTGCGATGAGCTCGTCCACGTGGTCCTCCTGCTCGCCGCCGTCGCGCCCGCACCTCGCAGGGTAGGGGCCCGGCCACGTGCGATGGCTACCCTGAGTCATGGTCTCGCTGACGATCGCCCAGGACCCCACGGCCGACCGCGTCCTCTCCGAGGACCCCTTCGCCCTCCTCGTCGGCATGCTGCTCGACCAGCAGTTCCCCATGGAGCGCGCGTTCGCCGGTCCGGCGAAGGTCCTCGAGCGGTTCGGGACCCTCGAGCCGGCTGCCGTGGCCGGGGCCGACCCCGAGGCGTTCGCCGACCTGTGCGCGACGCCGCCCGCGGTCCACCGCTACGGGCGCTCGATGGCGGGACGGATCCAGGCCCTCGCGGCCGTCGTGCGCGACGGCTACGGCGGTGATGCCGCGGCGATCTGGCGTGACGCCGCCACCGGGGCCGAGCTCGTCGCCCGACTGCGGGCGCTACCGGGCTTCGGCGAGCAGAAGGCGAGGATCTTCGCGGCCCTGCTCGGCAAGCAGCTCGGCGTACGCCCACCGGGCTGGCAGGAGGCGTGCGGCGCCTACGCCGACAGCGGGTCGTTCCGCTCGGTGGCCGACGTCGTCGACGCGGACTCGCTCCAGAAGGTCCGCGACTTCAAGAAGGCCGCGAAGGCCGCGGCCAGGGCCGGGAGCTGACGGTGTCGGACGGGGGCAAGGACCGCGAGCCCGGTGCCGGGCCGGACGCCACGGCATCCGATGCCGGCCGTGACGTCGTGTGTGCGACGTGCGGTGCCGCTCCGGGCGACGAGGACGCCCTCGCCCTCGCGCGCATCACGTGGACGCGGGGGGTCGAGAACGGGCGCGACACGTGGACGTGCGACACGTGCAGCCGCCGGCACCTGCGCAGCATCGAGGGGAAGCTCGACTCGGCCTGGTGGTGACCGCTCAGGGCGACGGTGGCAGACGTGCCTCGTCGATGCCCGGGAGGTGGGCGCACACGAGCTCGCGCAGCGGCACCGTGCCGCCGACCTGGCTGAGCACCCCGATCCCGCCGAGCCACACCCGGTGGATGAGGAGGTACTCGGGCGGCAGGTTGAGCTTGAGCCCGATGAGGAACTGTGGCCGGCGGGGGTCCTGCAGCGTCGCCGCCGCCCCGCGCAGCCACTCGCGCGACGGGGTGAACTCGTCGTGGAGCAGCGGCTCGACGAGGGGGCTGAGGTAGGCGAGGAGGGCCTCGGGGTCGACGTCGATGTTCCGGCGGATGAACCCCTCCTCGCGCAGCACGGCCTCGAGCGCGTGGGCGTCGCCGGCGAGCGCCTCGGTGAGCACCCGGCCGAGGGACGTCGGCAGCCCGTGGGGCAGCCGGTTGACCGCGCCGAAGTCGAACACGGCGAGCCGGCCGTCGTCGGTGATCCGGAAGTTGCCGGGGTGCGGGTCCGCGTGCAGCATGCGGGCCCGGTTCGGTGCCCGCAGGAGGAACTCGAGGTAGAGGGTGGCCGCCTCGTCGCGCTCCGCCTGCGTGCCGCGGGTGATGACGTCGGCCAGGGGGGTGCCGTCGACCCACTCGGTGACGATGACGTGGGTGGAGTCGACGAGCACGTCCGGCACGAGGACGTCCTCGTCGCCCCGGAAGGCGCTCGCGAAGTGCCGCTGGTTGCGGGCCTCGAGGTGGTAGTCGAGCTCTTCGCTCATCCGTGCCTTGAGCTCGTCCATGATCGGCTTGATGTCGATGCCCGGCACCCACGACCCGGCGAGGCGCGCGACGCGGGAGAGCTGGTTGAGGTCGGAGAGCAGGGCCTCCGCGGCGCCGGGGTACTGGAGCTTGACGGCCACCTCGCGTCCGTCGCGCCAGACCCCCTTGTGCACCTGGCCGATCGACGCGGCCGCCGCCGGGACGTCGTCGAACTCGACGAGCTTCGTGCTCGCCCAGCGCGGCCCGAGCTCGCGGGCGAGGATCTCGTGGACCCGCTCGGCGCCCATCGGTGGGCCGGACTCCTGCAGCCTGGTGAGCGTCGCCCGGTAGGGCCCGGCGAGCTCCTCGGGCATCGCCGCCTCCATGACGGACAGCGCCTGCCCGAACTTCATCGCCCCGCCCTTGAGCTGCCCGAGCACGGAGAAGAGCTGCTCGGCGGTGCGGGCCTGCAGCTCGGCGGCCACGGCCTCGGCCGGCCGCCCGCCCACCCGCTTGCCGACCCCGAGCGCGGCCCGCCCGGCGTGCCCGAGGGGCAGCCCGACGAGCTTGGCGGTGCGGGCGATCGAGCTCCGCGGGATGTCGGTCACCCGGCCATTCTCACCCGAGCGCACCCACAGCCGTGACGCATCGGCCACAGCCGGTGCGTCACGGCCACCTCGTCGAGCCCGATCTCGGTCGAGATCCCGGCGAGTGAGGCGTCCCCGCGCCGGGCCGCGAGCACCGTCACGGTCGCCACGGCGCAGGCGAGGACGAGTGTGCCCGGCGGTACCTCGCCCGCCGCGCAGGCCCGCGAGGAGTCCCATGCGCCGGCGGCGCACCGCAGGCAGGCGGTGCGGCCGGGCAGGACGAGGGGGCCGACGACGACGGCGTCGGACTGCAGGACGAGGGGGAGGTGGGGGATGCCGCGTGCCTGCCACGGCGCGCCGGCCCACCCCGGGGCCCGGCCCTCGGCGACGACGACGACGGCGGCGGGCGGACCGTCGGCCGCGAGGGCGAGCTCGGCCGAGTCGGCCGCGTGGCGGCCCCCGAGCACCGGCACGGCACAGCGGCGCAGCTGCGACACGAGCTCGTCGGCGAGCGACCCCCACCCGTCGACGACGACGTGCCCCTGCATCGGCATCCCCCTCGTCGCACCGTCCGTCGCCGCCATCCTGCCGTGCCGGGCGCCGCGCCGGCCGTCGTCCACAGGTCCGGACGGCGAGCGGCCCCGGTCCGCCACGGACCGGGGCCGACCTCGTTCGAGACCCGGGCTCAGGCCTTGCCGAGGATGCGGTTGAGGTTCGTGCCGCAGACGGGGCACTGGCCCTTGGCCATCCGACGGCCGTTCTCGGAGACGACGACCTTCCCCTCGGCCTCGCGCTTCTCCTTGCACTTCACGCAGTAGAACTCGCCCTTGTAGGTCTCGTCAGCCATGAATGCTCTCCTTGTCGTCGACCCCCGGCTGCTGCGCCGCGTCGATCCGGTGTTGCCGCCGCGGGGCGGCCTGGACGGCCCAACCCTAGCCACGCCGGTGCGGCCGGAGCCCGTGACGCGCTGGGCCGCCGCGCCGTCCGGCGCATCGGGCGCCCCATGGGCACCATCGGCACCAGCAGCGCCACACGGCCTACCCTCGTGCCTGTGAGCAGGGAGGGCGTCGAGGTCCGGCGGAGCCGACGCCGGCGCCGCACGGTGAGCGCGTACCGCGACGGCGGGCGCACCGTCGTGCTCATCCCGGCGACCTTCAGCGCCGAGGAGGAGGCGCACTGGGTCGAGCGGATGCTGGCCCGGCTCTCGGCCGGAGACCGGCGCCGGGAGTCCGGCGACGAGCAGCTCGCCGCGCGGGCCGCCCAGCTGTCGAGGCGGTACCTCGGCGGGCACGCCCGGCCGACGAGCGTGCGGTGGGTCTCGACGATGGGCCGACGGTGGGCCTCGTGCACCCCCGCCGAGGGGACCATCCGGGTGTCGGACCGGCTGCGCGACGTGCCGGACCACGTCCTCGACTACGTGCTGCTCCACGAGCTCGCCCACCTGCTCGTGCCGGCGCACGGCCCGGCCTTCTGGCGCCTCCTCGCGTCGTACCCGCGCCTCGAGCGGGCCCGGGGCTTCCTCGACGGCCTGGCCCATGCGGAGGGGCTGCCCCTGTCAGACGAGGTCGAGGGCGTCGCGGGCGAGTGACACGAGCGGTGCCAGCTCGTCGCGGGTTCCCTCGGGGAGCGCGTCGACCGGCCACCAGGCGACGGCGTGCGACTCCGCGCTCACCCGCGGGCGCGCGCCGGCCGGGGCGAGCGCGGCGTACCGCACGTCGAGGTGCTCCCGGCAACGACCGAAGGACCCGACGAGCTCGTGCCGGTCGAGCTGCACGGGGCGGGGGAGCGGCTCGAGCGCGTCGAGGCCCGACTCCTCGCGTGCCTCGCGCCGCGCGGCGGCCCACAGCGAGCGGTCGGCGGCCTCGAGGTGCCCGCCGAGCTGGAACCAGGCACCGGCGCGCCGGTGCAGGGTGAGGAGGACGCGCTCCCCGGCGTGGTCGAGCACGAGGCACGACGCGGTGAGGTGCGCCGGCGGGCCGTCCTTCGCCACACCGTCCGGGTGCCGGAGGAGGTGGGCGAGGTGGTCGCGGCGCAGCCGGTCCTGGCCGGCGTCCGGCGCGGTCCACGCCGTGAGCACCGCGACGGCATCCTCGTGGAGGTGGCGGTGCGCGGCGGCGACGGCCGGGTCGGCGACCGGGTCACCGCCTCCCAGCCGCGGGGCGGCACCGATCACGCGTCGTCCTCGCCCCGCAGGAGGCGGTCGAGCTCGACATCCATGGCGTCGGTCTCGGGCCGGGCCGAGCGCTCGACGTAGCCGAGGGGGTCGTCGAGGTCGGAGGTCCCCGGCGCGAGGTCGGGGTGGCGCCACGCCGCGTCCCGCGACGCGGGGCCGCCGGAGTCCTCGAGCGCGGCGAACAGGTTCGCCGCGTCCCGCAGCCGGCGCGGCCGCAGCTCGAGACCGACGAGGGCGCCGAACGCCTTCTCGGCCGGCCCGCCCGTGGCCCGGCGCCGGCGCACGGCCTCTCCGAGCGCGTCGGCCTGGGGCAGGTGGTCTCGCGTCGCCCGCTCGGTGACGACGTCGACCCACCCCTCGACGAGGGCGAGCAGGGTCTCGAGCCGGGCGAGGGCGGCCCGCTGGGCGGGGGAGTGCTGGGGGGCGAACATCCGGCCCTGGAGGGCCTGCTGCACGGCCTCGGGGTCGGCGGGGTCGATCGAGCGGACGGCCTCCTCGATGCCGGCCATGTCGATGCTGATGTCGGCGGCGTAGTCGCGCACCGCCGCGAGCAGCGCCGGGGCCAGCCACGGGACGGCGCCGAACAGGCGGACCCGGGCCACCTCGCGCACCGCGAGGTAGAGCCTGGCCTGCGGCTCGTCGACCTCGAGGCCCTGTGCGAGCTCGCGCAGCGCGGCGGGCAGCAGCGCGACGGTCGGCGCCGGGACGAGCGGCAGCGACACCTCGCACCCGGTGAGCACCTCCGCCGCGAGCGTCCCGGTGCCCTGGCCGAGCTGCATCGAGAACATCGACCCGTGCATCCGGCGCAGCATCGGCGCGGCCTGGTCGAGCATCCCGGGGGGCAGCCCGGTGTCGCCGAGGTCGCCGAGCTGGCCGAGCTGCGCGGTGAGGGCGGTGCCCACTGCGTCGGTCACCGCGGCCGCGACCGGCTCGACGAGGTCGGTCCAGACCGGCATCGTCGCCTCGACCCACTCGGCGCGGCTCCACGCCACCCCGGTCAGCCCGGGCTCGGTGAGGTCGGTGACGGCGTCGAGCCACAGGCCGGCGACCTGCACGGCCTCCGCCGCGGCGCGCCGGTCGGTCTCGCCCACGATCTCGTCGCCGCCGGCGGCGACCGTCTTGCGGGCGATGTCGGTGGCGAGCACGGCGTTGACGGCGGTGTCGCTCTCCGGAGCCGCGAACATGGCCTGGACCTGGCCCATGACCATGGCGAGCATCTGGGGGTCGACCTTGTCCAGGCCCATCCCCTGCATCATCGACGCGAGCTGCGGGTCGAGCTCGCCACCGGTGAGCCCGCGCAGGAGCTTCTCGATCTCCGGGGGCAGCCCGGGTGCGTCGTCGTCGTCAGGATCGGTCACGCCGGGCTCCTCGGGATGGGGTGAGAGGATGTCGTCTCGAGACAAGCCAACCACGATCCGGGCCGGAAGGTTCCGCCCGGTCGCCCGCCGAGGAGCTCCATGACGACCGACCACGACGCGGTCGCACTCGTCGCGCTGCGCGACGAGCCGCTGTCCGTCGACGAGGCGCTGCACGCCGTGCGGCACCCGACCTGCGGCGGCATCGCGGTGTTCGTCGGTGTCGTGCGCGACCACGACCACGGTGACGCGGTGTCCGCCCTCGACTACGAGGCGCACCCGAGCGCGCTCGACACGATGGGGCGGGTCTGCGAGGTCGTGGCCGGTCGGTCCCAGGCGGTGCGGGTTGCGGCGGTGCACCGCACGGGCGCGCTGCGGGTCGGCGACCTCGCCGTCGTCGTCGCTGCCGCGGCGCCGCACCGCGGGCAGGCCTTCGACGCCTGCCGCGACCTCATCGACACGCTGAAGTCCCAGACGCCGATCTGGAAGCACCAGCGCCTCGGCGACGGCTCCACCGAGTGGGTGGGCCTGCCGTGAGCCACCCGTCCCACGACGTGCTCCCGGGCGGGGCTGCAGGTCCTCCCGGCCACCCGGCCGGCCCCGGGGGTGGCCCGGTCCGCTGGCGCGGCCGCGGTCCGGGCCAGGGCCCCGGGCGGCCGGGGCTCGTGCCGGCCGCCCTGCTCACCGTCACCTTCGTCGCGATCGCCCTGGCCGCTGCCCTGACCTTCGTCGGTGTGCCGTACGTCGTCATGTCGCCCGGTCCGGCGACGAACATCCTCGGCGAGGCCGACGGCAAGCCCCTCCTGGCCGTCGAGGGGGCGACGACGTACCCCACGAGCGGCTCCCTCGACTTCACCACGGTGAGCGTCGACGGGGGGCCGGGGGTCACCGTCACCGTCTACGACCTCGCCCGCGCCTGGCTGTCCGACGACGAGGAGGTGCTGCCGGTCGACCAGGTCTTCCCGCCCGAGTCGAGCAAGCAGGAGGTCCAGGAGGAGGGCGCCGCGGAGATGGCCGGGTCGCAGAGCGTGGCCACGGCCACCGCCCTGCGCGCCCTGGGTCGCGACGTCGACCAGACCGTCGTCGTCGCCGGGGTCGCGGACGACGGCCCGTCGAACGGCATCCTCGAGGTCGACGACGTCCTCGTCTCGGTCGACGGCGACCCCGCCACCTCCGCGGATGCCGTGCGCACCGCCGTGCGTCGGCACGAGCCGGGTGACACCTTCCCGGTCGTCGTGCGGCGCGACGGCGCCGAGCGCACCGTCACCGCGCGGGCGGGGGAGTCCGAGGGCCAGACGGTCATCGGCGTCGGCCTGAGGCTCGACTACGACCTGCCGGTCGACGTCACCCTGCGCACCGGCAGCGTCGGGGGACCCTCGGCCGGGCTCATGTTCAGCCTCGCGATCTACGACGTGCTCACACCCGGTGAGCTCACGGGGGGTGAGAGCATCGCCGGCACCGGCACGATCGAGGACGACGGAACCGTCGGCCCGATCGGCGGCATCCGGCAGAAGCTCGTCGGCGCGCGGCAGGCCGGGGCCGGCTACTTCCTCGCCCCGGCCGAGAACTGCGCCGAGGTCGTCGGCGCCGTGCCCGACGGGCTGCGGGTCGTGCGGGTCGCGACGTTCGACGACGGCCTCGACGCCGTGCGCGACATCGCGGCGGGCGACGTCGAGGCGCTGCCCGGCTGCGGCTGAGGCCGGACCGTCAGTCCGGGCCGAAGGTCGCCCGCAGGGCGTGCACGAGGCCCGGTGCGATGTCGTCGCCGAGGGCGACCCGGTCGTCGCTGTCATGGGCCCGCTGCCGCAGCAGGCAGCGGGCCGAGCCGTCGCGGGTCACCGCGACGAGCAACCGCACGTCGGCCCGGTCGGGGTGGTCGGCGACGGCCCGCAGCGCCGCCTCGTCGTCGTGGGGCAGGTCGCGCTCGGCCTCCGGTGGGACGACGATCCGCTCCACGGCGACCGCGCACCCGGCGACCTGCTCGGGCCAGGCGATCCGCGCGAGGAGGTCCTCGAGGCCCGGGCCCGACGGGAGGTCCTCCTGCTCGACGGCGCTCAGCGCGCCCGCGACGGCGTCGTGGGTGGCGAGCCCCTCGGCCAGCTGGGGCTCGCGAGCGAGGAGGTCGGCGGTCGGGACGAGGGCGAAGAGGCGCACCGGCTGGTCCCACCCCGAGCGCGCCACGTGCCGCTCGGTGTCGAGGGCCGCGAGGGTGAGCGGGTCGGTCACGGGCCGCGGGGTGTCGTCCACCGGACCATGGTGCCTGATGGAACGTCCAGACGGCCCATGTACGTTGTCGTCACGGTCGACGCGGGGGTTGTCCCCGCCGACGGACGAGGAGAGCAGTGAGTCGCTCGGAGTGGTTCGACGGACCCATGGGTCCCGGTGACGGTTCGCCACGCCCGGAAGGGCCGGACGGGGGGCCGGGCGGCCCCTCCGGACCCGCCGTCCGTAGGCGGCGGAGGGGGCCGCTCGGCACGACGCTGCTCGTCATGCTCGGGCTCGTCATCCTCGGGGGGATCGTCGCCGACGTCCTGACCGACGTCTGGTGGTACGACTCGGTGGGCTTTCGCGGGGTCTTCGTCAAGGAGCTCACCGCCAAGCTCGGCATCTTCGTCGCGGCCGCCCTCCTCACGGGTGGGGCGGTCGCCGCGAGCCTCGTCGCGGCGTACCGGACCCGTCCGCTGTACATCCCCGTCACCCCCGCGCAGCAGGTGCTCGAGCAGTACCGCCAGGCCATCGAGCCGCTGCGGCGGGTGGCCGTGTGGGTCATCCCGGTCGTCCTCGGCCTGCTCGCCGGGTCCGGGTCGATGGGGGCCTGGCGGACCTTCCTGCTCTGGGCCAACCGGGAGCCCTTCGGCGCCCTCGACCCGCAGTTCGGGATGGACGTCGGCTTCTTCGTCTTCACGCTGCCGTGGCTGCGCTTCCTCGTCAGCTTCGTGACCGTCGTCCTCGTGCTCGCGTTCGTCGCGGGCGCGTTCACCCACTACGTCTACGGCGGCCTGCAGCTGCCGGGCCGGGGGCCGACGACGCGGGCCGCGTACGTCCACCTCGGCGTCCTCGGCGCCCTCATCGCGCTGACCCGGGCCGCGTCCTACTGGCTCGACCGGTACACCCTCGCGACCCAGAAGGGGTCGCTGCTCACCGGCATCACGTACACCGACGACAACGCGGTCCTGCCGACGAAGGCGATCCTCGCGGTCGCCGCGCTCATGTGCGCTGCGTTCTTCCTCGCAGCGATCTGGAGCCGCAGCTGGCGTCTGCCGCTCACCGGCGTCGCGCTGCTCGTCGTCACGGCCGTCGTGGCCGGGGGCGCCTACCCGGCGCTCATCCAGAGCCTGAAGGTCAACCCCTCCCAGAAGTCCCTCGAGGCGCCCTACATCGAACGGAACATCACGGCCACCCGCACGGCCTTCGGGCTCGACCGGGTCAAGCGGATCCAGAACCCCCCGCCCGACGAGGCCGAGGACAAGGACATCCTGCGCGCCGCGGCCAACGACATCCCCGGGGTGCGCGTCATCGACCCCAACGTCGTCGCCCCGACGTTCCGCCAGCTCGAGGGCCAGCGCGACTACTACGCCTTCCCCGACACCCTCGACGTCGACCGCTACACCATCGACGGACAGACCCGCGACGCCGTCGTCGCCGTGCGCGAGATCAACCTGGACGGCCTGCCCGACAACCAGCGCAACTGGCTCAACGACCACACGGTCTACACGCACGGCTACGGCTTCTACGCCGCGTACGGCAACCAGCGCACCGCCGAGGGCGACCCGGTCTTCTTCGAGGGGGGCGGGCGCACCGCGCTCGGCGAGTACGAGCCGCGGATCTACTTCGGCGAGCTCTCGCCGACCTACTCCGTCGTCGGGGCGCCCGAGGGCGCCTCTCCGCGCGAGTTCGACTTCCCCGCCGGGGGCGACGGCGACGTCGCGGTCAACAACACGTACACCGGCGAGGGCGGCGTCGAGATCGGCTCGCTGCTGCGTCGCACCGCCTACGCGATCAAGTACCGCGAGGCGAACTTCCTCCTCTCGGATGCCGTCAACGGCTCGTCGCGCCTGCTCGACCACCGGTCCCCGACCGAGCGCGTCGAGCGCGTGGCGCCGTGGCTGCGCCTCGACGGCAACGTGTACCCGGCCGTCGTCGAGGGCCGCGTCCAGTGGATCGTCGACGGCTTCACGACGTCGGCGAGCTACCCCAACAGCCGCCTCATCGAGCTCGCCGACGCCACGTCCGACTCGGTGACGCAGCGCTCCAACGTCGTCACGGTCGGGGCCGGTCAGGTCAACTACGTGCGCAACGCCGTCAAGGCGACGGTCGACGCCTACGACGGCAGCGTCCGGCTCTACGGCTGGGACACCAAGGACCCGATGCTCAAGGCGTGGAGCAAGGCCTTCCCCGGCTCGGTGCGTCCGCTGTCGGACATCTCCGGCGAGCTCATGGCCCACATCCGCTACCCGCAGGACCTCGTCAAGGTGCAGCGCGAGCTGCTCAACGAGTACCACGTGACGAACCCGGGCGACTTCTACTCCAACTCCGACAAGTGGCGCGTCCCGCGCGACCCGGCCCAGACCGCCCAGGACCAGCCGGTCGTGTTCCAGTCGATCGCGATGCCGGGGGAGGACGAGGCGGCGTTCTCGATCACGACCCCCTTCGTTCCCGCGAGCAACAACGAGGCCGGCCGGGAGATCCTGCGTGGGCTGCTCGCCGTCGACGCCGACGCGGGGTCGGAGAAGGGGCGGCCCGCCGAGGACTACGGCTCCCTGCGGCTGCTCGAGTACGGCTCCACGACGCCCGCGGGCCCGGGGCAGGTGCTCAACCAGATCCAGAACTCGCCGGTGCGCTCCCAGAACTCCGCCGAGCAGCTGTCGCTCGCGCAGTACATCACGAACAACTCCGGCGGCGGCAAGACGCTGACCTTCGGCAACCTGCTCTCCTTCCCGCTCGAGGGCCGGATGTTCTACGTGCAGCCGATCTACGTCCAGGCGGCCGCCGGCTCGGGCTCGTTCCCCCAGAACAAGATCACCGTCGCGGTGTACGGCACGACCGTCGCGTGGGGCGACACGCTCGAGCAGGCCGTGAGCGGGCTCTTCGGCCAGGGCGACGGCAGCGAGGAGCCGACCGATCCGGGGACGCCGAGCGAGCCGGGCGAGCCGAGCGAGCCCACCGGGTCGGCGGCCTCCCAGCTGGCGGCCGCGCTCGCCGAGATCTCCGCGGCCTACACGGCGGGCCAGGAGGCGCTCAAGACCGGCGACTTCACCGCCTACGACCAGGCCCAGAAGCGGCTCGACGCGGCGATCCGCCGGGCCACCGCCCTCGCCCCGCAGCTCGACCCGGGCTCGGTGACGCCCTCGCCCGGCCCGTCACCGACCGGGTCGGCGGCACCGTCCCCCACCGCGTCGCCGTCGGGCTGACGCCTCGGGATGCCGGGAGCGACCGCCGATTTGGCCGCGGCGGGGTCCGTCACGTACTGTCGTGTTCACCGAGCGCGGCTCTTCGGAGACGTGACTCACTCGACGCGGGGTGGAGCAGCTCGGTAGCTCGCCGGGCTCATAACCCGGAGGTCGCAGGTTCAAATCCTGCCCCCGCTACGACAAGGGCCCCCGTACCCGCACCCACCGGTGCGGGTCGGGGGCCCTTCCCGTCTCCGCGGGGGCGGCCGCTCAGGGCAGCACGGGTGCGAACGGACGCACCTCGTCCTCGCCGCCGTGCACGATGACGCTGGACGCTTCCGGCACCTCGCGCCACGCGCCGCGCAGGTCACCGAGCGGCTCCGACACCACGAGCCGGGCGTCGTCGCTCAGCTCGTGCAGCGCCGGGTGGTCCGGGTACTGCTCGCGCAGGGTGGAGACGTCGGTGCTCTGGTAGAGCGAGCGGGAGCGTCCCTCGCTGGAGTAGCGGAACGCCCAGGTCGTGTCTCCGTCCGTGGTGGCGACGGTCATCTGCACGGGGTACTCGATCCCGTGCCTTCCCGCGACCTCCTCGACGAGGCCCACCGCCCGGGCCACCCCCGCCCGGGCATCGTCCTTGAGGCCGAACGTCATGGCGAGGAAGAAGAACATCTCCGAGTCGGTGGACCCCTCGATGTCCGGGAAGAGCTCCGGGTCCACCGCCATCGCCAGCTCGCGCTTCATCTCCCGGAAGCCGGCCAGGACCCCGTTGTGCATCCACAGCCAGCGACCGTGGCGGAAGGGGTGGCAGTTCGTCTGCTGCACCGCGGAGCCCGTCGAGGCCCGGATGTGCGCGAACACCCGACCCGCGCTGGCGTGGGCGCACAGCTCACGCAGGTTGCGGTCGTTCCACACCGGGTCGGTGCTCCGGAACAGGCCTGGGGTCTCGACGGCGCCGTACCAGCCGACGCCGAAGCCGTCACCGTTGGTGGTCGTCGCCCCCAGGCGCGAGTGCTGCCCCTGGACCACCAGCGAGTTCTTGGGCTTGTAGAGCAGGTCCTCGAGCAGCACCGGCGAACCCGAGTAGGCGAGCCATCGACACATGTGGCCTCCCGGTCATTGAAGCGGCGGGATGTGACCCGCCCGGCGGAGATGGAGCTGACGGCACCAGCACACCGCCCCGCCGGGGCCCGCGGCATCATCCGCGGAGGGCGATACCCGGCGCGGCATCCACCGGACTCCCACGACGGCTCGCGCCCCGGGCCGCGGCGCGCAGGGCGACCTTGCGCAGCTCGGCGGCCCACAGCACGGTGCTCGCCATGAGGACGCAGAGGAGCCACTGCGACCCCGTGAGCGGCGTCGTCGAGAACGCCTCGTTGAGCACGGGAAGGTGGACGACCGCGACCTGGAGCAACGCCGACCCGGCGAGCGCCAGCCACAGCCACCCGTTGACGAACAGCCGGTGCCCCGCCGACGACGTCTCCGACCGTGAGCTCAGCGCGTTGAACAGCTGGGCGAGGACGAGCACGGTGAAGGCGGCCGTCCGGGCGGTGTCGAGGGACTGGGTGCCCTCGAGCAGGCCGCCGGGCAGGTGGAGGTCGAGGGTCGTCAGGGTGGCCCCGGCCATGACGAGTCCGATCAGGAGCACGCCTCGCCACATGCGCGCGTCGATGACCCGGTCGGTCGGCGCCCGCGGCGGACGGCCCATGACGTCGTCGGTCTCGGCGTCCATCCCCATCGCCAGCGCGGGGGCGCTGTCGGTGAGGAGGTTGATCCACAGGATCTGGGTGGCCAGGAGGGGCAGGACGAGGTCGCCGTCCCCGTGGGTGAGCCCGATGACCCCGCTGAGGACGACGCCGAGGAAGACGGTGAGCACCTCGCCCATGTTCGAGGAGAGCAGGTAGCGCAGGAACTTCCTGATGTTGAGGAAGATGCCGCGCCCCTCGCGCACCGCCCGCACGATCGTCGCGAAGTCGTCGTCGGCGAGGATCATGTCCGCCGCCTCCTTCGTCACCTCGGTCCCGGTGCGGCCCATGGCGATCCCGATGGCCGCGGCCTTGAGCGCCGGGGCGTCGTTGACCCCGTCCCCGGTCATGGCGACGATCGCCCGGTCGGCCTGGAGTGCGCCGACGATCCGCAGCTTGTGCTGCGGGGCGACCCGGGCGTACACCGACCTGCGCCGCACCGTCGCGCGGAAGCCGTCCTCGTCGAGGGCGTCGAGCTCGGCGCCGGTGACGGCCACCGGCTCGTCGGGCGCGATGCCGAGGTCCCGGGCGATCCGGGCGGCGGTGCGGGGATGGTCGCCGGTGATCATGACGACCCGCACGCCGGCGCGGTGGGCCTCGCGGATGGCGGTGGCCGCCTCCTCGCGCGGCGGGTCGATGATGCCGACCATCCCGGTGTAGACGAGCCCGTGCTCGAGGGACTCGTCCACGGGGGGCGGGTCGGTCACCGCGAGCGGACGGTAGGCGACGGCGAGGGTACGGAACGCCTCGTCGGACAGGCGCTCGACGTCGGCGAGGATCCTCGCGCGCCAGCCCTCGTCGAGCGGCTCGACGCTGTCGCCGACCTGCACGTGGGTACAGCGCTCGAGGAGCACGTCGGGCGCGCCCTTGGTGACGACCGCGATCCGACCGGCGCGGTCCGCGTCGGCCGCGAGGCTCGTCATGAGCCGCCGCTCCGAGGTGAACGGGATCTCGCCGACCCGGTGGAACCGTCCCTCGCGCAGCGCCCGCGTGCCGAGCTTGACCTCGGCGACGAGGAAGGCGGCCTCGGTGGGGTCGCCCTGCACGGCCCACCCGCCGTCGGCCTCCTGGCGCAGCACCGCGTCGTTGGTCAGGCTGCCCCCACCCACGACGAGAGCGGTCTGGCGCCACACCGCACTGCCGGGCTCGAGCGGGACGCCGTCGTGCTCGAGGGTCCCCTCCGGCCGGTACCCCGCGCCCGCGACGACGACCTCGCCGGCCGCGGTCACGACGCGGCCGATCGTCATCTCGCCCCGGGTGAGGGTCCCCGTCTTGTCGGTGCAGATGACCGAGGCGGACCCGAGCGTCTCGACGGAGGACAGGCGCTTGACGACCGCCTGGTGCGTGGCCATCCGCTGCACGCCGAGGGCCAGGACGACCGACAGGATCGCCGGCAGGCCCTCGGGGACGGCCGCGACGGCGAGTGAGACGCCGAGCAGCAGCGTCGTCACGGCGTCCTGCGTCGAGTCGACACCGAAGAAGACGAGCACCGTCGCGACGACGACGACGGCGATGACGACCACCGCGGTGCCGAGCATCCGGCCCACCCGCGCGATCTCGACCTGGAGCGGGGTCGGGGTGTCCACGGTCTCGTGGAGGAGGTGCGCCACCTGCCCCATCTGGGTCGCCATCCCCGTCGCCGTCACGACGGCGCGTCCGACGCCCTGGGCCACGGCCGTGCCGTCGAAGACCATGGGGAGCCGGTCGCCGAGCGGCGCCGGCGCCGGGAGCGTCGAGGGGTCCTTGAGCACCGGCTGGCTCTCACCGGTGAGGGCGGCCTCGGAGACGGTGAGCGCGGCCGCACGCAGCAGGCGCGCGTCCGCGGCAACGGTGTCCCCCTCCGCGAGGAGGAGGACGTCGCCGGGCACGAGCTCGCGCGTGGGGATGCGCACCTGCTGCCCGTCACGCACGACCGTGGCGGCCGTCGCGCTCATCCGCCGCAGGGCGGCGACGGCATCCTCGGCCCGGGCCTGCTGCACGAACCCCAGGACCGCGTTGAGCACGACGATGACGGCGATGACGACCGCATCGACGGGCAGCCCGTCGGCCCCCTCGACCGCCCATGCAGCGACCGAGACGGCGATCGCCGCGAACAGGAGGTAGACCAACGGGTCGCGGAACTGCTGCGCCACCTTGCGCCACGTCGGCACCGCGGGGGTGGCGTCGAGCTCGTTGGGGCCCACCACGGCCAGGCGCCGGGCGGCCTCGGCGCCGGAGAGGCCGACGTCGGGGTCGGCGCCGAGGAGGGCGAGCACCGTGCCGGGCTCGAGCGTCGAGGGGTCGTCGGGGAGTGACCGCATCACGGCCATTCTCGCAGGGCGCTGCGCGACGTCGCCGCCGTGACCTCCACCACGCCGCGCGGACCCGGCATACCCGGGGTCGGGCCCGCGTTGGACCCCCCGTGACCACCCCCCACCGCGTCGTCGTCATCGGTTCCGGCTTCGGAGGGCTCTTCGGCACCCAGGCGCTCCGGCGTCGCAAGGACGTCGAGATCACCCTCGTCGCGAAGACGGCCCACCACCTGTTCCAACCGCTCCTCTACCAGGTCGCGACCGGCATCCTGTCGGAGGGCGAGATCGCACCGAGCACCCGTGAGGTCGTCGCCCGGCAGAAGAACGCCCGCGTCGTGCTCGGCACGGTGACCCACATCGACCTCGAGGCCCGAACCGTGACCTCCGAGGTCCTGGGCCGGGAGACGGTCACCCCCTACGACAGCCTCCTCGTCGCGGCCGGGGCCGGGCAGTCGTGGTTCGGCAACGACCACTTCGCCCGCCACGCCCCCGGGATGAAGTCGATCGACGACGCGCTCGAGCTCCGCGGCCGGATCTTCGGGGCGTTCGAGCTCGCCGAGCTCGCGAGGACGCCGGCCGAGGCCGAGCGCGCCCTCACCTTCGTCGTCGTCGGTGCCGGCCCCACGGGGGTCGAGATGGCCGGCCAGATCGCCGAGCTCGCGCACCGCACGCTGAAGAACGACTTCCGCCGCATCGACCCGACGAAGGCGCGGATCATCCTCGTCGACGCCGTCGACACCGTCCTGCCCTCGTTCGGGGAGCGCCTCGGCGAGGCGGCGCGGCGGCGCCTCACCCGGATGGGCGTCGACGTGCGACTCGGCACGATGGTGACCGACGTCGACGCCACCGGCATCACCGTGCGGGAAGCGGACGGCTCGACGACCCGGATCGAGGCCCTGACCAAGGTGTGGGCCGCGGGCGTGCAGGCGAGCCCACTGGGTCGCCAGATCGCCGAGCAGAGCGGCGCCGAGGTCGACCGCGCCGGGCGGGTCAGGGTGCTGCCCGACCTCACCGTCCCCGGCCACCCGGAGGTCCACGTCGTCGGCGACATGATGGCGCTCGACGACCTCCCCGGGGTCGCGCAGGTCGCCATCCAGGGGGCCCGGTTCGCGGCGGGGCAGATCACCCGCCGCCTCGACGGGGCACCGCCGAAGGAGCGCTTCGAGTACTTCGACAAGGGGTCGATGGCCACCATCTCGCGGTTCAGCGCGGTCGCCTCGATCGGGAGGCTGCGCTTCTCCGGGTTCGTCGCCTGGCTGCTCTGGCTCGCCATCCACCTCGTCTACATCATCGGGTTCAAGCACCGCGTCACGACCCTGCTCCACTGGGCGGTCAGCTTCCTCGGCCGTGGTCGCGCCGAGCGGGTCGCCACCGAGCAGCAGGTGTTCGGGCGGCACGCCATGGACGTCCTGCCGGACGGGGAGGCCCCCTCGCTTCCGAGCGACCCCGCCGACGGCGAGGTCAGCGGGGTCGCCGAGCTCGAGGATCGCCACCGCGCCTCCGCCTGACCGCCCTGGACGTAGGGTGACGGCCATGCCGCTGGACTACCCGATCCACCGCCGGACGCTCCCCAACGGGCTGCGTGTCGTCGTGAGCCCCGACCACACGGTGCCCAACGTCACCGTCAACCTGTGGGTCGGCGTCGGCTCACGGCACGAGGCGCCCGGCCGCACCGGGTTCGCGCACCTCTTCGAGCACCTCATGTTCCAGGGCTCGCGGGGGGTGCGCAGCGGCGAGCACTTCGAGGCGCTCATGGCCGAGGGCGGCCGCCTCAACGCGACGACGTGGTTCGACCGCACGAACTACTTCGAGACGGTGCCCACCGGGGCGGTCGAGCTCGCGCTGTGGCTCGAGGCCGACCGGCACGGCCACCTCCTCGACGCCGTGACCCAGGAGAACCTCGACAACCAGCGCGACGTCGTCAAGGAGGAGAAGCGGCAGCGGTACGACAACCAGCCGTACGGCACCGCGCTCATCGACGTCTACGCCGCGGTCTTCCCCGAGGGGCACCCCTACCACCACCCGACGATCGGGTCGATGGAGGACCTCGACGCCGCCAGCCTCGAGGACGTCCACGGCTTCTTCCGGGCGCACTACGGCCCCGACAACACGGTGCTCACCCTGTGCGGCGACATCGCACCCGACGACGGCTTCGCCCTCGTCGAGCGGTACTTCGGTGACCTGCCGGCGAGCGCGCAGGAGCGGCGCCCGGACCACCCCCAGCTCGAGCCGCTCGCGACCCCGGTGCGCGTCGACCGGCGCGAGGTCGTCCCGAACGACCGGCTCCACATCGCCTTCCGCCTGCCCGTCGACGAGACCGACGAGTTCCTCGCCGCGGCCGTCGCGCTCGACTGCGTCGGCGGGCTCGCGACCTCCCGCCTCGTGCGGCGCCTCGTGCGGCGCGAGCAGACCGCGCTCGGGGCGCACGCGACGGCCTGGGGCTTCGTCGACGGCGCCTCGCTCGGCTTCGTCGTGCTCGACGTGGCCCCCGGCACCGACGCCGACGAGGTCGAGGCGGCGTTCGTCGAGGAGCTGTCGACCTTCCTCGAGCAGGGCCCGACCCACGTCGAGCTCGAGGCCTCGCTCGCCCAGTCGGAACGCTCGTGGCTCTCCTCGCTCGCGAGCCAGGAGGAGCGGGCCGACCTCATCAGCCACCACCTGCTCCTCCACGGCGACCCCGAGGTCGTCAACACCCACCTCGACCGGCTGCGCGGCATCACCGCCGACGAGGTCGTGCGGGCCGCGCGCCGCTGGCTGCGCCCGGAGAGCCGCGCGGTCGTCGCCTACCTCACGGCGGACGACGAGGATGCCGGGGCGGATGCCGGCACCGGCGCGGAGGCGGTCGCGTGAGCCTGCCCCGCCCCGCCGTCGCCCCGCCGCAGCCGTGGGCCTTCCCCGCCCCGACCGAGCACCTGCTCGGCAACGGCCTGCGCGTCCTGCTCCACGACCTGCCGGGCCAGTACGTCCTGTCCCTGCGGCTCGTCGTGCCCACCGCGCTGTCGGCGGAGCCCTCCGGGAAGGAGGGCATCGCCGCGATGACGGCGCGCCTCCTCGACGAGGGGACGGCCCGGCACGGCGCCGACGAGTTCGCCGAGCTCATGGAGCGGCACGGCATGGTGCTCGGCGCAGGGGTGTCCGACGGCGGCATCCTCGTCGACGTCGACGTGCCACAGCGCCACCTCGCGACCGCCGCGGACCTGCTCACCCAGGCGCTCGCCGAGCCGGCGTTCCCCGACGACGAGGTGCGCCGCATCCTGCGCAACCGGATCGCCGAGATCGAGCAGGAGCGAGCCTCCTCGGGGCACCGGGCCGCCAAGGAGCTGGCCCGCACCATGTGGGACCCCGCCGACCGGGCGAGCCGCCCGACCGCGGGCACCCCCGAGTCGGTCGGGTCCCTGACCCGCGACGACCTCGTCGGGTTCCACGCCACCGCGGTCGGCCCGCAGGGCGCGACGGCCGTGCTCGCCGGCGACCTCTCCGGCACCGACGCGCTCGGGGCTCTCGAGGCGACGCTCGGCACGTGGGCGGCTCCCGCGCACCGGCCGCCCGGCGCGCCGTCGGCGCCCGTGCCCGCCACGGATGCCGCGCGGGTCGTCGTCGTCGACCGGCCCGGCTCGGTGCAGACCGAGATCGCCGTCGGCCGGCCCGGTCCCGACCGCTCGACCCCGCACGGGTGGGCGCCGCACCCCGTGCTGTCCTTCGTCCTCGGCGGGTCCCCGAGCGCGCGCATCGACGCCGTGCTGCGGGAGGAGAAGGGCTACACGTACGGCATCCGCACGACCTTCCGCCCACGGGTCGCCGGGGGGTCGTTCGTCACCTCGGGATCGGTGCGCTCCGACGTCACCGGCGAGGCCGTCGAGATCCTCCTCGGCATCCTCGACGACGCCCGCGAGGGCTTCACCGACGCCGAGCTGCGCTCCGGCGTCGACTACGTCGCCAAGACCGCACCCGGTCGCTACGCCACGGCGGATGCCGTCGCCGACGAGACCGCGGCGCTCGCCCTCGAGCGCCTCCCGCTCGACTTCACGACCCGCAACCTGCGCGCGGTGGCGACGCTGACCCGCGACGACCTCGACGCCGCCTACCGGCGCGTCGCCTCGGGGGAGTGGACCGTCGTCCTCGTCGGCGACGCCGCGACCGTCGTCCCCGCGCTCGAGGGCCGGGTCGACGCCCCGGTGGCCACGGTCGCCCTCTGAGGCTTCGGGGACCTGCTCGTGAGCCGCTCGGTCGTCATGGCCTCGCCTGTCGGCCGGCTCGAGCTCGTCGAGGATGCCGGGGCGCTCGTCGCGATCCGCTTCGACGCCGCGGCCGACGGCTCCCCGGAGCACGAGCGCGGCGGGTCGCCCCTCCTCGTCGAGGTGCGCCGCCAGCTCGCCGCCTACTTCGCCGGCGACCTGCGGGTCTTCGAGCTGCCACTGCGCCCGGGGGGCACCGACTTCCAGCGTCGGGTGTGGGCGGTGCTCGCGACCGTGCCGTGGGGGACGACGACGACGTACGGCGCCCTCGCGGCCCGGCTCGGCCTGCCGCCGGGGGCGTCCCGTGCCGTCGGGGCGGCCAACGGCGCGAACCCGATCCCGGTCGTCCTGCCGTGCCACCGGGTCATCGGCGCCGACGGCACGCTCACCGGGTACGCCGGCGGGATGGAGCGCAAGGCCCTGCTGCTGCGGCTCGAGGGCGTGCCGACGCAGGCCGACCAGGGCGCCCTGTTCTGAGCCGGATGGTGGGGGTCACCCGGTGCCGATGCGGCGCAGCACCTCGTCGTGGAGCAGGCCGTTCGTCGCGACCGCGTTGCCGCCGTACGGGCCGTCCACCCCGGCGAGCGAGGTGAAGCGGCCCCCCGCCTCCGTGACGACCGGCACGAGGGCCGCCATGTCGTGCAGCCCGAGCTCGGGCTCGGCGGCGATGTCGACGGCGCCCTCGGCGAGGAGCATGTACGACCAGAAGTCGCCGTAGGCGCGCTCGCGCCAGCACGACCGGGCGAGGTCGAGCACCTGGCGCTCGCGGTCGACGGCGGCCCACGACGTCCAGCTCGAGCACGAGATCGAGGCGTCATCGAGGCGCGCCACCTGCGAGACGTGGATCTGCCGGGCCGAGGTCAGGCTGCGCCCCGCCCAGGCACCCGAGCCCAGCGCGGCCCACCAGCGACGTCCGAGGGCCGGGGCGGCGACGAGGCCGAGCACGGGGTGCCCGTCGTCGACGAGCGCGATGAGCGTCGCCCACACGGGCACCCCCCGCACGAAGTTGTGCGTGCCGTCGATCGGGTCGACGACCCACTGTCGAGGGCCCGACCCGGTGGGGGCGAACTCCTCGCCGATGACGGCATCGCGCGGCCGGGTCCGCTTGAGCTGGCCGCGGATGAGCTCCTCGGCGTCCCGGTCGGCGTCGCTGACGAGGGTGAGGTCCGGCTTGGCCTCGACCCGCAGGTCCTCGGCACGGAAGCGGGAGGTCGTGACGCGCTCGACGGCATCCGCCAGCACGTGGGCGAGTCGCAGGTCGTCGTCGTAGCCGGGCACGCGCCCCAACCTAGCGGCCGGCGACCGAAGAATCTTCGGCCCGGAGACGATCCGGTCGCGCTTCGGTCACAATCCCATCTCGGCGGCACCTAATGCTTCCTTTGGGGGCGGGCATGGTCTTACATGGACCACGCACGCCGGAGGGCGCTGCACCGAGAGCCGTGCCCGATCGGGTGCAGCCCACGGACCGACCACCCGACCAACGGGTGGTGACACCACCTTTTTCACGTAGGAGGACATCCATGCGAGGAACCACTCGCACGGTCGCGGTCGCGGCAATGTCTGCCGTCGCACTGCTCGCCGCCGGTTGTGGCAGCGGCGACAGCGACGACACCGAGACCACGGCAGCCGGCCAGACGGGCGGAGAGATCACCGTCCGCGGCTGCAACCCGGAGAACCCGCTCGTCCCGAGCAACACGACCGAGACCTGCGGTGGCACTGTCATCGACGCCGTCTTCGCCAAGCTCGTCCACTACGAACCCGAGACGGCTGCCCCGAAGAACGACATCGCCGAGTCGATCGAGACGACCGACAACCAGACCTTCACCGTCAAGCTCAAGAAGGGCTACAAGTTCCACGACGGTACCGAGGTCAAGGCGAAGAACTTCGTCGACACCTGGAACTACGCCGCGTTCGGCCCGAACGCGCAGGCGAGCGGCTACTTCATGGAGCCGATCGAGGGCTTCGCCGACCTCCAGTGCGCCGGCACCGCCAACCCGGACGACCCGTGCGAGGGCTTCACCCCGCCGGCCAAGGAGATGTCCGGCCTCAAGATCGTCGACGACCACACCTTCACGATCACGACGACCGAGAAGGTCTCCAACCTCCCCGTCCGCCTCGGCTACTCGGCGTTCGCGCCCCTCCCGGACGCGTTCTTCGCCGACCCGGTGGCGTTCGGTGACAAGCCGATCGGCTCGGGTCCCTTCAAGCTCGACTCCTGGACCAAGGAGCAGAACATGGTCCTGTCGAAGTTCGCCGACTACTCCGGTGAGTTCGGGGCCAAGCTCGACAAGATCACCTACAAGATCTACCAGGACGCCGACTCGGCCTACAACGACGTCATCGCCAACAACCTCGACGTCACCGACGAGATCCCCGCGAGCGCGCTCATCGACGACAAGTACAAGTCGGACCTGCCCGACCGCAACGCGCAGAAGGAGGAGGGCGTCATCCAGACGGTCACCTTCGCGCCGGTCAAGGTCGACCCGAACTACGCGGACCCGAAGATCCGCCAGGCGATCTCGATGGCGATCGACCGCGAGACCATCATCAAGCAGATCTTCAACGGCACCCGTGTCCCCGCCACCGGCTGGGTCTCCCCGGTCGTCGACGGCTACAAGGCCGACCAGTGCGGTGAGTACTGCGTCTACGACGCCGCGAAGGCGAAGGCGCTCCTCGACGAGGCCGGCGGCTTCAAGGGCGACAAGATCACCCTGGCCTACAACGCGGACGCCGCCCACAAGGAGTGGACCGAGGCCACCTGCAACAGCATCAAGCAGGCGCTGGGCGTCGAGTGCGTCGCGACGGGTGTCGTCGACTTCGCCACCCTCCGCAGCGAGATCGGCGACCGGAAGATGAAGGGCATGTTCCGCACCGGCTGGCAGATGGACTACCCGTCGATCGAGAACTTCCTCACCCCGATCTACAAGACGGGCGCCTCCTCGAACGACGGCGACTACTCCAACCCGACGTTCGACAAGCTGCTCGTCGACGCGGCTGCCGCGACCGACCCCGCCCAGGCCAACCAGACCTACCAGGAGGCCGAGGCGCTGCTCGCAGCCGACATGCCCGCGGTCCCGCTCTGGTACGGCAAGGCCACCGTGGGTTGGTCCGACCGGGTCACCGGTGTGAAGATCACCGCCTTCGGGACGATCGACTACTCGTCGCTCGCCCTCAAGTGAGGTAACCCCGAACCAATCGGTTCACACCACCACGCGTCGTCGGCCTGTCAGCGCTCGCTGGCAGGCCGACGACCGTCTGGGGCACGGGCCCCCCGCCGGCCGCCGGGGCGTCGGGTGTTGGGCTGCCCCGCTTTGGACTAGGTTCATCCCCGGTACATCCGTGACGCTGCCGTCCCGCCCCCTCGTGACGGCCCGAGACGCAGGGAGGTGACGTGGGCACCTACATCATTCGACGACTGCTGCAGATGATCCCGGTGATCCTGGGCGCGACGTTCCTCATCTTCGCCATGGTCTTCGCCCTCCCGGGCGACCCACTGGCCGGGAAGTGCGGAGAGCGGCCGTGCCCGCCGGCATACGCCGCGGCATTCCGCGAGAAGTACAACCTCAACGACCCCCTGCCGATCCAGTACGGCAAGTACGTCGCCAACCTCGCCCGGGGCGACTTCGGCGAGACGACCAACGGCATCCCGGTGCTCGACCAGCTCAAGGCCCGCTACCCGGTCACGGCGCAGCTCGCCCTCATGGCCATCCTCTTCGAGTCGGTCATCGGCATCTTCGTCGGAGTCCTCACCGCACTGCGAAGAGGTGGCTTCCTCGACAACCTCGTCCTCGTGTCGACGCTCGTCGTCATCTCGATCCCCGTCTTCGTCATCGGTGGCGTGAGCCAGTACTTCCTCGGGGTCAAGCTGGGGATCTTCCCGGTCACCGTGACGTCGGCCAACCCCTCGTTCTACGAGCTGATGCTCCCGGCCATGGTGCTGGGCTCCCTGTCGTTGGCCTACGTGTCCCGGCTCATGCGCACGAGCCTCGTGGAGAACCTGCGCGCCGACTACCTGCGCACCGCGGTCGCGAAGGGGCTGACCCGCCGTCGCGCCGTCGGCCTGCACGCCCTGCGCAACTCCCTCATCCCGGTCATCACGTTCATCGGCTTCGACTTCGGGGCGCTGCTCGGCGGCGCCATCGTCACCGAGGCCATCTTCAACATCCCCGGGATCGGCGGCTACCTCTTCCGCTCCATCCGGGCACGGGACGGCGCCTCCGTCGTGGGCACGGTCACGGTGCTCGTCATCGTCTACCTGTTCGTCAACCTGCTCGTGGACCTGCTCTACGGGCTGCTCGACCCGAGGATCAGCCATGACTGAACAAGCCATCGTCGAGGTATCCGTCTCCGACCTCCCCGAGGGCGCGTCCGAGGACTCCAGGTCGCTCGCCTCGGACGCGTGGCGGGCCCTGCGGTCGAACCCGATCTTCTGGGTCTCGGCGGTCATCATCACCGTCTTCGTGGTCATGGCGATCTGGCCCAGCCTGTTCACGAACACCGACCCGCGCGAGGCGATCCTCGCGGAGTCCCGGTCCCGCCCCGGCGACGGCACGTGGTTCGGCCGTGACATCCAGGGGTACGACATCTACGCGCGGTGCATCTACGGGGCTCGTGCCTCGATCATGGTGGGCGTGCTCACGACGATGTTCACCGTCCTGCTCGGCGGGCTCATCGGCGTCATGTCGGGTTACCTCGGCGGTGCCTGGGACGCCACGATGTCGCGCATCGGCGACATCTTCTTCGCGATCCCGCTGCTGCTCGGTGCCATCATCTTCCTCGTCTCGCTCCCCGACTTCTTCAACTCCAACGCCTTCCTGTCGGGCCTCAAGGTCGTGATCGCGCTGGCGGTGCTGGGCTGGCCGAGCATGGCCCGGCTCATGCGCAGCAGCGTCATCCAGGTCAAGCCGAACGACTACGTCCAGGCGGCCCGAGCCCTCGGTGCGAGCCCGTCGCGCATCGTGCGGTCGCACATCCTGCCGAACTCGTTGGCTCCCCTCATCGTCGTGGCGACGATCTCCCTCGGCGGGTACATCGCCGTCGAGGCCACCCTGTCCTTCCTCGGGATCGGCCTGCAGGCACCGGCCATCTCCTGGGGCATCGACATCAGCGCGGCGATCGTCGGGCTGCGCACGACGCCGCACATGCTGTTCTTCCCCAGCCTCTTCCTGTCGCTGGCGGTGCTCGGCTTCATCCTCCTGGGTGACGCCGTGCGCGACGCCCTCGACCCGAAGAACCGCTGACCCGACGGAGAGACGATGACCACCCAGGACACCACCGCCCGGGCCAAGACCTCGGGCACCACCCGCACGTACGCCCCCGTCGACGGGCTGCTCCTCGACGTCGAGGACCTCTACGTCGAGTTCCACACGACGGACGGCGTCGCGACGGCGATCAACGGCGTGACGTTCCAGCTCCACCAGGGCGAGTCGCTCGCGATCCTCGGCGAGTCCGGGTCGGGCAAGTCGGTGACCGCCCAGGCGATCATGGGCATCCTCGACATGCCGCCGGCCGTCATCCCCTCCGGGCACATCCGCTACTGCGGGCAGGACCTGCTCTCCATGCCGGAGGACCAGCGGCGCCTGACGCGCGGGCCGGAGATCTCGATGATCTTCCAGGACGCGCTGTCCTCGCTCAACCCCGTCTTCCCGGTCGGCTGGCAGATCGCCGAGATGTTCCGCGTCCACCGCGGGCTGAACAAGTCCGACGCCCTGGAGCAGGCGATCCGGCTCATGGAGCGGGTGTCGATCCCTGCGGCGCGCGATCGCGTCAGGGCGTACCCGCACCAGTTCTCCGGCGGGATGCGCCAGCGCATCATGATCGCGATGGCCATCGCGCTCGACCCGGCCGTCCTCATCGCCGACGAGCCGACGACGGCCCTCGACGTCACGGTCCAGGCCCAGATCATGGCGCTGCTCCAGGAGCTGCAGGAGGAGCGCCAGATGGGGCTCATCCTCATCACCCACGACCTCGGTGTCGTCGCCGACGTCGCCGACCGGATCGTCGTCATGTACGCCGGGCGCCTCGTCGAGACCGCCGAGGTCCACGAGCTCTACCGGTCGCCCGCCCACCCGTACACCCGGGGCTTGCTCGAGTCGATCCCCCGCCTGGACCAGAAGGGCCAGACGCTCGCGGCGATCGGGGGCCTGCCGCCGAACCTCATGCGGATCCCGCCGGGCTGCGCGTTCAACCCCCGGTGCCGGATGGCGCAGGACGTCTGCCGCACCGACCGCCCCGACCTGCGCGAGATCGTTCCCGGCCGCTTCTCGGCCTGCCACTTCGCCGAGGAGGTCATCAATGCCTGAGGTCATTCTCAGCGCGCACGACCTGGTCAAGCACTACCCCATCAAGCGGGGCGTGCTGCGCCGCACGGTCGGGCAGGTCAAGGCCGTCGACGGCGTGAGCTTCGACCTGCACAAGGGCGAGACGCTCGGCATCGTCGGCGAGTCCGGCTGCGGCAAGTCCACCCTCGGCCGCCTCCTCATGCGGCTCGAGGAGCCGACCTCGGGGAAGGTCGTCTTCGAGGGGGCCGACTGGAGCAACGCGACCGGGCGCGACCTGCGGCGGATGCGCCGTGACATCCAGATCGTCTTCCAGGACCCGTACACCTCGCTCAACCCGCGGATGACGGTCGGCGACATCATCGGCGAGCCGTTCGAGATCCACAAGGACGTCGTCCCCAAGGGCGGGCGCCGCAAGCGCGTCCAGGAGCTGCTCGACCTCGTCGGGCTCAACCCCGAGCACATCAACCGCTACCCCCACCAGTTCTCCGGTGGGCAGCGGCAGCGCATCGGCATCGCCCGCGGCATCGCCCTCAACCCCAAGGTCCTCGTCTGCGACGAGCCGGTGTCGGCGCTCGACGTGTCGGTCCAGGCGCAGGTCGTCAACCTCATGGAGCAGCTGCAGAACGAGCTGGGGCTGGCCTACGTCTTCATCGCCCACGACCTGTCGGTCGTGCGGCACATCTCCGACCGGGTCGGCGTCATGTACCTCGGGCGGATGGCCGAGCTCGGCGAGGAGGACGAGGTCTACAGCCGCCCGACGCACCCGTACACCCAGGCGCTGCTCTCGGCGGTGCCCGTGCCCGACCCGACGCTGCGCGGCAAGCGGGAGCAGATCGTCCTCCAGGGCGACGTCCCGTCGCCCGCGAACCCGCCCTCTGGATGCCGGTTCCACACCCGCTGCTGGAAGGCGCAGGAGGTCTGCAGCGTCGAGGAGCCGCAGCTCGAGCCTCGCGACGACGGTGCCGGGGCGCACCTGTCGGCGTGCCACTTCGCCGAGCCGCGCGTCATCGTCGAGACCGTCGACGTCTCGGACGTCGAGCCGGACGCGCGGTTCGCGACGACCGGGGCGGTCGATCGCGACGACGTCGGTGCCGGCTTCGGCGCGGCGGGCGGCGGTGAGGACCTCGGCTCCTCGGCGGCCGACGCGGGTGCGGAGCGATCCCGGGCGATGCACGCCGACACCGACAGCGCACCGCAGGACGTGACCCGGCTCGTCGACGAGCAGCCCGACGACCACCGGCCGCCGACCGCGTGACCGAGCGGCACGGCATTCTGCGGGCTCTCGCGGATGCCGGCCGCACTCACTCCGTCGGTGCCGACCGGGCGCGCAGGAGGCGGCGCAGCGAGTCGAGCCGGGCCGGCCCGGCCGGCCCCGCGGCGCCGCTGGCCACCCACGCGTCGAGGCCGCACTCCTCCTCGTCGTGGGTGCAGCCCCGGGGGCACCCCGCCGTGCCCGGCTCGAGGTCGGAGAAGTGCTGGACGATCCGGGTCAGGTCGACGTGCGCGAGGCCGAACGAGCGCACGCCCGGCGTGTCGATGACCCACCCGTCGTCGTCGGGCAGGGCGAGGGCCACCGCGGACGACGACGTGTGCCGGCCCCGGCCGGTGACGACGTTGACGACCCCGGTCGCCCGCAGCGCATCCGGCACGAGGGCGTTGACGAGCGTGGACTTGCCGACCCCGGAGTGCCCCACGAGCACGCTGACCTGCCCGGACAGGGCCGCCCGCAGCTCGTCGAGCCCGTCGGTGCCGTGCTCGCGTCGTGCGGTGACGACGTGGCGGACGTCGAGTGGGGCGTACTGCTCGAGGAAGGGCGCCGGGTCGGTGAGGTCGGCCTTCGTGAGCACGAGGAGCGGGTCCATCCCGGCGTCGTAGGCCGCGACGAGGCAGCGGTCGATGAGTCGCGGTCGGGGCTCGGGGTTCGCGAGCGCCGACACGACGACGAGCTGGTCGGCGTTGGCGACGAGCACCCGTTCGACCGGGTCGGTGTCGTCGGCGGTGCGGCGGAGCACGGTGACGCGTGGGGAGACCCGCACGATCCGGGCCAGGCTCCCCTCGGTGCCGGACGTGTCGCCGACGAGGTGCACGGCATCCCCGACGACGATCCCCTTGCGCCCCAGCTCGCGCGCCCGCATCGCGAGGACGACTCGCCGTTCGGTGCCCTCCCCGACGAGGGTCGTGTAGCGGCCCCGGTCGACGGTCGTGACCCGGCCGGGCACGGCATCCTCGTGGGCGGGACGGTCCTTGCTGCGCGGGCGTGACCCGCGCCGGTTCGGGCGGATCCGGACGTCGGACTCGTCGTAGTCCCGTGCGGACCGCGCCATCAGGCTCCCGCCGGCACCGGGTGCCCGAGCATCTCGGCCCACAGCTCGGTGAAGCGTGGCATCGTCTTCGCGACGGTGCCGACGTCCTCGACGACGAGTCCCGGGACGACGAGGCCCAGCACGGCCGCGGCCATGACCATGCGGTGGTCCGCGTAGGTGCGGAAGGTGCCGCCGTGCAGGGGCCGCGGGGTGATCCGCAGCCCGTCGTCGGTCTCGTCGACGTGCGCGCCGAGCGCGGTGAGCTCGGTGCGCAGCGCGGCGAGGCGGTCGGTCTCGTGACCGCGGACGTGGGCGACGCCGCGGATGACGCTCGGGGAGTCCGCGAGGGCGCACAGGGCGGCGACGACGGGGGTGAGCTCGCTCGAGCCGCGCAGGTCGACGTCGACCCCCGAGATGCCGTCGCCCCCGCTCACCGTGAGCCCGGCCCGGTCGAGCACGACCTCGGCCCCCATCATGTCGAGCACCTCGCGGACGTGGTCACCGCCCTGGGTCGTGTACTGCGGCCAGCCGGGCACGTGCACCCGCCCGCCCGTGACGAGGGCCGCGGCGAGGAACTGGGCGGCGTTGGACAGGTCGGGCTCGACCTGGACGTCGAGGGCGTTGACCTCGCTCGGCTCGACCCGCCACGTGTGCGCGTCGAGGTCGTCGACGACGACCCCGGCGTCGCGCAGCGTCTCGACCGTCATCTCGATGTGGGGAAGGCTCGGCACCGCCCCGCCGACGTGGTGCACCGTGACACCCCCGTCGAAGCGCGGCCCGGAGAGCAGCAGGCCCGAGACGAACTGCGAGGACTGCGACGCGTCGAGGGTGACCGCGCCGCCCCGTACCGCCCCCCGCCCGTGGACCGTGAAGGGCAGGCCGCCGCGGTCCGCGTCGTCGACCTCGACGCCGAGCGTGCGCAGCGCCTCGAGCACCGGAGCCATCGGGCGCCGGCGGGCGTGCGGGTCGCCGTCGAAGCGCACCGGCCCGTCGGCCAACCCGGCGACGGGCGGGACGAAGCGCATGACGTTGCCGGCGAGGCCGCAGTCGACCTCGCCGCCGCCGACGAGCCGACCGGGCGTGACGAGCCAGTCGCCGTCCTCGACGTCGTCGACGACGGCGCCGAGGGTGCGCAGGGCCTGCGCCATGAGGAGGGTGTCGCGGGAGCGGAGGGGGGCGCGCAGGCGTGAGACGTCGCTCGCGAGGGCGGCGAGCACGAGGTAGCGGTTGGTGAGCGACTTGCTGCCCGGGAGGACGACGCGCGCGTCGACGGCCCGTGTGACGGTCGGTGCCGCCCAGTCAGCCGAGGGCATGCTGGGCCTGGACCGCCTTCAGCCTCGCCTCGCGGGCGGCGGCCCGGGCCGCGTGCCGCGCCTCCCGGCGGGTCGTGCGGGCGGCCCGGTGCGCGCTCGCGCTGACGAGCTTCGCGCGGTAGGCCAGGCCCGGTCGCCCCTCGGTGTCGACCGCGGCGAGCAGGAGCCCACCGAGCAGGCCGAGGTTCTTGAGGAACTGCACCTGCTGCTGCGCCCGCCGCTCGGGGTCCTGCTCGTCCCAGAACGGGTGGGCGGCGAGCGTCGTCGGCACGAGGGTGGCGGCGAGCACGCTCGACGCGAGGCGGGGGAGCCGGCCGAGCGCGAGGAGGGAGCCGGCCGCCACCATCGCGACCCCGTTGGCCCGCACGAGCAGCTCGGGGTCGTCGGGCAGCCCGACGGTGGGACCGACCTTCTCGAGCAGCGGCCGGACCGTGTCGGTCTTGCGGCCGGGGTGCTTGAACTGGTCGAGGCCGCCGACGACGAACATCGCGGCGAGCATCGGTCGGGCGACGCGTCGCACCAGGGTCATGGGGTCCTCCGGTCGGTTCGTGCTGGTCAGGCCTCGTGGTGCCTACGGTAGTTGCTCGGGGGGCGGGTGCGTAGATTGGACCCATGTGTGGTCGGTACGCCGCGACGGCCAACCCCGACGAGCTGGTCGAGGAGTTCGGGGTCGACGACGACCGCTCCGGTCAGCCCGGCCGCAGCGTGCTCGCGGCCCCGCAGGACCCCCCGCCCGGGCGACCGGACCACAACATGGCCCCGACGAAGCAGGCCCCCGTCGTGCTCGCCCGCCCGCCCCGTGAGGACCGCCTCGCCCCGGCCCGCCGGCAGCTGCGGCTGCTCACGTGGGGGCTCGTGCCGAGCTGGTCGAAGGACCCGCGCGGCGGTGCCCGGATGATCAACGCCCGGGTCGAGTCCGTTGCCGACAAGCCCGCCTTCGCGCGGGCACTGGCGTCCCGGCGCTGCCTCGTCCCGGCCCACGGCTGGTACGAGTGGCAGGCCTCCCCGACCGCCCTCGACGCGAGGGGGAAGCCGCGCAAGCAGCCCTTCTTCACGACCCGGGTCGACGGCGCGAGCACCGCGATGGCCGGGCTCTACGAGTTCTGGCGCGACCCCGCCGTCGCCGACCCCGACGACCCGCTCGCCTGGCTGAGCACGTTCACCGTCATCACCGGACCGGCCGAGCCGGGGCTCGACCGCATCCACGACCGCCAGCCGCTCGTCCTGGAGCGCGAGGAGTGGGCCCACTGGCTCGATCCCGCGACCGGGGCGGCCGACGTCCTCGGCCTGCTCGAGCGGCGTCCGCCGGGGCGGTTCACGGCCTACCCGGTCTCGACGGCGGTGAGCAGCAACCGGTCCAACGGCCCGCACCTGCTCGACCCCGCTCCCGTCGACGACCTCGTCGGTGTCGTCGACCCCGTGACCGGCGAGGTCATCGGGACGTGACCGGCATCCCCGCCGACCCGGCCGACCCGGCCGATCCGCCCGCGCCCGCCGTCCCGGCCGTCACCGCCGAACGCCTCGTCGCCACCCCCGAGGGCGCGGCGCGGCTCACGACGAGCGCGCCGCCCGGCATCCCCGTCGGCCTGCTCGTCCTCGGTCACGGGGCGGGAGGCCGGCGCTGGACCGACGACGTCGTCGCGACCCGGGACACCGCAGTGGCGTGCGGGTGGGCGGTCGTGCTCGTCGACCAGCCGTGGCGGGTCGCGCAGCGTCGCGTCGCAGGCCCGCCGGCCTCCCTCGACCGGGCCTGGCTCGCGGTGATCGCCGCGCTCGGTCCCGACCGCCCGGCCGGGCCGCTCGTCGTCGGCGGCCGCAGCGCCGGGGCCCGGGTCGCCTGTCGCACCGCCGTCGCGACGGGGGCCGACGCCGTCGTGGCCCTCTCCTTCCCCCTCCACCCGCCGGGCCGCCCCGACCGCTCCCGGGCGGGCGAGCTCGCGCTGCCGGCCGCCGCCGGCATCCCCGTCCACGTCGTGCAGGGGATCACCGACCCCTTCGGGACCCCCGACGAGGTGCGGGGCGTGCTCCCGCCGCACGCCACGCTGGATGCCGTGCCCGGCCCGCACGCGCTCGAGCGGGCCGCCGCGCAGGTGGCCGCGGCCGTGCTGACCCGGTTGCCCGAAGGCTGAGCCGGGGCTTCGCGGGGAATGGGTCGGCGGTCCGTGGCGTTGACCGCCCTGTCCGCACCCGCGTCGGAAGGCCCCGCCCTCGTGTTCGTCCTCGACACCTCAGCCCCCAGCCGGGCCCGGATAGGCTGGGAACCGATGAGCACACCACCCACGCCCGTCGACGACAGCCCAGCGGTCGAGACCGACGTCGCCACCGAGACCCCCGCCCAGCGCCAGGCCCGCTTCGAGCGAGAGGCGCTGCCGCTGCTCGACCAGCTGTACGCCGCCGCGATGCGCACGACCCGCAACCCGGCCGACGCCGAGGACCTCCTCCAGGAGACCTACGCCAAGGCCTACGCGGCGTTCCACCAGTACCAGCCGGGCACCAACCTCAAGGCGTGGATGTACCGCATCCTCACGAACACCTACATCAACACCTACCGCAAGAGGCAGCGCGAGCCGCTCCAGTCCGACGCCGCCGAGGTCGAGGACTACCAGCTCGCCCGCGCCGAGTCCCACACCTCGGCCGGGCTGAAGTCCGCCGAGGCGCAGGCGCTCGAGCACCTGCCCGACACCGAGGTCAAGCGCGCCCTGCAGGAGCTTCCCGACGACTTCCGGATGGCCGTCTACCTCGCTGACGTCGAGGGCTTCGCCTACAAGGAGATCGCCGAGATCATGGGCACCCCCATCGGCACCGTGATGTCGCGGCTGCACCGCGGGCGACGCCAGCTGCGCGGCCTGCTCACGGAGTACGCCCGCGAGCGCGGCTTCGGGACCCAGGAGGAGTCATGACCCACGACGACCACGCCGGTCACGGCGACTGCTCCGAGGTCCTGCACCGCATCTACGAGTACCTCGACGGCGAGATGAGCGCCGACGACGTGCGCCGCGTCGCCGCGCACCTCAACGAGTGCCAGCCCTGCCTGGCCGAGCACGACCTCGATGTCGCGCTCAAGCAGGTCGTGCGCCGGTCGTGCTCGGGCGAGACGGCGCCGGCCGCGGTGCGGATGCAGATCATGCAGCGCATCACGACGGTGCGCTTCGAGTCCGAGGCCTGAGCCGCACGCGAGCCGGCCCGTGGTCGGGCGTTTCGCCGAGCCTTCCCCGGGCGTTTCGCCGGGCCTTCCCCGGGCGTTTCGCCGGGCCTTCCCCGGGCGTTTCGCCGGGCCTTGCCCGGGCGCTCACCCCGGCCTGTCCTGTCCCCGGAGCCCTTGCTCCGGCCCCCACTGACGCGATCACCCGGTCCGCCGCGCGGCGTACCGGGTGATCGTGCGTCGAGTCGTGCTCAGGCGTTGGGCTTGCGGCCGTGGTTGGCCTTGTTGCCCTTGCGCGAGCGGCGCTTGCGGGCGCGCTTGCTCATCAGGCTGCCTTTCGTCGGGGGAGTCGGCTCCGGGTGAGGACCGTTGCGGTCGTCACCGGTCGTGTCGATTGTCGCACACGGCAGTGCATGGGAGACTCGGAGCATCTCGGACCCCCGCCGTCCCGGGGCCGGGTACCGCCTCTGAAAGGAACACCCATCATGAGCAGGATGCGCACTCTCGTCGCCGCAGCGATCCTCGCAGCCATGGCAGTCATCGCTCCCAGCGTCGCCGCCGCCGGTCCCCCGAGCTTCGGCGACGCCGTGGCGTCCGTCGAGACCTGGACCTGGAAGGGGTAGTGACCACCTGATCCATGTCGACTGACGCCTCCCGAGCGGAGGGTGCCGCAGCCCGGCGCGTCGGTCACGCGACGACCGCGTACGTCGTGCTCGTCGTCGCCGTCGGGCTCGGTCTCACCGCGACGGCGGTGCGGGTCGACGGCATCGTCCTCGACGCCTCCTTCGGTGTCATGGTGCTCCTTGCCGTGCTCACCTGGTGGCTCGGGTCCGTCGAGGTCGACAACGACCGGGTCCAGCTGTCGTTCGCGAGCATCATCCTGCTCGCGTCGATGGCGCTGCTGGGGCCCGCGGGTGCCGGTGTCATCGGCATCATCGTGGGCCCGCTCCAGCGTGGGCAGCTGCCGTTGAAGGCACGCTTCTTCAACACCGGCATGTCGGCCATCCTCGGCGTCAGCGGAGCCGCCATCTACCTCGCTGCGGGTGGCCCGCGGGACGCCGAGGGTGTCGTCGGCACGTGGGAGATCGTCCGTCAGATCGGCATCCCCATCCTCGTCGCCGACCTCGCCCAGGCGCTCGTCAACCTCGTCCTCATCGCCGGGGTCGTGCGCCTGTCCCAGGGCGTGCCGATGCGCACCCAGATGGGTCGGCTGCTCGGCACGAGCGGCCCGGCCTACCTCGGCTACGGCGTCATCGCCTTCATCATGGTCGTGCTCTGGGAGCCCGCGGGGCTCGGTCCGGCGAGCGTCGTGCTCGTCCTCCCACCCCTCGTCGTGGCCCAGTGGGCCTACCGGCAGTACGCCGAGGAGGTCACGGGACATGAGCGGGCCCTCGAGGTCCTCGTCGCGGCGGTCGAGGCGAAGGCACCCCACCTCATCGGCCACAGCGCTCGGGTGGCCCAGCTGTGCGCCCACATGGCCGAGCACCTCGGGCTGCGCCCCCAGGTCGTCGCCGACATCCGGACCGGCGGGATGCTCCACGACCTCGGCCTCACGGCCCTGCCGACGGCCCTCGTGCGGGGCTCGGGGATCGGCGGCGTCGGCGCGCTCCGGCACTACCCGGCCCGGGGAGCCGACCTCCTCGTCGACCTCAGCTTCCTGTCCGGGTCGCTCGACGCCATCCGGCACCACCGGGACGCCGTCACCCCGGGGATCTCGACAGGGGACTCGCTCGGCCTCCCCGCCCTCGTCGTCGGTCTCGCCGACGAGTACGACCTCCTCACCGAGGTCGGGACGCCGGACGGCATCCGCCTGTCCCACGACGAGGCCCTCGCCGTCCTGCGCACGACCCCCGCCGGTCGTGAGGACCTCCTGCGAACCCTCGAGCAGGCGCTGACCCGCCGGGCGAGCGTGGCGGCCGGATGACCGCGCCGACGACCCGCCCGGACGGGCCCCGCACGTGGGGTACCCTCGCCGTCGGCGCGCTCGTCCTCGGGGGGGCCCTCTACGCCGACGCGGGATCCCTGCGGTCGCTGCTCACGGTGCACGAGCGGACCGTCCTCGCGTTCGTGCTGGCCGTCACGGCGGGCGAGCTCTTCCGGCTCCGGATGCCGAGCGGGCGGATGGCGGCCCCCCTTGCGTCGGCGTCGGCGCTCGCCACGGCGTTCGTCGGCCGCATCCACGGTGAGCCGACGTTCGACGTCGACGCCGGCTTCGTCGTCCTCGTCGTGGCCGGTGGCCTGCTGCTCGCTGCGGCCGTGCGCTGGGTGCGCGGGCGGGCCGTCGAGATCGACCAGGTGGCGGCCCGCCTCGTCGGCGTCGGCGTCGCCGCCTGGCTGACGCGGGGGCTCGGCCCGGAGGGGCAGTCGCTCTGGGATCTCGAGATCGACCGGACGGTGCCGTTGTCGGTCATCGCCTGCGTCATGGCGGTCGTCGCGGCGGTCGGCGTCATCGTCGAGATCATGCTCACGGCGGCGGTGCAGTCGGAGCGGCAACGCACCCCGTGGTCGGCCGCCCTGCGTGACGAGATCGGTGAGGTCGCGCCGCTCACCTTCGCGGTCGTCACCACCGGTCCCCTCGTCGCGCTCATGGCCCCGGTGCTGGGGCTGCTCGCCCTCCCGACGGCCCTGTTCCCGCTGGCCATCACGTACGTGGCGGTGGGTCGCTACGCGCGCAACCGGCAGACGTACCGTCAGACGATCGCGACCCTGTCCCGCCTGACCGAGGAGGGCGGGTACACGCCGCGACACCACGCGGAGCGGGTGGCCGACCTCAGCGTCCGCATCGGGCGCGTCCTCGGCCTGTCCGCCCGCGAGCTGCGCGAGGTCGAGTACGCGGCGCTGCTCCACGACCTCGGCCAGATCTCGCTGCGCGACCCCATCCCCGGGGGTGCCACCGTGCTGGCCGCACCGAGCGACCAGCTGGACATCGCGGTCGAGGGGGCCCGCATCATCCGGCACGCCGAGGGACTCGAGGCCGTCGCCGACTACGTCGAGGCCCAGACGACCCCGTACCGCCAGGTGCGCGAGTTCGGCGACGACGTCCCCGTCGCGAGCCGCATCATCAAGGTGGCGAACGCCTTCGCCGACCTCACCGGGCGGCGCGAGGACCCCTCCGAGGTCGCGGCGGCCCTCGAGCGGATCCACCTCGGCCTCGGCTACCAGTACGACCCCGAGGTCGTGACGGCCCTGGCCGTCGCCACCTCGGACGCGGGGGCCGGGCGGGTCGACGACCGGGCGGCCGTCGCGCGTTAGCATCGGGTGCCCAGCCCCGCCCCCGGAGGATCCGTGGACCGACTGACACCCGTCGTCTTCACCGACGCCTGGGGATCGCACGTGTCCATCGCGAGCCTGCAGGGGCGGCCCATCCCGAGCCCGCAGCCGGAGTCGGAGCTGTGGATGGGGGCGCACGAGGAGGGTCCGAGCGGCACGGACCGCCCGGGCTCACCCGACCTCGCCGCCGTCGTCGCCGCCGACCCGGTCGCGGAGCTGGGCGCCGAGTGCGTCGAGCGGTTCGGGCCGCGGCTGCCCTTCCTGCTCAAGGTCCTGGCGCCGGGGCGTGCCATCTCCATCCAGGCGCACCCCACGGCCGAGCAGGCGACAACCCTGCGCGCCATGACGGGTGACGCCGTCTACGTCGACGGCTGGGCGAAACCTGAGCTGCTGCTCGCCATCGCGCCCTTCGAGGTGTTCGTCGGGATGCGCACCCATGCGCAGGTGGCCGAGCTGGCCGCCCGCCTGCACGTGCCACGGCTCACCGAGCTGGTCGAGAAGGCAGCGAGTGCGACCGACCCTGCGCACGCCCTGCTCGCCGGTGTGCTCGCCACCCCGGAGCACGAGGTCCCCGACCTCGCCCGCGAGGTCGTCGCCGCATGCGTGCGCCTCGAGGCGGCGGGTGACGCGCTCGGTGACGACGCCGCCGCCGTCGTCGGAGTCGCCGAGGGCCACCCCGACGACATCGGGCTCGTCGTGCTGCTGCTCATGCACCACCGCGTGCTCCAGCCGGGGGAGTACATCGACGTCGCGGCCGGCGTGCTGCACTCCTACGTGCGTGGACTCGGGATCGAGGTCCTCGCCAACTCCGACAACGTCGTGCGCGCGGGTCTCACCTGCAAGGAGGTCAACGTCCCGGAACTTTTGCGGATCGTCAACCCGCGGGCCGACGGCGTCGCCGGCCGCGGTCGGGTCGTCGAGCCCGGCCTCGAGCTGTTCGAGAGCGCCTCCGACCGCTTCGTGCTCTACCGCGTCACGCCGGGACGGGTCCTTCCATCGGGTCACGGGCCCCGCATCGTCTTCTGCCTGCGGGGGAGCGTGGTGCTGACCTCGGCATCGGGCACCGTTGAGCTCGGGGACGTGGGCTCGGTGTTCCTGCCTGCGAACGAGGGGGCGGTCCAGCTCGAGGGGGTGGGTGAGGTCTACGTCGTCACGGCCCCACCCGGCTGAGGCGTCCCAGGGCGACCCCGTCGGACCCGGGCTCCTGGGGTGGTTCGTCCACAGGGCCGTCAGTCGTTGTCGTCGTCCACAGGGTGCGGTGGTGGGAGCGGGTCGGTGTCGGTGGACACCTGTACGGTTTTCTCATGGCGGGGGAACTGGGGTGTGAGGGTCCGGGCGGCAGCCCGGGGAGTGGTGTGCCGCGGCCGGTTCTGGATGCCGTGCCGCCCGGTGAGCAGGTCGCTGCGGCTGGGTTCGGCGGTCAGGTCGCCGCCGCCGGCGGCGGGGATGCCGTGCCGCCCGGTGGTTCGGATGCCGCGCCGTGCGGGTCCGTGGATGCCGTGCCGTGCGGTGGTGGCGGTGTCCCGCCTGGGGGCGGCGGTCAGGCCGCCGCTGCCGGTAGCGGGGATGCCGTGACCGAGGGTGCCGTGGCCCGACCGGTGTCGGAGGCAGTGCCGCCCGGCGGGGACGCCGCCGCGCCTGGTGG
>NZ_BAABGM010000023.1:0-514 GCF_039541575.1 Fodinibacter luteus | reverse complement strand
ACGTCACCCTCACCGCCCAGCTCACCCTGGGCATCCCCGTCATCACCGGCCCCGACGCCCAGACCGCCCGCGACACCGCCACCGCCACCGCCCAGCACACCACCGAGCACACCCAGAGGGCCGACGAGGGCCCGACCACCACCGAGGCACCGACCGGCGACGAGGCCCCGCCCGACCAGGCTGACCAGACCGCGACCGGCGACGAGCCCGCGACCCGCGACGAGGCCCCGCCCGACGAGGCTGCCCACGCCGCGAGCATCGACGAGGCCGCGGCCGGCCACGAGCCCGCAGCCGGCGGCGGCGGCGCGGGTCGGCCGTGGGCGCCCGCGGTCGGCGGTCAGGGGCTCGGCGCGGCGTTTCGGATCTCGGCCGCCCTGGACGGGTGCGAGATCCCGGGCATCGGGTTCATCGACGCCGAGACCATCGAGGCGCTGCTGTCCACCGTCCCCCTGCAGGTGGGCCGGGCCCTGCTCGACGCCCGCACCGGCACCCTGCTGGAGACCACCAGCACCGC